>NZ_JACJPF010000036.1 GCF_014695915.1 Trichocoleus sp. FACHB-40
TATTAGCGCTGTGGAACCACACCGACTCCATCCCGAACTCGGAGGTGAAACGCGGCTGCGGCGAAGATACTTGGTGGGTGACTGCCTGGGAAAATAGCTCAGTGCCAGGTTATTCTTAACATAAAGCCCTCTCCTGCTAAGGATGAGGGCTTTATTATTTTTATTTTTATACTGATGAATTGAAACTGAATTGAATTTGAATATAGTCACTTCAATTCAACCTTCAGAGAAAGGTGCGATTTCTCGAATAACCTTTAATCTAGAATTGTTGAACAGAGAGATTGAGCTGTGGATGCAATACTGGAGCGATCGTACTTTCTTAAACAAGCTTTAATTGAGTTTGTTATGGAAGCAGAAGGAGAACTGGCGGAATCCTTAGAAACTTATGCGGCACAAAAGTCCCGCCCTGAGCGTCAGGATATTGCTCAAAGAGACTTGATAATTGATACCTTCTTGACAGAAGGAAAAGTTGGTGATAGAGAAACTTTAGATATTTTTCTGGAAAACCAGCCAGATTTGTCACCAAGCGATCGCAACTTAGTTAGCAACTGGCGGCGGAGCTTCATTGCTCTATTTTCTGTAATCCAAGTGCTACCGGATGGCTTTGAGCTGATGAATTGGCTAACTGCAAAGCACTACATCGTCAAGCCAAACAATCCCCTGACATTAGAAGAAATGACGCGGTTTAAGGAGGGGGAAATTTTACTGAGTCGCATTGCTCCGATAACAGATACCTACTGGATGTTCTCTGGCCCTTGTATACCAATGGGTCGATTGGGTAAACCAAAGCTGGCAGTGGCAATTGGCAACTTTAAGGACAACTACAAGAACGCCCTTTACAGCGACGCTCCAGAACTGCTAGAGCTAGCCTGGCAGTCAGTAGAGCAATATCACCAAGATTTTCTGGAATTTTTTGGTAACGACGAAGTAACCCTACCGGGATATCAACTGAATAAGAAAATTGAAGAATTTCAGGAGATACTTACTAAACGGCGCTTCGCAGCAGCAGGCATTGATGAAAACAAATCCCTCTCCGAGTTAGCCGAAGAAGCTGGGATGACACAAGAGGAAATGAAAGCAGCGGCAGAAGAAGCGGGGGCTGACTCAAAAGAGATCGCGCAAATGTTTGACAGTAAAAACCCAACTAAAATGGTGACACCCAAAGTTGAGTTACCTGCTTCTTTGAAGAAAGCTGAACAGTTAACAGCCCTCACCCATCCCCGCTGGGGTCAGATTTTTCTGCCAACTTACAGCCGTTTTAAGGCAATGCTAGAAGCAGAAGACTGGCAAAACATCGAAGGTGCAGAAAAACTGGTTTGCCAATATCTAGAAGACCCAGCGATTAACGTCTTCATCTGGCATCGGTTAGCTAAAGCGTACCCAAACCAGTTGGAAAAGCTATTGCAAACAGTATTACAGCGTCCCGAGTTTAAGATTAGGGATTTGGATGCTCTCCTGCAAGAATACAATAAGCCGCTAGAGCCATATTTACCAGAAATTGCCAGTGTCCCACTGCACTTACATAATCTGTTTCAAGAAGCTCTGGCAGAAGTCAATAAATCAAAGCCTAAGGGCAAGGGTAAAAAGAAACTTGGGATGGGCTTTCAGCGGTAGTTATTGGGCTTTGGAAGTAGTGGGCGATCGCTCTATGTCATTGCCTTGGTAGAATCACTATTTGCAACCTTATCCCAGTCCATCCCTATGCCTACCGCAGTTGTTACGCTGAAAACTACTGAAGATCGGGATAACTTAATCGTGCAAAGACCCGCATCCGGGCTATCCTTACAAGGACATATCCGGGTGCCGGGGGATAAGTCGATTTCTCACCGCGCCCTGATGTTGGGAGCGATCGCGCAAGGAGAAACCCAAATTCAGGGACTACTCTTAGGAGAAGACCCTCGCAGCACCGCTAGCTGTTTCCGGGCTATGGGGGCTGAGATTTCCGAACTCAACATAGAACTGGTGCGGGTTCGGGGCATCGGACTGGGGTTACTCCAAGAACCCGTTGATATTTTGAATGCTGGAAACTCAGGCACCACCATGCGGCTAATGCTGGGACTTCTAGCTTCTCATCCAGGGCGTTTTTTTACAGTTACGGGTGATAGTTCCCTGCGATCGCGTCCTATGTCCCGCGTTGTCAAACCATTACAACAAATGGGCGCACAAATTTGGGGGCGTCAGGGGAGTTCTCTAGCACCACTGGCGATTCAAGGGCAGCAGCTCTCACCAATCCACTATCAGTCGCCTATAGCGTCAGCACAAGTCAAATCCTGCATCCTTCTAGCTGGGTTGATGACCGAGGGACAAACCACTGTTACCGAACCCGCGCTGTCCCGCGATCACAGCGAAAGAATGCTACGAGCCTTTGGCGCAGAAATCAAGCTAGACCCGGAAACCAACAGCGCCACCATTACTGGGCCAGCCCAACTTACAGGACAAAATGTTATTGTTCCCGGCGATATCAGTTCAGCTGCCTTTTGGCTGGTCGCTGGGGCGATTGTACCGGGTTCTGAGGTATGGGTTGAAAATGTCGGTGTTAATCCTACCCGCACCGGCATTTTGGAGGCTCTGGAGATGATGGGAGCAGATATTAAGATGGAAAATCAGCGGGTTGTTGCTGGCGAACCTGTGGCAGATTTACGGGTGCGTTCTAGTTCCCTTAAGGCGTGCGAAATTGCTGGCGATTTGATTCCCCGTCTGATTGATGAAATACCGATTTTGGCAGTGGCGGCTGTTTTTGCCCAAGGAACTACCGTAATTCGGGATGCAGCTGAGTTGCGGGTTAAAGAAAGCGATCGCATTGCTGTCATGGCATCTCAACTCAATCGTATGGGAGCCAGGGTTACAGAACTACCCGATGGGCTAGAAATTACTGGCGGTACTCCCCTCACAGGCATCGATGTTGATAGTCATACCGACCACCGGATAGCCATGAGTCTCGCCATTGCCGCCCTCAACGCCTCTGGGACTACCACAATTAACCGTGCTGAAGCAGCGGCTATTTCCTACCCTGACTTTACGCCTACACTGCAACAAATCTGCGGTTAAAAGCTCTTTGCCCCTTTTTTAAGGAACCACAAAGATAAAGAGACGCGATTAATCGCGTCTCTTCTGTTGAAAAAATCATACTTTGACAGCAGCGAGTCTCAGGCGATCGCCGCAGGCGTATGCGATCGCTGTTCGCGGTTGTGGGGTGTGTCAAAATCAATTAACGGCCCTTTAGGCACAATTCGAGTCGGGTTGACTTTTGGGTGACTTTTGTAGTAGTGCCGTTTGATGTGGTCTAGATTGCAAGTTTCCTTCACCCCTGGCTGTTGATGAAGGTCTTTGAGGTAGTTCCACAGATTGGGATAGTCAACAATGCGGCGCAAGTTGCATTTGAAATGGACATAGTATACCGCATCGAAGCGCAACAGCGTTGTGAAAATACACCAGTCTGCCTCAGTTATGCGATCGCCACAAAGGTAGCGTTGCCTATCTAACACCTTTTCCCAATAATCGAGAGCATCGAATAAGTCTGTTACGCCTTCCTCATACGCTGCTTGGCTAGTAGCAAATCCCGCCCGATAAACACCATTATTAATTGGTTGATAAATAGCATCGATAGTCTTATCAACCGCCTCCTGTAAATCTGACGGATAAAAATTTACATCTGGCTTAGCGAAATTCTCGAATTCCGTATCCAACATCCGGATAATTTCGCGAGATTCATTATTTACAATCGTCGCAGTTTCTTTATCCCAAAGCACAGGAACCGTTACGCGACCGCTGTAATTTTTATTTGCTTCCAGATAGACTTCCCAAAGATAATTCTTGCCGTTCACAGTATCGGGAATCCCACCCGGCTCATCAGTAAATTCCCAACTATTTTGATCGATAACCGCGCCAACAGCTGAGAGGCTGATAACATCCTCCAGCCCCTTCAATTTTCGCATAATCGCGGTTCGCTGCGCCCAAGGACAAGCCCAAGAAATATACAGATGATAGCGCCCAGCTTCAGCCTTAAAACCACTAGAACCATCGGCTGTAATTTTGTTGCGGAAGGTCGTCGAGGGGCGAATAAATTTCCCTTGGGAGTCTTCTTGTTCCCGTTCGCTGACCCATTTTCCATCAACAAGAACACCCAAACCCATAATTTTCTCCTTTGACAGCTTGCACCTATCAAAAAACTAAAAATAAAGTTTATAAAGTGGGTATTACCCACTTTATAAACTTCTGCTTATTCAGCACTTAAAATTTGCGGCACCTTAAAGAAATCCTCTTCCCGATCTGGCGCACCAGTAAGGATAGCTTCCCGATTGGGATAGGCTTCCATTTCATCGGGTCGCGTCACATTGCTGACATCAATTGCCCGGGTTGTTGGCTCCACATTGCTGACATCTAGTTCGCTCAGTTGTTCAAAATATTCTAAAATACTACCCAATTGAGTAGTAAATTGCTCCTCTTCTTCAGGTTTCATATCCAGACGAGCAAGATGGGCAACTTTACGAACTTGTTCGCGGTCAATCATCAGATTTCTTTAGTTGTTAGTGGTCATTGGTTAGTAGCTAATAGCTAATATAGCAATCCTAAATGAGGTGTAAACTTCTCTCTCTTCTCTTCCTCTGTGTCTGGGCGGTTCGTTTTTTTCACAAATCAAATAGGACTGCTATAGCTAATAGCTAGAAGAATACATCGATCTTAGAGCGCCCAGTAGTTTTGAGCCAGTTTTGGGCTTCGATGTAGTTATTGGGAGCCATGCTTATTGCTTGTTTCCAATACTCGGCTGCTTTGTCATATAAAGCTTCTGCGCTGTCCATGTCCCCAGCTTCTTTTGCCCTTTCTCCTTGGTAATGGAAAATCACGGCAATATTATTCAAGGCTTGGGGAATACGCGGGTTGAGTTCAATCGCCTCATAGTAGTATTCCAAAGCCTGCTCAAGTTCGCCATTGCTGGCGTATATCAGCCCCATATTGTAGAGGATATAGCTGCGGTCGTAAGGGTCTTCCTCTAATGTTAAAGCTTCCCTGTAATTGTCCAAGGCTTCGGCGTATTCTCCATCCGCCTGCGCTGACATACCATCGCGGTAGTAGGCGAAGGCTTCTTTTGCCTTTTTATCGGTTGGCAGGATCTTCAGGATTATATCCGCCATTACCGTGAAGCTTTTGTCAATAAAGTTGTCGTTGCGTTGAGTTCTTGGCATATCTGTCTCTGTAATTCTGCGCTAATGCGAAAGTGTAGCCTGTCAGTGTATCGTTCAATAATGCTCTTTAAGCTAATTTAACGCGCTTTGGTTGGTCATTTGGGTTGAGATGAAGAGATGCGATCGCATCTTTTTCTTAATCAACCCACTTGGTAGTGCTAAATTTAATCGCGTGTTAATTATCTCCACTCGCCTTGCACCACAAAAGCCGCCCAGTAGTAGGGGGCTTTCCATTGCTCAGTTTGCCACATTTCTATCTGTGCTGCTCTCAGGGCTGCTACCGGATTTAGCCCTTTGTCCAGCATCTGTTGGTAGTATTTCTCCATCAGCTTTGACGTTGCCACATCATTGACGCGCCACAAACTCACAGCGACTCGCTTCGCACCTGCATACATAAAGCCGCGTGTCAACCCAATGAGTCCTTCTCCCTTGACATCTTTACCTAGTCCAGTTTCGCAGGCGCTGAGGACGACGAGTTCGGCGGGGAGATTGAGGTTGTAGATGTCGTGGAGACGCAGGAAACCATTATTTGTCGGATTGCCTTTGTCATCAAACAGGGATAGCACCAAGCCGGATAATTGTGGTTGCTCTTCGTTGACGCAGCCGTGAGTGGCGAAATGCACCATGCGATACTGAGCTAAGTCGGGACTGGTGGCTGTAGCGTGAGAAGCTTTAGAACCCAAGGCTTGTAGGTGTTGAGAAGCAGGTACAAGTTTGAGAATCTGTTCAGCTTCTTTACTGCTGTACTCAAGCCGTTCGAGATCGGAGGTGCGACAGGCTTCTTCGGCAGATCGTTTCGCGTCCCTGGCAATTGTAGTGTTGCTTTGCTGGGGTTGGGATGTCAACCGCTTGTCGTCGGAGGTGAAGATGGGATCTGCTAAGACGGCGACGGTTTTTGCAGCAGGTGCGCGTCCTTTGAGTTGACTTCGTAATACGCCGAGGGTTGAGGCGGAGGGGAGAGAGACGATTTCGTTTTGGACGAGTAGGGGAGTGAAACCTAACCCCCCAGCCCCCTTCCCTTGCAGGGAAGGGGGTGCATGATTACTCCCCTCCCCTTGCAGGGGAGGGGTTGGGGGAGAGGTTTTCTTTATCGGCAGTGCGGCGAAGGGAATTGATTGCAATGCGCCGTCACTGACGATGAGTAAGCGTTTGTTACTTAGTTGATTTGCTATGGGGGAGAGTAGAATCTGGCTCAATTTCATGCCAGATTCTAGGCTACCTGTTTCCGATTTAAGTTGATTGTAGAATTCCTTGGCTGTGGCTTCGATGTCGGCGCGTTTAGGGAGTTCGTAGCTGGTGATGCCTGTTTTGGTGACTGCCCAAAGATAGCTGCGTTCTTCACCTAGAGAATATTCCAATAGCAGGGTGTTGTCGTCAAGTACCTGTTGTTGAATTTGTTGCAGGTTGAGGGTGAAGGCTCCCGGTTGAGAGATGGCTGCGTAGGCGGGGTTTTTCACGCGGACTTGCGCTTGGACTCGATCTAGTTCGGTGAGGAGGGATTCAATTTGTTTTTTTATCTCGGCTAACTGTTTGTTGTTATAAGAACCTTCGAGGAGTTTTACCCGGCTTTGTTCGGCGGCGTTGAGTTGCTGTTGGAAGGTGCGCTCTTGTTTAATTAATTCAGAGTCTCCACGAGAGCGAATGTTAACGTTTGCTTCGGTGAGGAGTTCTAAGAGATTGCGTGCCTTGGCGCGTTCGCTGGCATTTAGGGCTAGAGCGTCGAACCCTTTGGAGGGTTGCTGTTTGTGCAACTGCATCAGCAGGTCAATGTAGAACTTGTAATAATTCTGCACTGTAGCGAAGTATGAGGCGCGGAGTTGCTGGCTAGCAACGTTGGTGCGGAGTTTTTCAAAAATTTCAATGGCAGCCTCCATCTGAATGAAAGCTTCGTTGAGATTGCCTCTGTTGCGTTCTAGGTAGGCAACATTATAGAGAGTAACGCCTTCCACTGCCTTGTCCCCAGTAGCCCGACTCAAGGGCAAGGATTGGTTGTAGAATTCCAGGGCTTTTTGCTTTTCTCCTAATGCGTCGTAAACTCCACCGATGTTGTTGAGGGTACGGGCTTCCACTGCCTTGTCCCCAGTAGCCCGACTCAAGGGCAAGGATTGGTTGTAGAATTCCAGGGCTTTTTGCTTTTCTCCTAATGCGTCGTAAACTCCACCGATGTTGTTGAGGGTACGGGCTTCCACTGCCTTGTCCCCAGTAGCCCGTCTCAAGGGTAAGGATTGGTTGTAGAATTCCAGGGCTTTTTGCTTTTCTCCTAATGCGTCGTAAACTCCACCGATGTTGTTGAGAGTAACGCCTTCCCCTACTTTGTCCCCAGTCGCCCGTCTCAAGGGCAAGGATTGGTTGTAGAATTCCAGGGCTTTTTGCTTTTCTCCTAAATCGGAGTAGACTCGACCGATGTTGTTGAGAGTAACGCCTTCCCCTACTTTGTCCCCAGTAGCCCGTCTCAAGGGTAAGGATTGGTTGTAGAATTCCAGGGCTTTTTGCTTTTCTCCTAAATCGGAGTAGACTCGACCGATGTTGTTGAGGGTACGGGCTTCCCCTACTTTGTCCCCAGTCGCCCGTCTCAAGGGCAAGGATTGGTTGTAGAATTCCAGGGCTTTTTGCTTTTCTCCTAAATCGTCGTAGACTAGACCGATGTTGTTGAGAGTAGCGCCTTCCCCTACTTTGTCCCCAGTAGCCCGTCTCAAGGGCAAGGATTGGTTGTAGAATTCCAGGGCTTTTTGCTTTTCTCCTAAATCGGAGTAGACTCGACCGATGTTGTTGAGAGTAACGCCTTCCCCTACTTTGTCCCCAGTCGCCCGTCTCAAGGGCAAGGATTGGTTGTAGAATTCCAGGGCTTTTTGCTTTTCTCCTAATGCGTCGTAGATTTTGCCGATGCCCAAGAGGGTGACGGCTTCCCCTTTTTTGTCGCCGACTGCTTGATAAAGGGGGAGTGCCTCGTTCAATTTGGCAATTGCCTGTCGCAGAGATTCGGCTGTTCCTTGCTGATATAGCTGATCTCCTTCCTTATAGGCTCGCCCGGCTGCGGCGCGGGTTGCGTCTTCCTCAGTAGCGGCTGGCTGTTGGCTTATTCTTACCCCTATCCCTGCTGGTATGGCAGCGACGGATTCTGACAATAAGAGAACACCGATAAATAGAGCCAAACTCCGATGGACTATATCTGAGAGCAATACTAGCCTATGTAATGTTTTGGGCGATTTCTTCTGCATAGAGCTGCGTTTCAGGAATTGAGCCATAACTGCACCTGCCCTCTGTTGCGTCTGATTTAGTTCCTACTGCTGCAATATATCTCTGGGAGGCTGGAGGTTATGCAGGTAGGGATGGAGATATACCTAAATTTCTTGCCCAACTTTAAAAATCTGTTCAGCCGTTAAGTTCAACTCTGGGAATGTGGGCGATTCAATCCGGTCATTTTCTCTAAACTGATTAAAGATATACTCGCCATCAACCAGTTGGTAAACCGAAATAGTGGGTATTTTTCGCTTCCCCACTCACTCGCCAGGGAATTCATTTTCTAGCGGATCTAGGGAAGACAGATAACACAGAATTAATCTACCTTCCGCAACAGTGTCCCTGGTTTAACAACCTCCTCAACTGTCGCTATTCCAATTAAGCCCTCACGCGATTGGAGGGTCACTTTACCTCCACTACCTCCCTTAGCACCGATAATAGTAAACACCGTGCCATTTTCAATAGTTGCCAGGTCTAAACCACCCAACCACAACGTTGCCTTATTTCCTTTAACTTCGGTAATGACTGCATTTGCTACCGAACTTGGGGTGTTGATGAAATAGATAGGTTGGTTTTCATATCCCCTGCCAACTTTAACTTCATAACGGGGAGTTTGGTTATCTGCGTCCAGTATATGTTTAGTTACGTGGGCGATCGCACTCTCCGGCGTACCCGTTTCCTGCCAGAGATACTGTGTCAGTAAATAGGTAAATGCTCCCGCATGGAAGCCATTAAAACGTGCATCTGCCGCCGTTTGAGAAGGATCTGTTGCAGCGAGTACAACTCCTTTGGCAACTCCCGCCCGATACCGCTTGACAAATTCTTCGCGCGAAAGCTTCAGTTTTGACAGCCACCTTTGTTGATACGCTTTTTCTTCAGGAGAAATCTGTAGTTTCATGCCTCCATCTCGCGATCGCACCCGACGATCCCTGGTAGCACCACCAGAGTAACAACTATCTAGAACAGCGGTGAAATTTTCAGTTTGCAATGCTGACATCAGCAGGAACAATGTGTGTCCCATAATGTCCTTGACGACACCGCCTTTTTCTGGGTATCCGGTGGGTAGTGTGGCATCAACCGGAACGAAAGTGCCGTTTAATCCACTCTTACTACCTGGCTCAACAACAATTGGATCTGGATCGGAAACGCGAGAACCGTGTCCTGAGTAGTGATACACTACCACATCTCCAGGCTTGGCTTGCTTAATCAGATGTTCTTCAAATGCCTCTAGAATTCCTTGGCGAGTTGCTTGTGTATCAGTCAGAGTGTAGATATCTTTGGGATTAAAACCAAAGCGGTGGATCAGCAGATGACGCTGCAACGCTACATCATTGACACACCCCCGCAAAGGTTGAATTGGAGGTTTATCGGGATAATTATTGATGCCGACGAGTAAGGCAAGTTTGCGAGGGGTACTTTGTGCCAGAACTTTGCCATACCGATCTGCCTGTCGTTGAATATTAAGCTGGCTTAATCCTAACGTTCCCAGAGTAGATCCAGCGAATAGGAAGAACTGGCGACGAGAAATCTGTGCCATAACTGTTCTATTTATAATTGCTTGTCAAAGTGCCTTTACCTTAACGGTTTATTTCGACAGCCAGTAGTTTGTATCCAAAGTTGTAACAGTAACATTTTATATAGCAGTTCTATTTTATTCGTGAAACAACGAACCGCTCTAGGGCGATTCAGAAAGAAAAGAGAGAATTTTACAGCCCCCGCAAGGATTGCTATAGAAAAATTCTCCGTCTCTCCTATAACTTCTCTCTGTGTATTTTTTGCCCTCCGTGGTTCGTTATCATGCCAAGGTAAGTTTCACAAATCAAGTCAGATGGCTATAGCAGTTCAAATAATACTTAATAGTACAAAGTGCCATCAGGTAAAATAGCACTGTCTAGCTGAACGCCATCCAAAATCGCATATTCCAAATCGGCATTTCGCAAGTCAGCACCCCGCAAATCTGCGGCTTTGAGAATTGCATTACTCAAGTCAGCACTGGTGAGATTAGTTTGCCTCAAATCAGCATTGCTAAGATCGGCACCTGGTAATTTTGCCGCTACCAACCCAGCACCAGCAAGGTTAGCACCAGCAAGATTAGCTTTGATTAGTCCGGCATAGTTAAGATTTACACCGTTCAAATTTGCACCACTGAGGTTGGTATTAATCAAGCTGGCACCCCCCAAATTGGCACCAACGAGATTAGCACCGCTTAAATTCGCAGCGCTGAGATTAGCACCAGCGAGATTAGCACCGCGCAAATCAGCAGCCTTTAAATCAACATCGCGCAATTCGGCACCGCTTAAGTCGCACCCCGGACATTGTTTGGTGTTCAGCAATTGTTGAACGTGTTCTGGATTTGCTGCTGTGGCTGGTGTTGCTAACGCTACAAACGACAAGAGAGCGATCGCTACAATTAATGGTGTCATTCCTACCCTTGGTCTATTTAGCCAAAATTCTATACTTAGATTATTGACAAATAGTTTTTTTATTGAGGGACGGACATGGCTCCAAATCCCACCATCATGCGAGCAGTTGAACATCTGGGCTACCGCGTTACCGTTGGCGACGTGGCAACTCAGGCTGGATTAAACGTCAACATGACGGAGGCTGGATTACTCGCTTTAGCCTCCGATGCCGGGGGACATTTGCAGGTAGCAGAAACAGGTGAAATTGTCTACCTGTTCCCGAAAAATTTTCGGTCAATTCTCAACAACAAGTTTTTGCGGCTGCGGCTGAAGGAATGGTGGGAAAAAATCTGGAAGGTTTTGTTTTACCTGATCCGGATTTCCTTCGGGATTATCTTGATAGCGTCGATTGTGCTGATATTTGTAGCGATCGCTGCCATCATGATTGCGGCTTCTGCCAGCCGTGACGACGATTCTGGTAGCCATGACTCCGGCGGCGGCGGTATGATCTTCATGCCTCGCTTCTGGTTTGGGCCAGACATCTGGTGGTTTTTCTATCCAGACTATGGCGATCGCTATGAACGGCGGCGGGTAGCATCTCCAGAAAAGAAACAGATGAACTTCCTAGAAGGTGTCTTCTCGTTTCTGTTTGGCGATGGTAATCCTAACGCCGATTTAGAAGAACGTCGCTGGAGTGCGATCGCTACCGTAATTCGCAACAACGGCGGTGCTGTAACAGCAGAACAAATCGCCCCCTATCTTGACGAAACTGGCTCAGGATGGGCTAAAGAATACGAAGACTATATGCTGCCAGTGCTAACCAAATTTAACGGGAAACCGGAAGTTAGCCCTGACGGAGACATAGTTTATCACTTCCCAGACTTGCAAATTACAGCCCAAGAGCGAAATTCCGAAGCAGTGGGTGCTTATCTGCGAGAGCGTCCTTGGCGCTTTAGTCAAGCCACTAGCGGACAGAATATGCTCTCAGCTGGACTAGGTGCGGTGAATATCGTCGGTGCTTTAGTTCTGGGTTCCCTATTGCGGGGTGAGGTTGGAGTGCAGTTAGCACAATCCGGCGGACTGATCGCCTTCGTACAGTCGATTTACTGGATTTTATTAGGCTACGGCACAGCTTTCTTAGCCATCCCCTTAATTCGCTATTTCTGGATTCAATTCAAAAATAAAAGGGTAGAAAGCAGGAATCAAAAGCGGCAAGATCGTGCCATCTTGTTAAATCAAGCCAATTCTGCCTTGCAGAAAAAAATCATCTATGCCCAACAGTTTGCTGCTAAAACTGTCCTCGGTCGTGATGATTTAGCTTACACCACCGAAAACGACTTGATAGAACAGGAAATTGAGCAATCTGACAAAATTGATGCAGAATGGCAGCGCCGCCTCAATCAAAGCGGTTCATAACAATTCTTTTGGGTGTCTGAATAAGAACCCATATCCATAACAGGGGGTGTAATTCAAACCTACTACTTCCCAACCCTCCTCTCCTAGTTGATTAGAGAATTCATAGAGAGGAGGGATTTCTTTTTTTTGTCTCGCAAGTCTTTTTCGTTGACGCTTTGTGGTCGGACGTTTGCATGTAGCGTTTCTCAGTTCGGTGGAATATATCGCGGTTCTGAGGTTAGAGCTACCAAGGTTAGGGACATGGCATTGCCCATTGGTGTCAACTTAACGTTAGCTTGGCGGTTGAAACCGCAGCTATACAAACAAAACCCGCCTGCGCGGGTTATAAGAATCTTGATCCGTTAGTCCGCGCAGGCGGACTTGGTTTTTGTAGCCGCGAATTCATTCGCCGGGGCTTAAATTGACACCGATGGGCATTGCCATGTCCCTACAGTATCGCGCCCAACCCTTGAATTGCTGTAGTCAAATCGAACAAAGATGTATACCCACTTTTGCACAGCGATTCTTTGAGTTGCATCGCGTCCTAACTTTTACTTAATTTGAAGGCTAGTAAGGGACGTGTTCTGATAATAGTGTCCCAAAATTTGCTGATAGTTTACTCCCTGTTGAGCTAAATTATGAGCTCCCCACTGGCTCAAACCAAGACCATGACCGAAACCGCGACCATTGATCTGAAAACCTGTTGAGGAAGAACTAACAGTGAACCAGGTACTCTTAAGTCCCAATGCGCTACGCAACTGACTACCGCTCATCCGCCGCGTACTCCCATTACCCACTACTTTCATAGTCATTATGCGTCCCGTAGGCGTTGTGCGCTCTGGGACTAGGGTTTTGATATTGCTCACACCGAGAAGGCGACTGAGTTCGCTCTTGGAGAAAGTTTTCTGCCACTGGTAGGGGGGCGCTCCCTGGTCGTAGTCTGCGACACCGCGCAAATACGGAAGCGGTTGTGTCCAAACATTTTCCACATTTTCCGTGTGTCCTCCAGAGGAGGAATGGAAGACGGCGAGAATCAGCTGGTTGTTGTAAGTTAGCACTTGCCCTGCTGTGGCATTTACAGCTTGATGCGTCCCTGTAGTTTCGGTATCAAGACCTTTGTATACCTGGGAACTTTGGGTGTCGCCAAGATCGTAAACGCCATTACCTGAAGTTTGACGTTTATAAAGGGCGTAGGTGCGGGCGGCGACAGCTTGCGCCTTCAGGGCTTCCAAGGGCCAGTTGCCGCCCATTTCTGCCCCTAAGACGCTGTAGAGATATTGTTCTAAATCGACTTGGTTAACGGCGGTGAGTCCTTTGCCTGAGGGAACGATGCGGGCGCGACCCCGATACCAGCGATCGCCTATCCAAACATATCCGCCACTGGTCGGCTCAATCAATAGATCCGTGGCTTTTCGTCCATCCATCGCCACGCTACCGCCAGATGAACGGGCTTCTTTGCCATCCATTGGTGCCATTTCTCCCACAACTCGACCAGCACCGTCGCGGATTACAGCTTTGGTAGAACTGCCTATGGTAATCTTGCTAACACCTTGTTGAATTGCTACGCGCAATTCCATCGCAGCTTGAGCAGGGGCAACTAGGGCAATCCACAATAAGATAGTCAGCCCGGATGAAGAAGGATGGAGTAGTCTTTGAAAGAGCAATTGCAGACGTTGACTTATCATCTGAGAAATTTCCTCACACTATACATAAAGGTCGTTCTAGTTATGGCGATCGTTAAACCTGAGCCGCATTGAGAGCAACAATAAAGTCTTTAATTCAAAACACCCCAGAGCATATCCGCTTGGTTTGGTATATGCAACCGGGTACATCTTCTATAAAGTAGATATATTTATCACGTTTGCCACTTCAGTGTCACCCATTGTTTTGAAATTGTATGCTGATAGTTATAGTTGGATTATTTTCAGACTTTGTGATCGTTGTCTAGAACAGAATGCAGATTACTTTTTTAGGGACAAGCTCAGGTGTGCCAACGCGATCGCGCAACGTTTCCAGCGTGGCTCTCCGTCTACCCCAGAGGGGAAAATTCTGGCTATTTGACTGCGGCGAAGGCACCCAACACCAACTCTTGCGGAGTGACCTGAAAATGGGTCAACTAGACCGCATTTTTATCACTCATATGCACGGAGACCATATCTTCGGCTTAATGGGTCTTTTAGCAAGCTGTGGTTTGGCTGGCAATACTCAACGCATGGATATCTATGGCCCTGCTGGTCTTAATGAATACCTGCGTGCTTCTAGACAATACTCTTCAACTCATTTTTCTTACCCCGTCCAAGTTCACGCCGTACAACCAGGGATAGTGTATGAAGATGAAGAATATATCGTCAGTTGTCTTCCTCTAAAACATCGGGTGACTGCTTTTGGCTACCGAGTAACTGAAAAAGACCGTCCAGGGCGCTTCAATGTGGAAAAAGCAGCCCAAATGGGAATTCCACCTGGCCGCGTCTATGGGCAACTCAAGCGTGGCGAAACAGTAACGCTGCTAGATGGACGGCAAATTAGCGGAACCGATTTGTGTGGCGAGACAGAGATCGGGCGCAAAATTGTTTACTGTACAGACACGGTTTATTGTGACGAGGCGGTGGAATTGTCGCGGGATGCAGATGTGTTAATTCACGAAGCCACCTTTGCTCATCAAGATGCCCAGTTAGCTTTCGATCGCTTGCATTCTACCTCAACGATGGCGGCGCAAGTGGCTTATGCTGCGGGTGTCAACCAGCTGATTATGACCCATTTCAGCCCTCGCTATGCTCCTGGTAATGCCATTGTGTTAGATGATTTGCTAACTGAAGCTCGTGCCATTTTCCCGAACACGAAATTGGCATATGACTTTATGACTTATGAGGTACAAAGGAATAGGAATTAGGAGTTAGAAGTTAATAATTCATAACTCCGGAGGCGGAGCGTCTCCGGCTCCGCAAAAGTCTTACTGGCCGCTGGCTCTCTGAAGGCGATCGCGTATTTCAATTAAGCGAGATTGGCTGCTAACAGGCGATCGCGGTTGTGGAACTTCTGTGTTAGGCCAATTGGGCAAATCATTACAGGGACACAACTCTGGCGGCATTCCCACTGTCTTGATGGGTACGGGCATTTGGCAACGCCCACAAGGTGAAACGTCCCACCCTGGTGTCAGCAGTTGGGCAATTGTTTCCTGGGTGCCTTCGAGATAACAATCTCCTGACTCTGGTGAGATAATTTTCTGCCAGCAGCTTTCAAATTCTTCACTGTAGCGATCGCCCTGGATTACAGGTTGCGGCAGCAGCGCTTCTTTGCCATTGTGAATTAAAACCTTTTTGCCTAACTGAAACCAATAGGCAATATATTGTCTGACTTGGTGTTTGGATGCCATAAGCTGAATTTGACTCCTAGTTAACACTAGGAAATAGGCGAACTGCTCCCTCGGAAAGCTTACTTCTAATCTAGGCGATCGTTTTCTTCAGCATTTCTTGCTCTGGGTTGATTGTGCGTCAGACAAAATAATTAATCTTCTCTGACAATTCTAACCTTACAAGTTGGGTAACTCTACGCTAAAAAAGCAGGTATTTCCACCGTAGCGGCTTCTACCCTCTTTTGTTATTGCCTCGATTTACATCTTCTAAAATTTTGATAAAAATTTACTTTATTATAGGTGACAAAAGTACCAAATAGGTATACTAAGAATCTGGTAAAGGGGAACCGAGGAGACTAAGATTAAGAACATGACCGCCAGTGACCAGAAAAACGGGATTAGCGATCGCGCCAACACGACGACACAGAGTTCCCAAGCGATCGCGGAACTTCCGACCGATGGGATAGGCGGGGACAACCCCCCAACCAGTTTCCTCCGCCACCAAAATTACATCAGCAGGACAGTTTAAAAGACTCTCTAGCAACTCCACAGAGGTAATCTCCCAAGCTTCATCGTCTTGGTCTAAGAAATTCGCCACCCACGTTCCCAGAGAATCAACCAACAGACAAGTAGACTGAACAGAATCTTGAATCGTTGCTGCTAGAGTTATAGGAACTTGCAGCGTTTGCCATTCGCACGGTCGTCGCTGCTGGTGTTGTTCAATACGCGATCGCCATTCCAAATCATCTGGATCAACTTGAGCCGTTGCCACGTAAACAACAGACTTACCCGAACGCATTGCTAGAGTTTCCGCCCACTCGCTTTTGCCAGACCGCGCCGGGCCAGTCACCAAGATTAGATGCCTATTAGAAGTAGAATCAACTCGTGTCACAAAGGCTGTTTTACTGATTTCAGGCGGGTTCTGCATCAAAGTTAAATTTAACAGCCCAAAAAATATATTTTATCCACCACTAGAGTGTCCAAGGTACTCTATTCGTTAAGAGTGAATGTAAAATTTTTCTTTTGTCGTTCAAGACCAGACAACAATAATACAAATAAAATAGAAAATTAAGCGAGTAACCAAAGCTGGAAAGCGGCACAAGAGCGGGTTTTAATTTCTACTACTAGGCGTGAAATAACCATGAAACCAGAATTAAAACGGATTGAGACGACACTACACCAGCTATCGGATAAAAATCCTGAAATAGGCAATCAGCCTGACGGGATGGGGTGGCGTTCCCAGACACCAGATGTCGCACCATCGATTTCGATGACCGTAGAATCTTGGACAGACCAAAAGCAATCTGGTAAAACGCCAGTGCTGCCGAAATTAAAAACTCCCAGCTTCACCAACCATCGTAATGCTGCCAATCCTGCCCTAGCGACAACCCTACTGCAAGAAATCGAAGTAATTGTCGGTGGTTGGCAGAAAGAACTACATCAAATTTTGCGGCAAATTCAAGACCTCTACCTGGAAGGGCCAATTGTAGACGGTTGGTTAGAGTCTCATGCCCGCGAACCGGAAGTAGGCGTTGAAGTGTTGCGCGAGGCAGTAGAAACGGGCCATGCGGCATCTGTACACCAGTTGATGGACTACGTAGAAGAATGCAATCAACCGGATGGCAATGTGACGTGTGAATCTCCCCGTACCGGATACCGCTTAGTAGGTTTGGACGGGGATGGTCAATTGTGGTCGCGTCCCTGTCCGCCAGAACAGGTTCCTACTGTAAGTGTAGCGATCGCGCGTTATCAAAAACTGCGGCAATTGCTGGTTCGCAAACAAGACTTAGAAACCCGCCTTAGCCAATTGGCGGAAACTCTCATCGTTCTGCACGGTCATCTACAAGACCCAAGTTCTTAGCATCATCTCGCCTGTGTCCGTATGTCATTAGTAGCCATTAGTCATTTGTTTGTTATAAATGACCCATGACCGCTAACTTTTTGACCACCGACTAATGAGCAATGACTAAACCCAAAATTTCTGCGATTATCTGTACCCACAATCGAGAGCAGTATTTAGGTGCCGCCATTGATAGCTGTTTAGGGCAAGATTTCCCGGATTTTGAAGTAGTAGTGGTGGATAATGCCTCAAGCGATCGCACTCGCGAAATCGTAGAAGCACGAGTTGGCGTGACATACGTTTACGAACCCATCACAGGTCTATCCGTCGCCCGGAACACTGGCGCGCGCGTTGCCAAAAGCGATATTCTCGCCTATCTCGATGATGATGCTGTTGCCAGTTCGCTTTGGCTGAAGACACTCTATGATGCCTATCAAAACAATGAAAAATTAGCCATTGCTGGGGGCAAAGTTACCTTACTCTGGCCTGATGGCATAAAACCCCCTCAGTGGCTTTCCTCCGGCTTATCTGGCAACCTGGGAGCATACGACCTAGGAGCGAGCGTCATTTATATCAAACAGCCCGGTATGACCCCCAGAGGCTTAAATTACTCAATCCGGCGCACCTTTCTAGAAGAAATTGGTGGTTTCGATCTTAATCTGGGTCGGGTCGGTAAAAATCTGCTATCAAATGAAGAATTACACATGACAGAACGGGCGCTAAAACTCGGTTGGCAAGTTGCCTATCTGCCTGATGCCTTAGTTGCCCATAATGTTTCCCCCGAACGCCTTCAACGAGCCTGGTTTTTCAGTCGAGGCTGGTGGCAAGGCATTAGTGAATGTTACCGCGAACAACTTTCCGGTCAAGCCGGGCCAGCCCAGCTATTAAGAGGAAGCGACCGAATAATGCGCGGTTTATATAATTCCGTAAAAAACTTTGACGATCCTGCCCAACGCTTCGACAGTCTGGTGTATGCCTACGGTCAAATTGGTTATTTGATAGCGGCGATTAAAGGTATGATTTCTACACCTGTAAAAAAGATTAAAACTTAATCTTTAATTAATCCTGCGGGAAATATTTACCTTTACATTTTTGCGTTTTACCTATTACCTGTTGCCTTTTCTTATGAATGCCTCCAAACTCCCCGTATCGGTTCTGATTCCCGCTAAAAACGAACAAGCAAATCTACCGGCTTGCCTGGAAAGCGTTGCCAGGGCTGATGAAGTATTTGTGGTGGATTCCCAAAGTAGCGATCGCTCTATAGAAATTTCTGAAAGTTACGGCGCGAACGTCGTCCAATTTCACTTCAACGGTCGCTGGCCGAAAAAGAAAAACTGGGCATTAGACAATCTGCCTTTCCGCAACGATTGGGTATTAATTGTCGATTGTGACGAACGCATTACTCCGGAACTCTGGGACGAAATTGCTACTGCGATTCAGAATCCCGAATACGAGGGTTACTACCTCAACCGCAAAGTCTTTTTTCTTGGCAAATGGATTCAGCACGGGGGTAGATATCCCGACTGGAATTTACGCTTGTTTAAGCACAAAAACGGGCGCTACGAAAACTTGGGGACAGAAGAAATTCGCAACACTGGCGACAACGAAGTTCACGAACACGTTGTGCTACCAGGTTCAGTCGGCTATCTGAAAAACGATATGCTGCACATCGACTTTCGGGACGTATTTCACTGGCTGGAAAGGCATAATCGCTACTCTAACTGGGAAGCCCGCGTTTATCTCAATATCCTCACAGGAAAAGACGAAAGCGGTACCATTGGTGCTAATTTATTTGGCGACGCGGTGCAGCGCAAGCGTTTTCTGAAAAAAGTCTGGGTACGGCTACCTTTTAAACCGTTTATCCGGTTTATTTTGATTTACTTTATTCAGCTTGGCTTTTTGGATGGCAAACCAGGATATATATATGCGCGGCTGATGAGTCAGTACGAGTATCAAATTGGCATCAAGCTGTATGAATTGATGCAGTTTGGCGGTCAGTTGAACGTAGCAGCGGCGACACCGAAAGCGCCTCCCCAGCCTGTAAAAGAGCCGGATTCGTTAACAGGGAGCGTCTAGAGTGTTGGAACCAGGGGAGCCAAAGCCAGCTTTAGACGAGATATTGGTAGATTTACGCCGCTACGACCAATCTTGGTTTGACAGGGGAAGACCAGGCTGGTTTGTGCTGCTCTGGTGGTTGGTGCAAGCGATCGCATTCCCCTTGACTCCCCATCCCGTCAACAGCTTACGCTGCTCCCTACTGCGGCTGTTTGGTGCCAAAATCGGCAAAGGTGTCATTATCCGCCCCACCGCCCGCTTCACCTTTCCCTGGAAAGTGGAAATTGGCGATTACAGTTGGATTGGCGATGATGTCGTTTTCTACAGCCTTGACCAGATTCGCATTGGTCAGCACTGTGTAGTTTCCCAAAAAAGCTACCTCTGCACTGGCAGTCACGACATCCACGATCCAACTTTCAACCTAATAACATCCGGCATTACCATTGGCAACGGTGCTTGGATTGCCACCGATTGCTTCATTGCCCCTGGGGTGGAAATCGGTGCATATTCGGTAATAGGCGCGCGCAGCAGCGTTTTTGGCAACATTCCACCGCAGCAGGTTTGCTGGGGTACACCTTGCCGTCCCCACTATCAAAGAGAAATTAAAAATTAAAAATTACCTCTTTCCCAGGGGACTATCTAGTAACGAGAAATCTCCAGTCCCTTGAGGACGCATTCCCAATCCCCAATCCCCAGTCCCTTCATTCATTCATATTCCGATAAGTAGCAACTGCTGAAGGTGAAATTCGGTTTAAGTAACGGAAAATCCAATACTTAAAAATCGTGTCCAGAATCACTGGAAAAGTGGCGATAAATAAATAGTTGAAGTCTCTGTTTTCCGGCAAGCCTAAGTGCCTTGATATTCCTTCTAAAATCACTTCCCAGCCGTGAGGGGAGTGAAATCCTACGAAGACATCAGTAAACAAAATAATAATAAAAGCTTTAGCACTGTCACTCAGTCCATAAACAACATCATCTATAAAACCTTTAAAAATCTCAATTTCCCTACGACTGTTAATCAGTAAAACGTAAAAAGCCCCAGCCGCAAATATATCAGCAAAAACATTTTTTATGGCATTAGCGCTTTTGTGACGGTATTCTTCAGTCAGTTCAAATGCCTTTTCTTTGACTTCCTCTTCCATTTCTTCCGGTGACAACTTCGGAGCTAGACCTACCAAAGTTCTAAACTTTAATAGTTGCTCAAATCTTTGCAAATCGTGAAAAGCTTCTTCTTCCAAATCAACATTTAAGAAAATTTCAGTTTTGTTTTCATCTCTGACGCGCTCAACAAGAGGTGCTACTAGAAAGGTTTTAGTTACCTGCTGAGTCAACAGAGGAACTAAAATCAAAACTAAAATGAACCTAATAGAAATTATTGTTTTTGTTTGAGATATCCGAAAGTTTTTAACAACTTCCTCTTCTGATTTTGGGTTGAAGTCTCTTTTAAGCCGATCCAAGGTACTCAAGATTGACCTGGGGACAAAACTTGTTGTATCAGTCATTGTCTCAGCTTCTCCGATTACTTTGCTTTTATCAAAGTAAACTGGCTGATTATATAATTCTCCTTTATCAAGGTTGGCTTCTACAAGTTTAGATTGAGAAACTGGCATCAAGGCTGACGATGACGATGGTGATGGCGATGAAGAACGTTTTGGTTGAGACTGGTATTTAGATATCACATCGTCAATAAACTTGAGTTTTTCTAAAGTTATTGATTGAGTTTCTCTATTTTCCAGTTCGGCAACGTTTCTGTATTCCGAGCCATCGAGTGTGGATCTGGTTCTATTTTGATTTGCTAGGCTAACAATTGAAGTGCTAGAATGAAATTCTGACAAACTTAACCTAGCATCCTTTAAATACTTATTAAGCTTAATTATGAAATAAGACAGGGCATTTTCGCGGTATTTTTTGGAGTCAGAAGATATTTTGTTGCCGTCAAAATGTTCGTCTTCAATTGCTTTAATCATTAAAGCTGCTTTGTATGCCCGCTCCAAGGCCCTTTCTGGTGTCCGGATGTACCACTGGCTGGCAGCGTCTAAGGACGAGCGGAGCTGTGTAAAGAAAGGTAGTTTCATAACAGAAACAGAGTATTAAATTAAAAGTATCCCCAGCGTTTAGCAATGTTAACCCAATCTCAGCCAAACTGGATCAGAGGATCAACCCGAAGTGGTAAGACAACTCGCCTGGTGAATCAGTTTTGTCAGTGGGTGGAGGTGCGATCGCAACAGAACCGACTTTCGCCGTCAACTCAGGGGAGGAGGAGGCGACGGGACTCGGAAAGATCGATTTTGGTGTTTGCTGCTAATGATGATAACCGGAGCGAATTAGCTGACCGTTTGGCTGCTGCGACAGACGGGCGGTATCCAATTCAATCTAAGACACCTTTAGGGTTTTTTCAGGATGAAATTATACTGTTTTGGCCTTTGCTAATTGGGCGATTGAATTTAAGGGCGCAATTTCCAGTCCGGCTACGCCCGGAAACTGAGCAGGAGTTAGCTACTCGGCTGTGGCGTTCTGAGTTGGATAAAGGCAGCTTACAGATGCTGGGAGTAAGCGAGTATCGTGTGGTGCGTCGGATTCTGGACTTGTTGCAGCTAGCGGCTATTAGTGGGACACCACTTGAGGACATTCCCTCTATTCTTGAACAAGGTATCTTACTCCCATTAACACAGAGGGAGGAGGATGGGGAAAGCGTTGAAGATTCAGCTATTAATTGGACTGATGTAGGAAATTTACTGCTTGGCTGGCGGGGATGGTGTCTGGAGAGGGGTTTGCTGACTTATGGGATTATATGCGAACTTTATTGGCGGTATCTGCTGCCAGATGAAACTTATCAGCAGCATTTAATTCGCCGCTATCAAGGGGTGTTGGCGGATGATGTGGATGATTACCCAGCTATAGCTGGCGATTTATTTAATTTTCTTTTGGATAACGGAGCGGTTGGAGCGTTTACTTATAATCCGGATGGAGCGGTGCGATTGGGTTTGAATGCCGATCCGAATTACCTGGCTCGTCTAGCTTCGCGCTGTCGGGTAGAAATTTTGAGCGATCGCGCTGAGAATATAGGGGCAGTTTACGGAGAGCCAATCGTAGAGACGGTGCGCGATCCGATGTATATGTTGAGCTTACCAGAGTCGGTACAGTTGATTCAAACCACGTCCCGCGCTCAGTTGTTGCGGCAAACTGGGGAAGCGATCGCCGAAGCTGTACAAAGTGGACAAGTGCAGCCTTCCGATGTGGCAGTAATTGCGCCTGGTTTGGATGCGATCGCCCGCTATACCCTAGTCGAAATTCTCACAAGCAAAGGTATCCCGGTAGAGTCCCTTAACGACCAGCGCCCCCTAATTAGTTCCCCCACAATCCGGGCGTTGCTGACACTCTTAGCTCTAATTTATCCAGGCTTGGGGCGATTGGTAAACCGGGATGCCGTGGCAGAAATGTTAGTCGTACTTAGTCCAACTAGGGACTGGGGATTGTTGACTCTTGACTGGGGAGTGGGGGAAGAATTTGCCTCTTCACCAATCTCTAATCACCAATCCCCAGCCATCGATCCAGTACGGGCAGGTTTATTGGCAGATTACTGCTATTCCCCAGATCCAGAGCAACCCCGTTTGCTACCTGTGACAAATTTCCCGCGATGGGATCGGCTGGGACACTCTGCCTGTAAAGCCTACGAGCAGATTTTGGGGTGGATAGAGCAACAGCAAAGTCAGCAACAACAGCGTCTAATTCCCAACTACGTCGCCCTGCTTGACCGGGCAATTCAGCAGTTTTTGTGGAAAGGTAGCAATCTCCCCTACGACCAACTAGCAGCCTTACGCGAACTGATGGAAACCGCGCAACATTACTGGGAAGTCGAGGGACGACTGCGACAAAAAAGCGGAGGAGGCGATAGCGATCGCGACACCATTGAACGCTTCATTTGCCTGTTGCGTCGCGGTACCGTCACCGCCAACCCTTACCCAGTTCGTCGGCTAGGTCTGAGTAGTCGCGCTGTTACTTTGGCTACAATCTTTCAATACCGAGCTTCTCGACGGTTCCACCGCTGGCAATTTTGGCTAGATGCGGGTTCTCCCCTGTGGTCAAAGGGCGGTGCTGCTACCCTATTTGGTGCGCCTTTGTTTCTCAAGGATTGGTCAGGAGAGCCAATTAGGGAACAAGATACGCAAGTAGCTGATGAGCAAAGGCTGCGGCGAATTTTACTAGATTTACTAGGGCGCGTGGGGGAGCGAGTTTATCTGTGTCACAGCGAATTGGCGACAAATGGGCAGGAACAAAGCGGCCCCCTGTTGCCTTTAGTAAATGCTTCGGTTCCTGTGAATCCTGATGCAATGAGTTAGAAACGCTATTTTCTCGTTCCTAGTCCCAGGCTGGGAACCAGAAGATGGGGTGTTTTTAGAGGGAATGCAGGATAAGCCGTTCACCATTTCAATCACTTGTCAAGATTCAGGTGTAAGGGTTTGGCGTTTTACTCCTACCCAGTTTAGAGACCAATGCCAAACAGCATAAAGCGGATTAAACCGATATATAGCCAAGCCATCGGTACCCCAATAAACAGCCCAGCGATCGCCCAGCCTCTTTGATGCGCTTTGAATTGTTCAATACTACGCCATTTTCTACTTTTCCACGCCCATTCATTGCCCCTAGAACCGAGCGCGATCGCCATCAACCAACCAACATTTGGTATCAAACATATAAGCCCAATCCAAACATTATTTGTGAAAGGCCACATATAAGGCAACAGAAATGCACCCCAATTCCAACCCTTAATTTCTTCAGGCACCTCCACCGAAGAATCAAATAATCTGCCTTGCCCAGAATTATTATTAAACGGGACTGCTTGCTTTAACGGCTGGATACCCGTAGAAGTGTTGATTAGAGTGCCTTCTTTCAGCGCTTTTAGAGCATATTTTGCACTGCTAAACCGTTCCTCTGGGGCTGGTTCTGTCAACTTTTGAATCCAGCTAATAGTTGGGGGACTGATGCTCACCTGCTGCTCAAATTGAATTCGCAAGTTACGAGAAGGTAGATCCGCTGGCGCAGTTCCTGTTAACAAATGAATCAAAGTTGCTCCCAATGAATACAAGTCTGATGCTGGTACAGCCCTACCGCCAAACTGTTCCATTGGCGCATAACCATAAGTCCCCACAACGGTAAATGTGGCTCCTTCTTTTGCCGCTTTATCTTGCACTGCGCCAAAATCAACTAAATATATCTTGCCATCTTCACCCCAGATTAAATTACTCGGTTTGATGTCTCGGTGCAGTACCGTTGGACTGAGTTCGTGGAGATAAATCAGAACTTTGAGAACATCAGAGGCAATTTTGCGAATTTCTGTTTCGGTATACTTTTTGCCAGAGTTCAGCAACTCCTTCAGAGAGTCGCCGGGGATGTATTCTTGGACTATAGCAAACCAGAGCGATCGCTCATCCATACAAAAATAATCTCGGTACTGGGGAATCTGAGAATGATTCAACTGTTTAAGTACCTGTGCTTCTCTTTCAAACAGCTTGAGATCGTCCCACTGCACCTCGCCACCAAAAGCTAGGAGTTTGACAACTACCAACTCTTTTTCTTCAGTTTCGATATCCGTCGCTAACCAAGTTTGTCGCCCAGAATTTTGTCCTAGTTTTTGTTTTAGTTTATAGCGTCCTTGTAATACCTGTTCTGCTTGCAGCATTTTTAGTCCTTAGTCATTAGGTATTAGTCATTAGCAATTCGTATTACCATTACCAATTACCGAATTTCCAGCCTTTTGTGTCTACTAACACTTTTACTTACCTATTTTAGTTGTGCCAACACCACAGGCTGGTTGACCATTTATAATGATTGGATTTGGAATTACACTTATTCCGGTCGCCTTAGATTCGCACATAATTGCCAACGTTGTCATTTCACCCTTAGCAGCCCCAACGTCGTTTACAGGTACTAAGAAAGCACCGCCAACATAGCTTTTAAGCTTAGGATTTCGGGTTATTCCATAGTTAAATGCAGCTTTGTCTGGCCCCCAAGTTGAATACTGGTAGTTTTCTGTCTGAGTGCGGATACCAAGCCCTAGTTCTGTAACGGAATTAGAAAAATGATTATTTTCTAAAATATAAGCTTGCTGGGCGCGGTTCATTGCACTAACATATTGTTTCGCTTCAGATTGCTTGGCTTTAGTTGATGAATCCAACAAATCTGGCATAGCAGTGACACCTAAACCGAGAATTATTAGTGGTATCGAAGCTAAAAACGCTAGCCGGCCATAACGAACTGAATTTTCATTTTCTTGAGGATTTGTTTTAATATAACTGGGGGAAGTAGCTGCTACCATTGCCTCAAGTGCTTCCCGTGCTGTAGTGAATCTTTTTTCGGGAGCGGGTTCTATAAGCTTTTCTATCCAGTTGGTAAAACTGGGGTTCAGATTAACTTTATCTGCAAATTGAATTCGCATTTGATGCTGCGGTAATTCAGCTGGTGGTGTTCCAGTTAACAAATGAATGAGTGTTGCTCCCAGTGCATACAAATCTGAGGCTGGAACTGCACGTCCCCATAGTTGTTCGGGCGGTGCATAGCCACTGGTTCCCACTACTGTAAAGGTTACTCCTTCAGCCTTAGCGCGGTCAGTAACCGCACCAAAATCTACCAGATAAACTTGTCTGTTTTCTCCGAAAATCAAATTACTGGGTTTGATATCGCGGTGCAAAACTGGCGGACTCAATTCGTGCAGATAAATCAGAATCTTCAGCACCTCTGTGGTAATTCTTTGCACCAAGCTTTCTGTTAAATTCTTTCGTTCATCTAACATTTGCCGTAAGGATTTACCAGGAATGTAATCTTGAACTAATCCAAACCAAGGTAAACCGCCACCAGTCTCCTTATCCAATGAAAAATAATCGCGATATTTCGGAATTTTGGGATGGCTAAGATTTTTTAAAACTTGCGCCTCACGTTCAAATAGTTTCAATTCTTCCCATTGCATCTGCGGATTAAAAGCCAGCAATTTAACAATTACTTGTTGGTTGGGTTCTGCTGATAAATCTGTTGCTAGCCAAGTTTGTCGCCCCGCATTTTGCCCTAATTGCCGTTCTAGCTGATAACGTCCTTGTAATACCTGTTGTGTTTGCAGCATGATTTATTTGTTAGGTGTAAGTTATCTGTTGTCATTAGAGGCGAAGCATTCGCCTTGCAATTTCGATGAGTCGTAAATTCTTATACGTAGCTTTGCCCTTATTTAAGCCAATCTTGTATATGTTGAGCTAACCAATTACACTCGTTCTCAGTGAAATTACGCCCCAAGGAATAGTTACAGCTATTAGTTTGAATGTTTAGCCGCTTTGAACCGATTTTATATACCTTTTTAATTTCTGAAGTTTGCCCTTGATGACGAATATAGCAGAAGCCAAAAAGTTTTTTTTCAATTACAAAACTTTCTTGGTCTAAATAAAGGTAATTATCGCCCAGGGAGTTGAGGTTGTTTAAATGCAGTTTTGATAACATTTTTACCAGTTCAGATTGTACATTATTTCCCAACCAAATGTTTCCAACAATTAACACTCCAGCCAACATTAAGGAAATCAGAATAAAAAACTTATAGTAAAATAATGACACAACACCAATGGCTACGAATAAAAGCAGACAACATAGCATAAAAAGTAGCGATAATAGAGACATTATCGAGCCTGCTGCTAGTAGCCATTTTCCTCCAAATCCCAGGACATCTACAAGAAATAATAACCCTCTTCCAGAAAATTTAATTTTCAATTCGGTAGGAGACTTCCACATCTGAATCCGACTACCAGTTGGCTGACGAACTTTTTGCAGAGGGGTGTTGAGATAGCGTTCTGCTTTCAGGTCTTTTAGGGCGAGTCTGGCTGTGCTATAACGTTGGCTTAAATCAGGTTCTGTGAGAGATTGAATCCAACCAATAAAAGTGGGATTAACGCTTATAAGATGGGAAAATTGAATCTGCAAATTCTTCTGGGGCAAATCTGCTGGAGAAGTGCCAGTTAATAAGTGAATTAAAGTTGCCCCCAGCGCATATAAATCGGATGCTGGTACAGCTTTTCCCCAAAATTGTTCCAGTGGTGCATATCCCGTAGTTCCGACTACCGTAAAGGTGACACCTTCAGCAGCCGCAGAATCTTGAACTGCACCGAAATCAACTAGATAAATCTGCTCATCTTCTCCCCAAATCAAGTTACTAGGTTTGATATCGCGGTGCAGTAGCGGCGGACTTAATTCGTGCAGGTAAATTAGTATATTTAGAATATCTGTGGCAATTTGACGTACTTGATTTTCCGTAAAACGTTTGCCTTGATGCAAAAGTTGTTGTAGAGTGTTCCCCGGAATGTATTCTTGGACTAAGCCAAACCAGCACAAACCAGCGCCGATAGTTTTGTCTAGGGAAAAATAATCTCGATATTTGGGAATTCGGGGATAATTAAGATTTTTTAAAACTTGAGCTTCGCGCTCAAAGAGTTTAAAATCATCCCACTGCATCTGCGGGTTAAAGGCTAGCAGTTTGACGATGACCAATTCTGGCGGCGACACACTGACATCAGTTGCAAGCCAGGTTTGTCGCCCAGCATTGTGTCCTAACTGCTCTTGGAGTTGGTAACGCCCCTGCAATAGTTGTGCTTGCAGCATTTGGAGAAAGGATTCACGACTCGCTGTATCTACTCCAATTTAACTAGCGATCGCGTATAGCGCTACCTTGCAGCTTACTCATAGATTTTCTTGGGGATTTACCCTGAGTGTAGATTGCTACACTCATTGTTAACTACAGCGATCGCCTTCTCTCAACTAACAAATGCGATCGCTATTTTTGAAACCTGACAATATATTTACACAAACGTAGAGACGCGAAATTTCGCGTCTCTATATTAGCCCGCCTGCGCGGGCTAAGTTTGCTCAAGGCGACTTTAGTCGTTACGCCTCATCCAACGCTGCAATCCCAGGAAGTTCCTTACCTTCCAACAACTCCAGACTTGCGCCGCCGCCAGTGGAGATGTGGCTCATTTGTTCGCCCAAATTCAACTGTTCCACCGCAGCCACCGAGTCGCCACCGCCGATAATCGTGGTAGCGCCAGTCTTAGTGAGATCGGCAAGAGTACGCGCGATCGCTTCCGTCCCTTTGGCGAATTGCGGGAACTCAAACACGCCCATCGGGCCATTCCAAATCACCGTCTTGCAATCTGCAAGCGCATCTTGGAACGTCTTCACCGAGTCGGGGCCAATATCCAAGCCCATCCAACCATCGGGAATAGAATCAATGCTGACCGTTTGAGAGTTGGCATCAGCAGCAAAATTATCTGCAAGGATGACATCTGTCGGCAATAGCAATTGAACGCCGCGCTCTTTCGCCTTAGCTTCCAAAGACTTCGCCAATTCCAGCTTATCTTCTTCCACCAACGACTTACCCACATTCAGCCCGCGAGCCTTGTAAAAGGTGAAAATCATGCCGCCGCCCAGGATCAGCTTATCGCACTTATCCAGCAGCGTTTCGATGACACCAATTTTACTGGAAACCTTGGAACCGCCGATAATTGCAGCCAGAGGACGCTGGGGACTTTCAATCGCACTTTGCAAATATTGCAATTCCTTCTCAATTAAGTATCCAGCCACAGATGGACTAAGATACTTAGTAACGCCCTCAGTGGAAGCATGAGCGCGGTGAGCGGTGCCAAAGGCATCATTCACATACAAATCGGCATTTGCAGCCAATTTTTTCGCGAATTCCGAGTCGTTTTTCTCCTCCTCTGGGTAGAAGCGGACATTCTCCAGCAGTAGTACGTCGCCATTTTGCATCGCCGCCACCTTGGCTGCGACATCTTCGCCGATGCAGTCATCGCACTTGACGACTTGCTTACCCAGTAACTCTGAGAGGCGATGGGCGACGGGAGTCAGGCGGTATTTGTTATCTACGCCCTTTGGACGACCAAAGTGGCTGGAGAGAATCACCTTAGCGCCTTTAGAAGTTAAATCCTGAATTGTTGGCAGAGCTGCCCGAATGCGCGTATCGTCAGTGATGCTGCCATTGTCTAAAGGTACGTTAAAATCCGCCCGTACCAGTACCCGTTTACCGGATAAATCAGATGCCGCTAAATTTGCTACAGTTTTCTTGGACACAGCGTGAACCTCCTAATTGCGTCTTAGTTAAAAATTTCGCCACCAGTAGCGTGTTAATGGTCGTTTGACCTTTTTCCCTCAAAAGCTAGATAAACCAAAGTGCGATCGCAAGTTAAGTTTTTTCTAGCCAGCGCCGTCCACATTTTACAGGAGTAGGGGTTCCTACAGGTGCGTGCCATGTTCAAGACTGTTCTGTTTCCTGTCGATCAAAGTCGAGAAGCCCGCGAAGCGGCTGATGTTGTTGCCAATATTGTGCAAAAGTATGGTAGCCGCTTAGTGTTGCTGTCGGTGGTAGAAGAACCAGCAGTAGAGGAATCGCCTCGTCCAGATGCGATGAACTCACCACAAGCCGTTGCCGAATTGCTTAAAACTGCACAAAATCTATTTGCTGAGTTAGGCATCCAAGCTGAGATCATTGAGCAAACAGGTAAGGTGGCTTTTACAATTTGCGACGTTGCTGATGAAATAGATGCCGATTTAATTGTGATGGGGTGTCGCGGACTGGGTTTGACTGAGGAAGGCGTTTCCGAAAGTGTCACTAACCGGGTGATTAACCTTGCCCCTTGCCCAGTTTTGGTTGTTCCCTAATCAATTTTGGATTTTGAAGCGATTTTTGGGGAGATTGATGAGGGAGTTGAACCATTACTGGTTCTTCCCCCAACCTCCCGTTCTTCCCAAAATATGGCGTGATTTTGCGGGGGCGAAGGAGTTGCTAAGCTTCCGATGATTTTGGATTAAATCTAAAATCTAAAATTTAAAATCTAAAATCTAAAATTCTATGACTACTCCCGATATTAATTGGTATCCCGGACACATTGCCAAAGCTGAAAAGTCTCTCAAAGAACAGCTTAAGCGTGTGGATGTGGTGTTGGAAGTGCGAGACACCCGCATTCCTCTCTCTACGCACCATCCCCAAGTGCCAGAGTGGGTGGGTACCAAGGCGAGGGTGTTGGTACTTAACCGCATGGATATGATTACTCCCTCTGTGCGACAGATGTGGACAGAGTGGTTTAGGGAACGAGGGGAAACGCCATACTTCACTGATGCTCAGCATGGTAAAGGTATAGTAGCAGTGGCAAAAGCGGCGCAAGCAGCTGGGGAACAGATGAATCAACGAAGAAGCGATCGCGGGATGCTTCCTCGCCCAGTCCGCGCCGTTGTGATTGGCTTTCCTAATGTCGGCAAATCAGCTTTAATTAATCGCTTGTTGGGAAAAAGAGTGGTAGAAAGTGCGCGTCGTGCTGGCGTGACTCGTCAACTGCGCTGGATACGCATTTCCGATCAAATTGAACTTTTAGATGCTCCCGGCGTTTTACCTTCCAGGTTAGAAAATCAATCTGCTGCCCTCAAATTAGCTATCTGCGATGATATCGGTGATGCGTCTTATGATAATCAACGAGTGGCAGCTGCTTTGGTAGATTTTCTGAAAAATTTAAACAGCCCAGATGCCGATTTATTTTTGGTAAAGTCTTTAGAGTCTCGCTACGGAATAGATCCAGTACCCCTAACGGGTGAAGAATATATACACGCTGTGGCAAATCACCGTCATAAAGGTGATGTAGAACGCACAGCACGGCAGATATTAAATGATTTTCGCACAGGTTTATTAGGTGCTATTCCCCTAGAGTTGCCGCCAAATACACGCTAGGAAATAGAATTTTACTGCAACAAACACGTACCACTTTATTATCAAGACTGTTAACCTTGGATGAAGACCACGCGCTACTTTGAAGAGCAGGTACTACGCAAACGTCCCTACCTCCGGCGGGAGTGGTGCCAGCAGGTGGTAGCTAATCCGTTAAGAACCGAGATTCAGTTAGATGGACGTATTCGTTTTTGGGGTAGAGTACCAGAATTTGGTAGGGTGCTAAGGGTGGTAACACTTGCGGATGGAGAAACTATTCACAACGCCTTTCCAGACCGAAATTTTGTGATGCCAGATGAAAGTTAACAGGAAGATTTATGAAACTACATTATTATCCAGAAACCGACTCACTTTATATTGATTTAAACAACAGCAAGAGTGAAGACTCACAGGAAATTGCCGAGGGGTTGGTAGTAGACTTTGATGCTGACGGTAATATTGTTGGCATAGATATTGATCGCGCTTCAGAAAAACTCGATTTGAAGACGATTGAAGCAGTAAATCTTCCCAAATTGCTCACCAGTATAGGGTAAAAAAAAGTGCGATCGCTTCGCCTCAGACTTTTTTCTATGCACCCTGAAAAACCCAGTTTTTCTATTTAGAAGGACAAGTATTTTTTGTCCGACCTTTCCAAATCCAACCTGACACGGGAGCATTAATCTCTATCCAGCCACTTTCTTCTTTTCCAGTAACAGATACTTTAGTTCCTGATTTCACAACATCCCCAGTTTTCTTACGCCCATCCAAAGAGCGGACATTTGATGAGCTAGTAACAACAATACAACTTGGTTTTGGTGCAGGTTTAGCTGTTGTTTCAATTTGGTTTTTAGCCGTCACCGGATTAGGCGACGGGGAACGATTTGCAGAAATTGCACCGATTGTAACTACAAAAATAGCGGTGCCTACCCCGATTAGCAACGGCAATTTCTGGGGGGATTTAGATTGTGAAGTCTCTGGCGCGATCTCTACTCTTCCCGGAGCAACTGTCACAGTGTTCTGTGTCGGGGGATTACCAGTAGCAATTGTTACTGTGTTCTGCGTCGGGGGGATGGCTGGCTGGGGCGTAGATACAGGGGCAGTTGCGTCATCTGACAAGGTGTGGGGCTTCGTCTCGGCGGAGAACCTACGCAATGCCTCTTTAGCAGACTCAGAGCCATCTTTGAAGTAGCCGCGCATCTTCCGGCTGAAGACTGCCGCCAAAGCCCCCGGAGTGGAAGGATTGGTTAATGAGGCGAGTGCTTGCAGCGCCTCAGTTGCTGACTGGTAGCGGTATTTAAAGTAGTGGCGCACCATCTTGTCTAGAACATCTGCCAAAGAGTCGCTGACTTGAGCCTGATGTCGCCAGAGAATTTCCCCAGTCTCAGGATCTTCTGATAATTGTCTGGGATTTAACCCAGTCAAGGCTTGGATACCGATGGTGCCGAGAGCATAAATATCGCTACTGGGGCGGGGTCTGCCTTGTCCCTGTTCGCTGGGCATATAGCCTGGGGTGCCAATTGCTACAGTCTCGTTTACACCTTCAGGCGCAAGGACTGACTGCATCTGCACTTGCTTAACAGCACCAAAGTCAACCAAAACTAACTTGTTGTCTGAGGAACGGCGGATTAAATTATCCGGCTTGATATCCCGATGGATCACCCCGTTACCGTGGACAAATTCTAGAATAGGTAAAACTTCAGCCAGCAGTTGTATCGCCTGAGTTTCGCTCCACCGCTGACCCGGTGGAAGTTCTACACTTAGAGTATGTCCGTCGATAAACTCCTGTACCAGATAAAACTCTTGGTTTTCCTCAAAGTAAGCTAACAGCCGGGGAATTTGGTCATGATTTCCTAACTTTTCTAGGGTTTCCGCTTCGCTATTAAACAAGCGTCTAGCTGTTTGCAAAAATTCTGGGTTGCTAATAGCGGGTTTAAGATGTTTGACGACACAGGTGGGGTTTCCTGGCCGGCGAGTGTCTTGGGCGATGTATGTATGACCAAATCCGCCTTGACCTAGCACTTGAACCACCTGATAACGCTGGTCTAGTAAAGTGCCTATCATTGTTTCGCTGCTGGGAGGTAAACCGTTTGACATAATAGATTTTTTTCCAAAAATAAGTAGTATCTTCCGGATTTTTAACAAAATCAATTTCTGCTCTGATTCGCTGGTTTATTTCCAGTGTCTTTTGCAGTTGTATAGCTACAACCTCGACCCGGTATGGGAAACCAGCCATACTATGATACTGTTGTTCTAGGGATGAGGGGTCATACCCCTCAATTTTTCATAGAAAGGGCGCGATCGCATTGGATCTAATAATGTTTTGTGCATCTAAATTGCATAAATTTATACTTAGACTACGGGCTGGGGAATTGTGCCTCCTTTGTTGGCTTTGCTTCAAAAAGGTATTAAGTCATGGCTGAACTTAAACTACGCCTAAAAGAAGAAGATACGGAAAGAACGGTTACGGTAAATCAGGATGAATTTACTATCGGGCGTTTGCCAGAATGTGACTTGTGCTTGCCATTTGGGGGAATTTCCCGCTACCATGTCCAATTTTTGAAGACAGCGACCGGAGACTGGACAATTGAGGATATGGGTAGCAAAAACGGGACACGATTGAACGAACGTCCTGTAACCTCGCCTCAACAGATAAATGACGGTGACGTTATTTGGCTGGGAGATGTTGGTGTAGTTGTTGTTTTAACTGCTCCTGTAAAACCCGATTTGTTAGACGTACCGCCTGAAGGTACTACTATCCTTCGCAATGTCAAAGAACTGCAACAGCAATGGATACAAGCGGATGGGGCGAAAGATTCCAGCGATAATAAGGAGAAAGCGATCGCTCGCCTGAAAGATTTGGTAGATATCGCTAAGGCTCTGAGTGCTGCTGAATCAATAGAAGCCATTTTTGAACAGGTGCAGGAAGTTGTTTTCCGCAGCCTCAAAAGTATTGAACGCTTAGCATTGTTAGTTGATGTCAACGGTTTAGGTAAACTTGAATTGCTCAATGCCGCAACCAGAGATGTCTCTCAAAATCTCACCGAGTCGGGTAGTTGGATTAGCCGCAGCATTTGTCAAAAAGTATTTGATGAAAAAGTAGCAATTCAAACCGCCGATGCTCAGATGGATAAACGGTTTGAAGGCGAACAAAGTATTTTCGTCAAAGGCATCAAGAGCGCGATCGCTGTTCCTCTGTGGGATGAAAATAAAGTAGTCGGCGTACTTTATGCCGATGCTCAACTTCCTTCTAGCCATTGGACTAAAGGCGGAGAAGAAGACCTCAGTTTTTTTTCAGCCTTAGCCAATCTCGTCGCCTCAGCTGTACAACGGTGGCTCTTAACACTCAAACTCAGAAACGAAGAAACAATTAGGAATAGACTAGAGCGCTATCACTCCCCTTCCGTTGTGCAGCACATTATGGCCCAAGGGGCATTAGAAGATGGTCGTCTGGTTCCCGCCGAAGTTGATATCAGCATTCTCTTCGCTGATATTGTCGGCTTTACTGCACTTTCAGAAAGATTGCGTCCGGCACAAATTGCCCACTTGCTAAATGCTTTCTTCGAGGAAATGTTACAGGAAGTTTTTGCCGTTGGAGGAACGCTGGATAAATATATTGGAGATTGCATTATGGCATTCTTTGGCGCTCCGGAACCGCAAATCGATCATGCTGACAAGGCTGTTGCTGCGGCTATGGGAATGCTGACTCGTCTAGAAAATCTCAATGCCAATCAAGTATTGGCAGAACCGCTGCAAATCAGGATTGCTATTAACAGCGGTAGGGCAGTAATTGGAGATGTCGGCAGTTCTCAAAGGGTAGATTATACTGCGTTAGGAGCAACAATTAATCTTGCCTCCCGCATGGAAGGAATTTGTCCTCCCGGTGAATGTGTCGTCAGCGAAGCCACCTATTCAATGCTGACGCGAACCCCCCAAAAGGGCCTTCCCTTGGGGACGCAAGGCTTGGAGGAGATGGGAGAGTACCGTTTCAAAGGCATTGACCGCCCAATAAAGGTTTATCAGACCAAGAGGGATGGTACCAAACCAGTTTCTTGAGGCTAGACGCAGATCCGACAAAGCCCCTTTAATCAGGGGGAGCTGCGTGTAGTATCAAAAGAAAAATGGGACAAAGCGATCGCTTGCTCTCTCCTAATGCCAAAGGTGCGATTTTTCTAGCGTCACCGCCAATTTCAACATTGCTAATCGTCGGTAGAAGGATTTTCTCAAGGTTAAGATGGTTGCAGCGATGCGCTCAAAAGCACTACTGCTTACGCTATCGCTGGGGAAATGCCATTGCTTTTGTCGGTGCGCTATTTGAATATTGCTTTGCAAGAGATTTTTAGCACCTCTTGTTCGCTGTGGTGCAAGGAGGTTTGAAGTCATGGCTGAACTAAAGCTGCGCCAACAAATTGAAGGCAAGACCGAAAGCTACATCACAGTAGAAAAAGAGGAATTTACTATTGGGCGGTTGCCAGAATGCGATTTGTACTTACCATACTTTGAGATTTCTCGCTACCATGCCCGCTTGGTGAAAGCGCCTGATCGGGGGTGGTTGATTGAGGATATGCACAGCACCAACGGTACCCGGTTAAATGAACGTCTTTTGACCTCCCCTCAAAAAGTCAATCACGGCGATGTTATTCAGCTAGGGCATATTTGCCTAAATGTTATTTTCACCGATCCTCCTCAACCCCAGAAGCCAGTAACATATCCGCTGGCTGATGAGGCAATGACTATCTTTCGCAGTGCCGAAGAACTGCAACAGCAGTGGATACAGGCTGATGATAATGGCGATCGCTCCTCAAACCACCAAAAAGCAATCGATCGTCTCAAAGACATGGTGGATATAGCTAAAAGTCTAAATTCTGCTGAATCTATAGAAGCGATTTTTGCTCAGGTGCAGGAAATCGTTTTTCGCAATTTAAAAAGTATCGAACGTTTGGCACTATTAGTTGATATTAATGATTCGGGCAAACTTGAATTACTTGATGCAGCCGCCAGAGATATCTCTCAACAGGAAAATATAACAGCCGATGACAGTTGGATTAGCCGCACCATCTGTCAAAAAGTATTTACTGATAAATTAGCTGTAAAAACCGCTGATGCTCAAAGGGATGAACGCTTTGTAGGCGAACAAAGTATTTTAGCCAAAGGCATTCGTAGTGCCTTAGCTGTTCCTCTCTGGGATGAACATCATGTGGTAGGCGTTCTTTATGGCGATGCCAATCTTTCTTTTAACCATTATGCTAAAGGCGGAGAAGAAGACCTCAGCTTTTTTTCAGCTTTAGCCAATCTAGTAGCATCAGCTGTGCAACGTTGGTTATTAACACAGAAACTCAGAAGCGAAGCAAATATTCGCCACAGACTAGAACGCTATCACTCGCCTTCAGTTGTGCAACACATCATGACACAAGGGGCATTAGAAGACGGTCGTCTGGTTCCCTCAGAAGGTGAAATTAGCATTCTCTTTGCTGATATTGTTGGCTTTACTGCCCTTTCGGAAAAGTTAACTCCCACACAAATTGCCCATTTGCTTAATAACTTCTTCGAGGAAATGTTGCAAGAAATTTTTCATGCTGGAGGGACGTTAGATAAATTTATTGGCGATTGCATTATGGCATTTTTTGGCGCTCCCGAACCGCAGCCAGATCATGCCGAGAGAGCTGTAGCCTCCGCCTGGGGAATGCTGGAGCGTTTAGATCGTCTCAATGCTTGTCGCTTCTTTCCAGAACCCCTGCAATTGCGGATTGCCATCAATAGCGGTAAAGCCGTAGTTGGAGATGTTGGAAGCTCTCAGAGGGTAGATTATACCGTGTTAGGAACAACGATTAATCTTGCTTCTCGTATGGAAGGAATTTGTCCGCCTGGTGAATTTGTTATCAGTGAAAAAACCTATTCAATGCTGAAGCGAACAAAAGGCTTGTCCGCAATGGGAGAGTTTCGTTTCAAAGGCATTGACCGTCCCATACAAGTTTATCAAACCAAGAGGCATTAATCGGGGCTATTGAGCTGATTTTTTGGCGGTACCAAGTAATTAAAAATTAAAAATTGTAAAACTCAATTGTTACTTTTACCTTTGGGTGCTTATAGCTATCTGTAAATTAAATGTATGACAGCTTAATGAATGCGATCGCGATCTTTGGATGCGGCACGCAGCCACATTCTTCGCGCCGAGGCACTATACATTATCCTCTATTTCTGTTCCACTAAAAAAAAAAATTTTTCTATCCAAAAATATACTTCAATGAGATACACATCCATTTTTGGGATCGGGAAATAACGTTTTCTTGAGGTATTAGAATGAGTCGAATTGATGGGTTTGTGGGACGGCGCGATTTATTGAAACTCGTAGGCGCGGGAGGAGCTGGTCTTGCTGCTACTGCTGCTGGCGGTGTCCTCTGGACTGCACAGGAAGCGATTTCTCCACAAGCTGCTGCTGCTGAATATCAAAGCAATCCTAAACCAGTTAGTCCTGACGAAGCTTTGAAAAGATTGGTGGAGGGGAACAAACGGTTTGTGCAGGAAAGGCGTCAAAACCCCAACCAATCAATAGCACGTTTGCAATTAGTTGCTAAAGGCCAGTACCCGTTTGCAGCCATGCTTAGCTGTGCTGATTCACGAGTTCCTTCAGAAATTGTGTTTGATCAAGGGCTTGGGGATTTGTTTGTTGTTCGCCTAGCTGGAAATGTCGTAAGTCCTACATCTTTAGGTAGCCTAGAATTCGCTACAGCGGTATTAGGCGCTCAGCTGATCGTGGTAATGGGACATGAAAGATGCGGTGCAGTAGCGGCGGCGGTCAAAGGCGATCCACTCCCTGGTAGAATTGGCACTTTTGTTGAGGACATCAAACCAGCCTTAGCAAAGGTAAAAGGCAAATCGGGCGATCCAGTTGAGAATGCAGTCGTAGCCAATGTTCAATATCAAGTTGAATTGTTGCAGGAAACTTCTGTGATGCTGGCTCAACTGATCCAAGAAGGCAAACTAAAAATTGTCGGCTGTCGTTACGATCTAGATGCTGGAGAAATAACTATTGTTACTTAATAAACTTTTCTAGATGCGTAGGGTGCGTAAGCGTAACGCACCCGTCTCCCCAGTTAGAGCGTAGGTTGGTACTAATCGCCCAACCTACCATTTCAAGCATTTATTAGGTTTTGCTTAGTCGCACGGGCCCAACCTAAAAATATTTTTAACTAAAATTATAAATGTAAGCCAGGGAATAAAAATGAAAAAAATAGCAATTGTCACAGGTGCCAATCGGGGACTCGGTTTTGAAACTTGCCGACAACTGGCTTCAAAAGATATCCAAGTTGTTCTTACCAGTCGTGACGAAACTAATGGCAAAGCAGCGGTTGAAAAGCTGCAAGCTGAGGGATTGGATGTTGTTTATCATCCGCTTGATGTCACTAATGCAGAAAGTATCGAGCATTTGGCGCAGTTTATTCGCAATCAGTTTGGGAGACTGGATATTTTGGTAAACAATGCGGGAATAGCTAGAGATTTTACGGATGCAGAAAATAGCATATTTAATACCAAAATTAATACTTTACAGGAAACAATCGAGACAAATTTATACGGGCCATTGCTGCTTTCTCAGGCTTTAATTCCCCTGATGAAAAAGCATAATTATGGACGAGTTGTTAATGTATCATCGGGTGCGGGACAATTGTCGGAGATGAACACAGGATACCCTGCATATCGAATTTCCAAAACTGCCCTGAATGCACTAACGCGGCTTTTTGCCAATGAGTTGAAAGACACAAATATTTTAGTAAATGCCGTGTGTCCAGGCTGGGTGAAAACTGATATGGGCGGCTCGAATGCTCCGAGAACTTTAGAGCAAGGCGTTGATACAATTGTCTGGCTGGCTACGTTACCTGATGATGGTGCGACAAGTGGTTTTTGGCGCGATCGCCAACCCATACCTTGGTAAGCTCAGTAGCACAATAGAAGTGATAGGCTTCTTGCCTGTCATCACCGTTAGGTATAATTATGGCTCATTTAACTCAAAGCCGTCCCCAAAATGTGAACGGCGATTTTTACGTCGATAGCACTTGTATTGATTGCGATACGTGCCGCTGGATGGTTCCAGAAGTATTTTCTCGCATTGATGAGCAGTCAGCGGTTTATCATCAGCCAGAAAATGAGGCAGAAAGATTGCGTAGTCTCCAAGCTCTCCTCGCTTGTCCTACCGCTTCCATTGGTACAATCGAGAAGCCAAAGGATATCAAAGAAGCGCAGCAGAGTTTTCCAATTTTAGTTGCAGAAAATGTCTACCATTGCGGCTATCATTCGGAAGATTCCTATGGTGCGGCAAGTTACTTGATTGTGCTGCCAGAAGGTAATGTTTTGGTTGATTCTCCCCGGTTTACGCCACCTTTAGTTAAGCGGTTAAAGGAGATGGGGGGAATTCGTTATATGTACCTGACCCACAGAGATGATGTGGCGGATCATAAAAAGTATAGAGAGCATTTTGGGTGTCAGCGCATTCTCCACACCGACGATATCACTTCTGGTACTCGTGATATGGAAATTCAGCTAACTGGTACTGAGCCTTATCAGCTGACACCGGATCTATTGATTATCCCAGTTCCCGGTCACAGCAAAGGTCACACAGTTTTGCTGTACAAGAATTTATTCTTGTACACCGGAGATCATCTCGCTTGGTCTTCCCGACTCAATCAGCTGATTGCTTTCCGGGATGTGTGTTGGTACTCTTGGCAAGAACAGATTAAATCCATGCGAAAACTGGCGAACTACTCCTTCGAGTGGGTCTTACCTGGTCATGGACGCAGATATCATGCGGACGCAAAGACAATGCACCAGCAGATGCAGCAGTGTATCGCTTGGATGGAAGCAAATTGAAAGTTTTGATTTAACTACCAATTACCAAATTACGTGGCTATAAGTTGAGAGGGTGTCACGCGCCATAACTGCTCTAACCGATTTGCTGGCATAGTCAAATATAAAATATCACCAGCACCGAGTCCAGTTTCCAAAACATTCCAGCCGTGGATGGTTTGGCAGTTGGTTTCGATGTACAAAGGCACGAAATCTGCATCCATTGCGGACTCTTTAACGCGCTTACCACAAAAGGGATGTCCGGGTGTAATCATCGTGGCTAAGGCAACCCAAAGACTATCGCCAGTCATGCCATTGCCTAAAACTCGCCCTCCCAAAGCCGCCGCCGCGAAGGAAGGCGCTGCTAATTCTGTCGGACTCAGCACAGCCTCAAATTCAAATACTTGTTGCGCTTGGGAAGCAAACTGCGGGTCTTGAGTACGCACGACAACTTGCAACTTGGGAGCAATGCCTTTGGCGCTTAAGGCAATTTCTAAATTTGCCATGTCGTCGCTGGTGACGGCTAAGAGGGCATTTGCTTTGTGGATATTGGCAGCAGCCAGGGTGGCAGATAAGCTGGCATCTCCATGAACTACTGGTACTCCCAAGGCCCGGACGGTGTTGAGAAATCGATTGTCGGAGTCGCGTTCGATTACGACAACCTCATGTCCGTGGGTATGGAGTTGCTGGGCTATTTTTACACCAATGCCGCCGAGTCCGCAGATGATGTAATGATTTTTCTGGGGAACTCGTGCGGCATCCCAAAATTGTTTGAAACGGCTTCCTAAAACAAAATCGTTGAGAAGGGCATAGCAAATCCCAATTACACCAGCGCCCACTAGCATCATTATGGCTGTGAAGACTTTTATGCTGTCGGGAGCATTTTCTGCTACTTTCTCTTGTCCACCTGCGCCAGTAATCATACCGACGGAGAAATAAAGGGAATCAACAACAGAATGGTGTCGCTCGAAACAGATGAAGGTAAGGGTGGCGATGAAAATTGTGATTAGTAGGACGAGAGTCATCATTAAAACTGGCTGAGCGTGTTGCTGAAACTGTCGCAGGTTGGTAAAGACTTTGAGCAGTTTTGGCAGCGCCAGTTTGCGTTCTCTAGCGACGTTGGGCTGGGTGCCAACGATTAAGCGATCGCCTACTTCTAATTCTTGCCCATACACTACCGCAGAAACCAGATCCATCTGACTATTTACTGGCAAATAGTAGATTAGCATCCGGGCGCGATCCTCCCATAAATCGCTCAATCGGCGACCTAGCCAAGGGTGATTTTCATGAATATACTCTTCGTGGATTGGCCAAGTTTGGTTAAACAGCCGTAACTGTCCAATCGCTAGATTTCCCAAGGCGGCAAAGGCAAAGACGGGTGCAGCAAGGGCCGCAACGCTCATGGTGACGTGTTCGGGGAGCGTATGGTCTAAGCGATCGCCCAAGCTAGTATTAAACAATCTATTGATAATCCGAATCCGAGGATTGAGAATTCTGGCTTGGGTGAGAATTGCTAAATTCAGCGCCTCGTCTTCCCCAGATAGCACTAATGTATGTGCTTTTTGAATCCCGGCTGCTTTTAAAGTAGAAGCTGCTCGTAATTCTCCAATTACGACATCATATTCTTCACCAGGTACAGGCGCGGCATTGATGCCCACGACGCTTGCACCTTGCTGTCTTAGTAAACAAAATATTTTATACCCAGTAGAACCCAAGCCACAGACGATGATTTGAGGTTTCATCAACCAGATCGCTGCCTTCTAATCGTGCAACTGCATATTGTGACTTACTACTGCTGTTGAGGACTGTAGCTGAATACACCGCCTTATAGAAGTTTTGAGTTAAGTAAAGCGCGATCGCGTATTTAAAGCTTTTCTTCGGTTGCTTAAACTGGATATAACCCTGAAAGCGAGGTAGTTGCAGATGATTGCAAATCCAAGTTATAACCACATCTCCCCAGAGGAATATCTAGAAGCAGAAGAACTTAGCCCTATCAAGCATGAGTACAGAAATGGGCAAGTTTATGCAATGGCAGGCGCAAGCAATGTCCATGTAATTATTGCCGGAAACTTGTTTGCGATGCTCAGAAATCATGTGCGCGGGAGGGGATGCCAAACTTACATAGCAGACACCAAGGCTCATATTGAGTCAATTGATACTTATTATTATCCTGATGTGATGGTGAGTTGCGATCGCCGGGATAGGGAATTTAATAACTTTTTGCGTTATCCTTGCTTAATTGTCGAGGTGCTATCTTCCACGACAGAAGCATTTGACCGAGGCGATAAATTTAGTGATTACCGGCAAATGGAGTCGCTTCAGGAATATGTGCTGATTAGTCAAACTCGGATGCGGGTGGAATGCTTTCGCCGCAATGCAGAGGGTTTGTGGGTGCTTTATCCCTATGACGAAGGCGCAGAGGTTCATTTGGCAAGTGTAGATTTTCGGTGCGCGATCGCAGATATATACGAAGATGTAACTTTCCCCTCCTCGCAGCCAGAGGCTTCAAAATAGAAATATACTGCTAATCCTAAAAAAGAAAGCGATCGCAATGACTTACAACGTAATCTATGACGGCAATTGCAATCTCTGCGTTACTCTGGTGCAATTTCTGGAAAACTTAGACAAGGGACAGTTGTTTCAATACATCCCGATGCAAGACAAAGAGGCTTTGAGTCACTTTGGAATTACACCCCAAGACTGCGAAATGGGGATGATTTTGATTGATGGTGAGCAAAGTGAGAGACGATGGCAGGGAAGCGATGCAGCTGAAGAGATTGGGCGTTTGTTACCGATGGGTAGCGCGTTCGTGGATGCTTATCGCGCTTTACCTGGGGTGAAATGGATGGGCGATCGCACTTACGAACAAATGCGCGACAACCGTTACACTATCTTTGGTAAGCGTGCTTCTACCTATCACTCTTCTTATCCGGCTGCTTGTACGGGTAGTTGCTCTTAATCTGTCTCGCCGCCGTTGAACAATTCAAATATCTGTCGGCAAAAGTGTTTTAGCTTTTCTCCCACCTCAGCTGCTGGCTGGGTTTCCCCGACAAACTGCCACTCCTCAACGGTGGAAAGTCGCCACTGTTTGCCTTTATGGTCAAATCCCGCCGCTTCTACGCCGATGACCCGGCGATCTCCGGTTAGGGGATCTTCGTAAAAACGAATCTGCACTAGAATGCTGCGACTTTGAAATAATCGACTTCTACCTGGAAAATGAAAGCCGATATCGATGGAATCCGGATCTACTAATTCTCTAGTATCCGGATCATTTGCCCACGGTTTTAAGTCTGCCTTAGCATCAGGAAACTCAGACTTATACAGATTGACAACAGCAGCAATCTTACTAGCGACTTGTATATTTGTGGCTTGTTCAGCTGCGTTCACTTAGTTCTCTGTGTTGTTTTGGGGTTTTAATATATCAGGATGTTCCTTCGGAAGCAACCTTTGGTGCATCCTTCTTTAAGTTTAATTATTAAATCGATGCAAAATGGTAACTTGTTATACTATGCGATTTCCCCCTCTGGATGTATACTTAGATAATGGAAATATGTGCATTTTTTCGAAAAACAAATAGATTTTTATTATTAAGAAATAGGGTATAAATAAATATTACCACGATACTAAACAAAGGAGAGAAAAAAATCGCATATTTTGGATAATATGTGAACTTTATAATTTTAAATAAAATCCTTGCATCGATTCGACTTGCCTGTAGATCGCGTTGGGCGGTAAGCTCTTTCCAACCGGAAAATGTGCAGGCAAAGATAGTGTCAACGAACGAGCAATTAATTAAAGTAGGTTCGCTGGAGTGGTTTTATCGGGAAGAGAATCCGCTTGGGAGGACGGATAGACTGCCAGTGGTGCTGCTGCACGGGTTGCCGTCGCAGAGTTACAGTTGGAGTGGGGTAATGCCCGCTTTAGCAGAGAAAGGATATAGAGCGATCGCGCCCGACTGGATTGGTTTTGGCTTCTCGGCAAAACCCGACAAGCGAGACTTTGCCTATACACCCGATGCTTTTATTAACGCCCTAGAAGAATTTATCAAAAATCTGGAAATTGAGCAATTTTCCCTGGTAGTCCAGGGATTTTTGGGTTCTGTCGGTCTACAGTATGCCTTGCGTCATCCAGAGCAAATCGAACGCTTGGCAATCCTCAACGCGCCAGTATCAACCACCGCCAAGTTACCCTGGAAAATCCAACAACTAGGTTTGCCTTTGGTCGGTGATATGATGACCCAAGACCCCCTCTTAGTGGACAGAACCCTAGAAGGTGGAAGCGGTTACAGGATAGAAGACAAAGATTTAGACATTTACCGCCGTCCCTTCCTCAAAAGTTCTGATGCGGGGCGGAGCCTTCTTTACACCGTGCGGAATCTCCAGCTAAAGGAGTCAATGGCAGAAATTGAATCCGGCTTTGGTAGCTGGACGCAGCCTACTCTGATAGCCTGGGGAACGGCAGATCCTTGGCTACCCTTGAGCCAAGCGCAAAGCTTCGCCAGTTCCATTCAGGATGCCAAACTGACGAAAATGGAAGAAGTGGGGCATTATCCGCAAGAGCATTGGTCAGTAAAGGTAAGTGATGCACTTTTAAGCTTTCTTCGCCGCTAATATTTTTAAGGACGCTTAATTGAGAGGTTGATTGCAAAAAGAATGCTAAAAGCACGTTTTCGGTCTATTTTGGCTTTGATGCTGGCACTGGTAGCCACATTCACGATCAGTTGCAGTAGTGTAACTGCCGCAACAAAAACGGCTCCCAAGTACACCCCTGCTCAGATCGAGCAGATTCAGCAGTATGTTCCAGCGCTTGAGGAATTTCGCGCTCGCATGAGTGAACTGCAAACCATGATCCAACAACGGCGATGGGTAGATGTAGGTACGTTCATTCATGGGCCCCTCGGAGAATTGCGGCTAAGCATGAACCGTGTGGCGGCGAACCTGTCCCCCCAGGACAAAGAGGCGGCGCGGGAAGCAGCAAAAGATATCTATAGCGATCTCGTAAGGATTGACCAAGCTGCTAAAGAGGCGAATTCTCAGAAAGCCGTGAGTAACTTCCGATCTGTATTGCAGGAGTTTGATGCTTTCTTGAATTTAATTCCCAAAGCCTAAAAAAAAGGCAAAAGGCGATCCCCCTGCCCCCCTTAAAAAGGGGGAGGTAAAAGGTAAAATAAAGAATTCTTATTTTTTGCCTTTTGCCTTTTGCCTTAATTGAAATGAGTCATGTAGTCATAATCGGGTGCGGTGTTGTTGGGGCTGCGATCGCTTATGAACTGAGTCAAATTTCAGGGCTAAGCGTGACAGTTTTGGATAAACAACAACCCGCCCAAGCCTCCACAGGAGCGGCACTGGGCGTTTTAATGGGCGTTATCAGCCGCAAACTTAAAGGCAATGCCTGGAAAATGCGGCAAAGTAGCATCCAGCGCTATGAAACTCTAATTCCAGAGTTAGAGGCACTTACAGGACGGCAGATTCCCTTTAATAAACAGGGAATTATCATGCTTTGTTTTGAAGGAGAAGATTTAGCTAATTGGGAAAAATTGGTAGAAATTCGCTCTTCTCAAGGCTGGAATCTGGAAATTTGGGATGCTGCCAAACTACAGTCAAACTGTCCTCAACTGAGTAAAGATAAAATTATCGGCGCTATCTATTCACCCCAAGATCGACAACTCGATCCAACTGCTTTAACTTTAGCTTTGGTTGACGGTGCAGAACGTAACGGCGTTAACTTCAAATTTGGTGTCACTGTTTTGGAGAATGAATTAACAAGTAATGGTGTTTGCCAGCCGATTCAAACAACATCTGGAAAGTTAGATTGTGATTGGCTAATTATAGCCGCTGGTTTAGGTTCAACTCCCCTCACGGCATCTTTAAAAGAGTCTATTGATATTAAACCAGTGTTGGGACAAGCGTTGCATCTGCGGCTGGCGCAGCCTTTGGGTAATCCAGACTTTCAGCCCGTAATTACTGGCGATGATGTTCATATAGTGCCATGCGGCCCAGGAGAATATTGGGTAGGTGCTACTGTTGAATTTCCCCCAGATGCGGGTGATGTCGTGGCTTCTGGTGCAATGCTGGAGAAGGTTTTGGAGGATGCGTTAGTATTTTGCCCGCCTTTATCCACAGCCACCATCATCAGAACTTGGTCAGGCTTGCGCCCTCGCCCTGAAGGTCGCCCCGCACCCATCATCGGTCATCTCCCCGGTTACAGCAACGTCCTTCTCGCCACCGGACACTATCGCAACGGTGTCTTACTCGCACCCGCAACCGCAATAGCAATTCGAGAATTAATCTCGTTTAATAGCTAAACTAAAAAGTCACTTATTTAGTAATTTGTAAGTTGAGTTTCACTATCGTTAAACCCAACAACTCACGCTTGTTTACACCAATATTGGATGAGTTTCCACTAAGCAAACCTACGATTTGTTATATATTATGAAATGTAAACAAGATAGAAAAACCTTTTATCCCTAGCTACAAATATGACAGACAAACTCCTTGGTAAACCCCGTCCCTTGTGGCAAGTGATACTCTTCTCCGTCGCCACGCTGATGCTGTACTACGGCTGGTACAAATGGATTATTCAAGAAGAGTTGCGCCGCTACAACGGGTTTGGGTGGTCGGGAACGTTGTGTTTATCGCCTTTTGTCTTGGGGGTAGCAATTCCGCAGCTTTTATGGATATTCGATCCTGATGTTCCGGGGTGGTTTGGTTGGTTTTCCTTAGTCGGTATTGCCTGGATTTACATTGTGCAATTCAAGCTTTATAGAACTGTAAACGAACTTTATCGCCAAGCTGGAATGAAAGAACCGCTTGTGGTTTGGTGGATTTTTATACCAGGTTTTAATTTAATTGTCGGCTTGAGACAAATTCATTTCTTAAGCGAGTATTGGGCAATAAAACAGGGGATAGATGTTAAAGATCCCCTTGCTGAAAATATTCCACTTCTTTCAGCGAATGCTTAACAGATACAGCTTTAATAATTGTCCAATAATACAGACCTAACCCCTACCCCTTCCCAGAATCGGGAAGGAGAAAAGCCCCTCTCCTACAAGGAGAGGGGTTGGGGAGAGGTTAATAATCCTATCTATTGGATGAAACTTAACCGGGAATATAAGGACGTTCGCCATCTTGAAAGCGTCGCCAAGATGTTTTTAAAGCGCTAGGAGCAGGATAATTAGTGTCATAAACGACAATTACATTTGTGAGGTTCCGTCCAGCCGGAAGTAAAATTTTACCGTTATGGGCTAAAGCTTCTGAAGCACCGCCATCCAAATTCATTGCTTCAACACAGCCAATTGCCTTCATGATTTCGGCTTCTTGTTGCAATGTTAAACTAGCCAGAAAGCTAATTAAAAATAGTTGTTTTCTATTGGCTGGAAAACCAATAGCGGTGCGATAGCCTTTATTTAAAACATTGGGGTCAGAGAACCCTTCTGATAATGGGGAAAGCCAGATTTTTCCATCCCTGATTAGTCTTGGCCCACAAGTAAGAGAAAACCAGTGTTGATCCCAATTTGGTTTACCTTGCGATCGCGCTGTAATCATTTCTAGTTGATTACCCGCTTTAATCCCCAAAGTAGTCCCATAATTTTCCCAACGGCTGTATTTCAGAAACTTGCCGCCAGCTACAATATTACCCATAACCACCTTTTTTTCATTTTTACTAAAAAAGGTGCCGTTAGCAACCACTGCGGCCTTCTGACGCGCCACCAGCTTTGCAAAAGGTTCATCTCCAGTGGTTGCAGTTTGAGTGTTAGCATAAGTAGCATTATTAGCTAACCCAATGGTCAGAAAAATTTCCGGGTCGCTGAGGTCAATTGTGGTTTGATAAAAATACACTCCGGCGACAGTTTTTTTAGTAACTTTTACAGGTTTTCCTTTTAAATTCGGGGTAGGAGTTGGTTTAGGTGTAGAAGTAGGTTTTGGTGTAGGCGTACTACTGGGTAAAGGCGCTGATGTGGCAATAGCTTGGGGTATAGGCTGTTGAGTTACGTCTTGTTGAGACTTTTCCCAGAGAGCGATCGCTTTCTCCCATAATTGACCAAGAAAATTGATAAATTTGCTGCGATTTTGAGCAATTGAAAAGAATTCGGTTAAGACTTTTGCTAGTGCTAGACCTATTAAAAATAGGAAAGTGCGCCGCAACATTTTACGGCAGCCATTTGGTTGTTTGCGCTCTGGCATACTCAGCTAGTTATGTCTATCTATTGATATCAAAAGATACATTTAGGTAAGTAGGGTGAGCAATAAACACGCTACCGCTATCCTTATAGAATCAGCAATAGCTTAAGCTATTCCGGAGGCGATTGTAAAGTTGATAATGTATCAGGCAAAGCCATAAGAATTTGCTTTAATTCTGCTTCCTGAATGTGCTTAACTGCTTGTTTAACACTAAGCCACTCTCGCTTTCTTAACTTAGCTTCCGGCCAATCTTCCAGTACCGTTTCGACTTGTAACAAAAAGGTCTCAACTCGACAAGTACGCCCCCACTTTTGATAGTCGTAAGTACCCATTGTTGTAGGCAGTACCTGACCAATAACTCCAGCTTCTTCCCAGGCTTCCTTTGCTGCCGAATCTTGCGGTGACATCATAAACTCAATCATTCCTTTGGGAATCACCCAACGTTTCCCTGTCGAAGAAGTAATTAACAAAACTTCGATTTTACCGTTTTTGATCCGGTATGGAATTACCCCCGATTGCTCAATAACTCCGGCTGATTTTGAAATCATACGTCTAATTTTTTTTATTATTTTTTCCAGCGTATTGCTCCCTATATTTGTTAGGTATTAGTTAGTTAGTAAGGTGGGCAATGCCCACCCTACCTTATGTTAAATGTCAACTGCTATGTCCAGAGAACGCACTAAGAAAGCCCACTTGTCTGCAACTTCTTCAATAATTTTAGCTGTTGGCTTCCCAGCACCATGTCCCGCTTTAGTCTCAATTCTAATTAACACCGGATTTTTACCCGCGTGTGCCTCTTGCAAAGCAGCAGCAAACTTGAAACTGTGGGCAGGCACGACGCGATCGTCGTGATCGGCTGTTGTGATCATCGTAGCTGGATAGGACGTTTCACTTTTTAGATTGTGCAGCGGCGAATAAGCATAAAGCGCCTTAAACTCATCTGGGTTTTCCGCAGAACCATACTCAGAACACCAAGCCCAGCCAATCGTAAACTTATGGAAGCGCAACATATCCATCACGCCGACAGCAGGCAATGCCGCACCAAATAAATCCGGGCGTTGTGTCAAACAAGCACCCACCAATAATCCCCCATTACTGCCGCCGCCGATAGCTAGTTTTGCAGGCTTTGTGTACTTATTAGAAATCAGCCACTCGGCTGCGGTGATGAAATCATCAAAAACATTTTGTTTATTTAGCTTCGTTCCTGCCTGGTGCCATTCCTCACCATATTCACCGCCACCGCGCAGATTGGGAATCGCATAAATTCCACCCATTTCCAGCCAGATCAAACTCCCAACAGAAAAGCTTGGTGTTAGAGAGACATTGAAACCACCGTAGCCATAAAGATATGTTGGGTTATTTCCATCCAGTTGCAACCCTTTTTTGTGGGTGATAAACATAGGCACTTGGGTGCCATCTTTGCTGCTGTAAAATACCTGATTTGTCTCGTAATCGGCGGGATTGAAATCAACCTTGGGTTGGCGGAAAATTGTACTTTCTCCGCTTACCATGTCGTAGTGATAGATAGTTGCTGGTGTGGTAAAGCTGGTGAAACTGTAGAAGGTTTCCGTGTCGTAGCGCTTGCCGCTAAAACCACCAGCAGAACCAATTCCCGGTAATTCGACTTCCCGGACAAATGCGCCATTTAGGTCGAAAATTTTAACTTGTGTGTGGGCATCTTTTAGATAATCAACCACAAATTGATTATTTAGCAGTCCGACACTTTCAAGGACTTCATCTGTCTGAGGGATAATTTCTTGCCATTGCGATCGCGCTGGGTTTTTGGTATCAATAGCAATAACACGACCGCGTGGCGCATCCAGATCAGTGCGGAACCAGAACACATCACCATCATTGTCGATAAAGCTATAGTTAGCCTCAAACTCGTTAATAAGTTCTACTACCTCAGCATTTGGATTTGCCAAATCCTTGTAGAAAATCAAATTTTTCGGGTCAGTTCCTAACCAAACGCTGATAATTAGGTAACGTCCGTCCTCGGTTACGCCACCGCTGAATCCCCATTCCTTTTGATCCGGGCGATGATAGATCAGGATATCTTCTGACTGTGGTTTACCTAACTGGTGGTAGTAGAGTTTTTGGTAATAATTAACGTCTTCTAATTTTGTTACTTCGTTGGGTTCATCGTAGCGACTGTAGAAAAACCCTTGATTGTCTTTAGTCCAAGATGCGCCAGAGAATTTAATCCATTTGAGATGATCTGATATGTCTTCGCCTGTTTCAATGTCGCGTACTTTCCACTCTTGCCAGTCGGAACCAGAGGTAGATAAACCATAGGCCATCAGTTTAGCGTCTTCGCTAATGGAAACACCAGACAACGCGACTGTGCCATCTTCTGAAAGCTTATTGGGATCGAGTAAAACTTTTGGTTCAGCGTCGAGGGAAATTAAAGTGTATAAGACGCTTTGATTTTGTAAACCATCGTTTTTGAAATAGAAGTAGCGAAGTGCGCGATCGCCTTCTTTAAAAGGAATACTAAATTTCTCATAATCCCACAATTGGGTTAGCCGTTGCTTAATCTTTTCGCGGACTGTAATTTCATTTAAGTATTCAAAAGTGACTTGGTTTTGTGCTTCCACCCAAGCCTTTGTTTCGTCTGAGTCTGGATCTTCCAGCCATCGGTAAGGATCTTCTACTTTTGTACCGTGATAGTCATCAACTTGATCGACTTTTTGGCTAGTTGGGTAGGCTAGGGGTTTATCTGAATATGACATAGGGTTAGACTTTAGGCAACACTGTCCAGTCTAGCGTCAGATTTACTCTATGTTCACGCGCCCTAGATTATTGGTTTCACAGCAGCCCTAATTCTGTCAAAATTTGCTTAGTTAGCTGGATTCGTTTTTTCATGAGTGCTTCTGTAGAAGTAGCTTCTAGGTTAGTAGCAAAGAAATAAACATTGTCTTCTCTTTCTAAATAACCAACAAACCAACCTAAAGCTTTTCCATTAACTACCCCACTTAAACCTGTTTTCCCACTAAATTTGTAAGAATTAGTTTTTTCTAAAACCAGAATATCTTTGACAATATCAGTTGTGCGCTTGGATACAGATAATTCTTCATTGTAGAACTTCTTTAAGAATTCCACTTCTTCATTGGGCGATATTTCCAAGGAACTGCCAAGCCAAAACTGGTCGATTGGCCCAGAAATATCTTCATTTCCATACTGAAATTGCTGGAGATATTTGTTATATTTTTCCTTGCCTACTTGTTTAGCAATGTCTTGATAGTACCAGACAACCGAGTATTTTATTCCTGAACGAAGGTTGGTATCCTGTTGCCACTCGGCAGGCCACCATGCCTCAGATGGATGCTTGTCACTAGCGTAAGGAGTTATAACATTTTCGTCTTTAACAACACCAGTTTCTAAGGCAATTAATGCGTTAGGAATCTTAAAGGTCGAGTGGGGGCTAAATCTTTGGCGACAGCGCGATTCATTGTATCGAATATACTTATTATTCTTGAGATCGTATAGAACAAAAGCACCCTCAGTATCTTTAAAAAGTGCATTTAAAACTGATTCGTTAGCATTACTTACGGGAATGGCGTTAGTTAGAGGAATATGATTTACTATAAATACGAATGATAGAGAAAGTATAAATAATACAAATGCTGACAAGAGTTTGGAAGTTTTCATTTTTAAGAAATTGGCGATCTGTTTACTTCAATACAACCTCATAAGCTTATCAGGTGTACGGGTTAATTTTGTTGAGCCAAAATGCCATCATTTTTAAGTGATGTCCAAAAGATGCGATTTTAACTGATGTCCAAAAGATGCGATCGCGTCCTTTTTCTCATAACCAATATAAAAATGCAGGCAATATGTAGAGACGTATACAACGTCTCTACATATTGCCCATACTTTCTTAAGCGTTGCTATTGATACTCAGCAAGACCTCACCTTTAATCATTCGCTGCGCTGCATCGAGAAGCACCTCTTCCAAATAAGGCTTGGTAAAGTAACCCTTAGCTCCGAATTGAGCTGCCATTTGCTGGTGCTTGCTAGCGCCGCGAGAGGTCAGCATTGCCACTGGCAGATGGCTAAGTGTGGGGTCTTTCTGAATCCGCGAGAGCAGCTCCAGACCGTCCATGCGGGGCATTTCAATGTCACAGAAGACAATCTCGCAAGGTAGACCAGAGCGGAGCTTATCCCAGGCTTCCTGACCGTCGCGGGCTTGTTCCACGCGGTATCCCGCCTTGTTGAAGGTCATAGAGAGCAGTTCGCGCACCGTAATCGAGTCATCCACAATCAAGACCATCGGATCGGTCTTAACCTCTGGAACTTCCACAGGCGCAGGAACACCACTCTTATCCCACAGAGACACGCCACGGTCTTTTCCGATTCGTCCCGTTGCTAAGTCAATCAGCTCTAGAACGTCGGCAATAGGCATAATCCGACCATCCCCCAGGACAGTAGCACCAGCAACGCCAAGGGGCTTGGGTACGGGGCCTTCCAGTTGCTTAATTACAATTTCCTGCTCGCCTAACACCTGATCGACCTGGACGGCAATGTAGTTGCCAGAACTGCGTAGCACTACAACCGAAATCATATCGTCGTCCCGTTTGCCGCCGTAAACGTTGCCTCGACTGAGGTGACGATTGTATGTCAGCAATTCACTAAGAGGTTGGAAGGGCATTAATGAATCGCGCCAGTAGATACAGGTCTGACCTTCAGCGTTAGTTTGGATGCGTTCTTGAGGCACATCCAGCATATCTTCCACCCCATCCATTGGAAAGGCAATGCGCGTTCTGTCGATCAAGCAGCAGAGGGCTTTACAGATACTTAAGGTGAGGGGTAGGCGGACGGTAAAGGTGGTTCCCTTGCCCAACGTGGAGTCTGTGTTAATGACACCGCGAATTTCGGTCAAGTTTTCCCGAACTACGTTCATCCCAATACCACGACCTGCGAATTCGTCTTCTTTGTCTTTGGTAGTAAAACCGGGGTGGAACAGCAGATCGTACACATCCAAGCGGGTCATGGTTGTGGCTTGATCTGGGGTAATCAAACCCTTTTCAATCGCTTTGCTTTTCACCCTTTCGGCATCAACACCTGCTCCATCATCAGATACAGAAATCACGGTTTGGTTGCCTTGGTGGAAAGCGCGGATGGTAATCCGACCTACGGGCGGTTTACCAGCAGCTTTACGCACTTCTGGGGTTTCAATACCGTGGGTAATGGCATTGTTAATCAGGTGCGTCATCGGGTCGGAGAGGTGTTCTAGGATCACTTTGTCGAGCAAGGTTTCCCGACCTTCGATGTGCAGTTCTGCTTGCTTGCCACAACGGATAGAAATGTCGCGCACGGCACGGGGTAAGCGATCGGCTGTATTGGCAAAAGGCACCATTCGACTTCGCGTCAGCCCTTCTTGCAGCTGAGAGGTTATCTGCCGGAGCATCCGAGCCACCTGATCGGTTTCATCGACCAGGAATTCGATGTCAGCAGCCGACTCTCGGACTCGGACAATCAGCTCAATGATTTCCTGGGATAAGGTGTGGAAAGGCGTAAACAAATCGAGTTCTAGCTCACCCAAACCAAATCGGCTATTTGGGGGGGTATTATCTTGGGATTGGGAATCGCGATCGCCGCGTGGGTTGAACCGATTACCCTGACGGCTGGCGAGGAGGGAGCTTTCCAGAAGCGATCGCTCATACCGATCCTGCATTCTCGCACCCACATCGCTGAGTTGCTGTACCTGGTGCAGTAAGTTATCCAAGAATTGCCGCAGGCGTTCTTGATCCTGCTCCAAGGTGTTGCGGTTCACGACCAATTCCCCAACCAGGTTGCTGAGGTTATCCAGATGTTTGACTGGCACCCGCATTGTTTGCTCGAACACCTTAATTTGGCGGGTACGATTCACCGGGCGAACTGGACTAGAGCTGGTTTTCGCACTCCTTGGTACGCCCATTGTCTCCTCAGCTTGCCCCAGCAGTATCTCCAAATCCCCAAATTCATCATCAATAGTGTTGCTTGCGGGTGCAGCGCTCTTGGATGCCTGCTTCGCTTTGGGAGTAATGGCCTGCGGTTCATCTCCTAGTAAGGCTTCCAGGTCAGCAAACTCATCGAGTATATCTGCTGATGCCGTCTCCTGTTCACCCAGCAAGGAATCTAACTCGTCAAACTCATTGTTTAGTACCAGGTCAGGGGTTATTTGATCCCCGATTGCATCCTCACCCAGCAAGGAATCTAACTCGTCAAACTCATCTGCTCCCAAAAATTCGGCGGTTGATACCTTGTCTTCTTCAAAAGACAGAGAGTTAAAATCAGCGGTGCTTAGTCCTTCAGTCGTTTCAGAAGTCTCAATCTCATTTTCTTCTTCTGCTGTCAAGCCCCAAAGAGCTTCTATCTGATTCAGCTGATTTGTAGCGATCGCTAAATCTTGTGAAGGCATCTGGGCAGTAAACAGATCCTCCTCAAAATCTAGCATATCTCCGATTTCGGCTGGCTCAACACCTAACAAATCCGCTTGGGTCAAGTCCGCATCTTCAGGCACGGCTGCTGACAGCATATCCCAGTCTGCATCCAGTTCACTGCCCAACAAATTGTCTGCATCCAAATCCAGCGCCTCATTAGTTGCAGACACATCCTCACCGAACATATCTTCCAGACTTTCGGTGGGTGACATTGCTGCTGGTGAGATATCCCACTCGGCGTTCATGTCGTCGCTGGCAAACAAATCTTCAGTAGTTCCAGACAAATCCTCACCGAACATATCGTCCAGATTTTCGAGTTCCAGCGATTGAGTAGTTACAGACAAATCCTCACCAAACATATCGCCCAGATTTTCGGCTTCAACTAGAGGTGTGGCTGACAAATCCTCACCGAACATATCGTCCATTTGGGTGGGTGTGGCTGACAAATCCTCACCGAACATATCGTCCATTTGGGTGGGTGTGGCTGACAAATCCTCACCGAACATATCGTCCATTTCGGCGGCTGCTGGCATTGAAGACATATCCCACTCAGCGTTCATGTCGTCGCTGGCAAACAAACCTGACTCTGATAGTTCCAGCCCCTCAGTAGTTCCAGATAAATCCTCACCGAACATATCGTCCATTTCGGCTGGTGTGGCTGACAAATCCTCACCGAACATATTGTCCATTTCGGCGGCTGCTGGCATTGAAGACATATCCCACTCAGCGTTCATGTCCATGTCGTCGCTGGCAAACAAACCTGACTCTGATAGTTCCAGCGCCTCAGTAGTTCCAGACAAATCCTCACCGAACATATCGTCCATTTCGGCTGGTGTGGCTGACAAATCCTCACCGAACATATTGTCCAGATTTTCGAGTTCCAGCGCTTGAGTAGTTCCCGATAAATCCTCACCGAACATATTGTCCAGATTTTCGGCTGGTGTGGCTGACAAATCCTCACCAAACATATCGTCCATTTCGGCGGCTGCTGGCATTGAAGACATATCCCACTCAGCGTTCATGTCCATGTCGTCGCTGGCAAACAAACCTGACTCTGATAGTTCCAGCGCCTCAGTAGTTCCAGACAAATCCTCACCGAACATATTGTCCATTTCGGTAGGCATTGCTGACAAATCCTCACCGAACATATCGTCCAGATTGTCGAGTTCCAGGGCTTGAGTAGTTGCAGACAAATTCTCACCGAACATATCGTCCATTTCGGCTTCGGCTGCTGGTATTGCTGACAAATCCTCACCGAACATATTGTCCAGATTGTCGAGTTCCAGCGCTTGAGTAGTTGCAGACAAATCCTCACCAAACATATTGTCCATTTCGGTGGGTGTGGCTGACAAATCCTCACCGAAAATATTGTCCATTTCGGCTTCGACTGGTGCCATTGAAGACATATCCCACTCAGCGTTCATGTCGTCGCTGGCAAACAAACCTGACTCTGATAGTTCCAGCGCCTCACTAGTTCCAGACAAATCCTCACCGAACATATTGTCCATTTCGGTAGGTGTGGCTGACAAATCTTCACCAAACATATCGTCCATTTCGGCGGCTGCTGGCATTGCAGACAAATCCTCACCGAACATATTGTCCATTTCGGCTGGTGTGGCTGACAAATCCTCACCGAACATATCGTCCAGATTGTCGAGTTCCAGCGCTTGAGTAGTTCCAGACAAATCCTCACCGAACATATCGTCCATTTCGGCTTCGGCTGCTGGCATTGCAGACAAATCCTCACCGAACATATTGTCCATTTCGGCTTCGACTGGTGGTGTGGCTGACAAATCCTCACCGAACATATCGTCCATTTCGGCTTCGACTGGTGCCATTAAAGACATATCCTCACCGAACATATCGTCCATTTCGGCTTCGACTGGTGCCATTAAAGACATATCCCACTCAGCGTTCATGTCATCGCTGGCAAACAAACCTGACTCTGATAGTTCCAACGCCTCAGTAGTTCCAGATAAATCCTCACCGAACATATTGTCCATTTCGGCTGGTGTTGCAGACAAATCCTCACCGAACATATTGTCCAGATTTTCGGCTTCGACTGGTGCCATTGAAGACATATCCCACTCAGCGTTCATGTCGTCGCTGGCAAATAAATCCTCATCTGATAGTTCCAGTGCCTCAGTAGTTGCTGACAAATCCTCACCGAACATCGACTCGATGTTTTCGGCTTCTATTGGTGGCACGGTTGCTGAGGGAATTTCCCAGTCTGGGTCAGTTTCAGTAGATAACAGGTTTTGTTCATTCCAATCCAACGCATCTGTACTTGAAGATGGTTCGGTATCAAACACAACCAGGCTATTTTCTGCGTCATCAAAAACTGATGATTCTAAAGACGTGTCGGCTCTATTAAATAAGTCATCGGAGGATGGAAGGGTTGCTGACTCACTTAAGTTTGTGTCAAACAGTTCAGTGATATTCTCGTCTTGGGTAGTATCAAAAGCATCCTCATCTGTATTTGCTTCGGATAGGTTAAAGCCCGTTAAGTCTAGGCTGCTATCCCAGTCAGAAGTTTCAGTTGCTTCTGGTTCTTCACTAAAGAAGTTATCCAGTGGTGTATGGGGGGTTTCTTCGTTGAGTTCGGTGAAGTCTAAGTTCAGCGGTTCGTCTAGATATTCGTTAACATTTTCCTCTGGTGTCGCGCTTTCGGCTGCACTATCCCAATCCATGTTGAAGGGACTGGGGTGAGGACTGTCTAAATCAAGCAATTCCAGTGCATCTGTTGTGGTTGCTGTTTCTGAGGTTTCAGAGAGTGCAAATGGATCGCCTGCTGCCCATTCACTGGGTATTTCCAGATTATCTAAAGCTGATAATGGATCTTCAAGCTGAGTTTGATTAAATTCCTGGCTGTTTGGATCTTCGTCTGCTGAGGTTGATTCTGATAGAACTGGGTTGTCGATTGTATCCCACGCCAAGTCGGCTGCTGACCCGTTTTCTGTGTCTGCTGGATTGGTGTCTTCAGTATTGGAAGTGAAGGGCCAGTTAAAGTCAAGGTTCACATCATTTACAGCATTGGTTTCGCTAGAAGCGATCGCATCCTCATCTGGCATAGCTTCGCCTACCCCATCCAAACCAAACGCTTCTAGTTCCTCTGCGGTACTTCCATTTTCCTCTAGCCAAAGGTCGCCGTTTTCGTCTAACACCAGTTCTTCTAAAACATTCTGACTCTCTGGTGTAGCAACTGGCGTTTCAAACAAATTCAAGTTGCTAAAGTCTGGTTCTTCTTCCCAACCAGCATCTGTCGTCCAACTTTCGTCATTTGCCATCATACCGCCGTTCAAATTGTCGCTCAAAGCGGCATCGGCATTTAGCTCATCGGCAAACATTGAATCTGACCAATCTTCAGGAGAATTGGTCAAAGATGGCTCTGTTTCTGAAACACCATCAAGTATTTGCAAATCTTCACTCGACCAGTCCGCAGTCCAGTCATCTGCTGGTTCTGTGGTGGACATCACTGGTTGAGTGTCCCAATCTTCTAGTTCGTTGTCGGAAGTTTCTCCTGTCAATTCAAAGTCGAACGACTCCAGTGAATCAGGTGCTGCATCGAAAATAGATTCATTTTCGTCGGTATCTGTACCCACAGCATTCCCATCCTCGCCAAATGATTCTTCCAAGTCTGCCGCTGCTACAGCCATTTCCACATTGTCAGCAGCCAGAATGACAACCAAATCTTCATCACTCAGTTCGGTTGCTTCTGTGGCTGTTGTTGCGATTTCTGGTGAATCGGATTCTTCCTCGTCTATGAAATTATCGTCCCAGAGACTGCTTAAATCTTCTGATGTCGTATTGAGCGAACTATCGTCCTCAAATAGCATATCGGCAAAGCCATCATCAACCGATTGGAGAGAAGGTTGCTCATCTACTGTTGCTTCGTCTACAAAGTCTTCGCCAAATAAATTGGTTAATTCGTCTCCCCCTGTGGCTGTGGCGGAGGGTTTTGCTACTCCACTTAATGAATCGCCCAAAAGATCGGAAAAATCATCGAAAGAATCGCCTTCTTCGTCAAAATCGCTTTCCCCGTGACGCTCATTTACCAGGTCATGACCAACATCGCTGAGGACTTCTTCTTCTTGCCAGGTTTCATCTAGTTCCGGACTTTCGCCTTCAAAGAGGTCTGCGAGGCTGTTGAGTTCTGCCATCCCGACTTCTGGCCCGCTGGGGTCGGCGCGGTGGGTGGCTGATTCTTTACTCCGACCTTTGTTATTAGCTGGCTCAAAGAACATATTATCTACGTCTGGCGAAAGGGCTTGTTCCTGCCAAGAAGTAGCGCCAGAGGACACGGAGGCAACGATTTCTTCTTGGATTGGCGTATCGGCGTAGCGATCGCCATCAATGGCCGCGTGATGATTGTGGAGATTTCCCGCCTCTACTGCCAATACGGTGCGATCGCTTGTCTGGTGTGCTGGCTCAAAAGTAGCGATCGCTCCGTGGAGATAGTTGTCTGCTTCGTGAGTTTCACCAGTCGCGACTACAGCAGTTAACGGTATCAGTGCTTTTAGCTGGGAACTTGGCTCTATTGATGTTTCCCGACCTGCCAACACCAGTTCTTGAGCTTGTTTTATCTCTTTAATAACGACGCTGGCAAGAGTGCGATAGGAATTTTCTGGATTAGCGATCGCGCTTCCCGTTGTCCGAATCAACTGCGACCATTTTGGCAACTCAAATTGCTCGCCCAAAAGCTCTAAACTGCCGCAGATTTCCTGAAGTTTTTCCCTACACCTGGCAGAGTCCGGCTGCTTAAATAACTGCAACATCTCCCGCAGCTGGCTCAGCACATCGCTTGTAAATACGCTTTTTTGCGCCTGCCCATCTCGAACGCTGCTCCCAGCGTACTGTGCAGACATTACCATTGGTGTCTCAGCCTTAGTGCCGTTAGCCGCCTCTAAAGCCATGCCGCCAGCCCCGCCTACCAGCAACGCCATGTGCTGGTTTAGTTCCTCAAATACAGGCTCCACCCCTGACATGATGCTGTTGGCAATATCTTCCGTCAGACCGAACGGGCCGCTTAGTTGCTCTATCAGTTCCTTGAGAGTATCAGAAACTCGCAAAAACAGGGACTCCAGCTTTTGGTCAATCTTCACCGGACACTCTTTGAGAATTTTAAAAGAGTCTTCTAAGCGGTGGGAGGCTTTCTGAATGCTATTGAGTCCTAGCATTGCCGCCCCTCCTTTAACCGAATGGGCGGCGCGGAATACTTCATTTACCATTTCCGGGTCTTCAATCGTGCTTTGCAGATTCATCAAACCCTGTTCAATGGTGTTGAGGTGGTCTTTAGCCTCCTCAATAAAGTAGCCCATGATTCGCTGTTGTTGTTCCGGCTGCATAGCAGTGTCCCTATCAGTGCTGAGTGCTGAGTGCGTAGCACAGGTGTCTCGCCTGTGTGTCCTGATGATTGCTGAGTGCTGTCTCTTGAGTAGATTGCTTTTAATGTACCCAATCTACTCAAAATCGACATCACCAGTCATTAGCCATTAGCCGTTAGTCAGTCTTCAGGCAAGATTTTTCAACTTCTTGAAACGAAGTCATGTTTTAACAACTTTCCCACCTTCCAACCTGACAACGCCAACTGACCCTTATTTTCCCTCGGTAGCTTCGATGCGGAAGCGTTCCACGGAAGTCAGCAAATCTCGCGCCACGCCGACCAGATTTTGCAGCGCATTTGACACCCTCTGAGCTTCCTGTGAAGTTTCTTGCGCGGTCAGTTCCACCGACTGCATCACCTGAGCCACAGCAGAAGAAGTTTCTGTCTGTTCCACAGTGTCAGCGGTAATCGAACGCACTAGCGCATCAATGCGATTTGACACCTGAATGATGTCTTCTAAACTGCGCTTTGCCTGTTCTGCCCGTTTAGTTCCCTCAATTACCTGCTGGGTGCCTTCTTCCATTGCCGTCATCACCGAACCCGTTTCCTGTTGGATTTGTATCACGATCTGCTCAATTTCCTTAAGAGCTTTCGCGGCTCGGTCTGCCAGTTGTCGCACTTCATCTGCCACCACCGCGAAGCCGCGACCTGCTTCGCCAGCCCGTGCTGCCTCAATACTGGCATTTAACGCCAAGAGGTTAGTACGGGAGGCAATTCCGGAAATCAAGGCGACGATCTTGGAAATTTCCTGGGAAGATTCCGCAAGTCTCTTGACTTTTCGAGTTGTTTCTGCTACTGTTTCCCGGATTTGCAGAATACCAGCAACAGTTCTTTCCACCGACTCACCACCCCGGAGGGCGGTAGCAGAGGCGGCACGGGCAACATCTTCAGCTTCTCGCGCATTCTCCGCAACGCGCTGAATCGATCCGGTCATCACCTGAACTGAGTTCAGAGTTACTGCCAACTCTTCTGCCTGACGCAACGCATCACTTGACAGACTACGGGCGAAAGATTCGCTATCAGTAGCATTTTTACTAACTTGTCGCGCTGCCATTTTCACCTGCTGCACAATTTCCCGCAGGTTTTGAATTGTCAGGTTAAACGAGTCGGCAACCGCTCCCAACACGTCGGCGGTGACTTCTGCTTGTACGGTGAGATCCCCACGAGCAGCACCTTCCACGTCATCCAACAGTCGAATAACTTGCCGTTGTAAGTCTTCTTTGGCTTGCTCTTGCTCTTCGGCTTTACGTTGGGATTCTGATGTGGTAATCAGGATAACGCGAGACATTTGGTTAAAGCCAGCGGCTAGGGTGCCAAATTCGTCTTCTGTGTAGACAGTAGCTTGAGCGTTAAAATTGCCACTTGAAACTGATTCAAATTGGTTTTGCAGGTCTTCAGTGGCTCTTTTAATTTGTTGAGTTGTGATTCGCCCTAAAGCTAAAGTTGTGCCAAAGCTAGCGGCACCTGCAAAGAGAGTCATGACCCAGCCAGTGCTGCGGAGATGGTTAACAATGGGGCCTTTGTTGGCTTGGGGAGAGGCGTTGGCGGAGATTTGGCTAACTACGGCGACGACGATGGCGGAAACTACTCCTGCGATCGCAGCTGCAATCAGCGGTTTTCTTTTTAAAGGAGCATTTTCATAGAAAGCAAGCGGCCCTTGCTCAACGGTAACGTTTGCCTCAGCTCTAGTAACATCTGGGGAAAAATGCGGTACTTGTTCGCTAGTTCCAGTGAAGGTGAAATTTTCATCATCCTGAACGCTAGTACCCAGATCGCCAGCTTGTCCAGATGGAATTCGCTTATCTACTTTCCGGACAAAATCTTTGGGCGAAGATCGCCGGGAAATTCCACTCAAGTCTGAATTTCCCGAAGTGAATCCTTGACTATTGCCTTCACGTTGCAGATCGAAATCCGGAATACTAGCTAAATCATCGCCAAAATCACCAAATTCGTCTAAAAAGTCGCTGCTACTTGTATGTAGTCCGCTACTACTGGGAGTATCTGATGAAAGTGAATCCAGCGAGTCATAGTTAATTGCTTCGTCAAAAGCCTCAAAATCAAAATGCTCTTGAGCGCTGTTGCCGTTTTGGTCTGAGTGAGATACAAAAGTTACGTCTTCATGGTAAGGATGAGTCTCAAACGACCGATTTCGGGAGCCTATCGAGTCACTTATCGTTCCATACGGTTCAGTGTCGTCTGTGGAACCCAGGCTATCATATCCAAAACTGTCGTCTGGAGTTAGATCGTTTTCCAGCTCTTTTGCCCTCATTAAAAGAGTTTCATCTTCAAGAGGGAAGCGCTCGAAATTGTTTGTTTCTAGAGAGTCAGCAGCATTTGGAAGTTCATATGTCGAACTTTGACTAATATCGAATGTGTCATCACCCGTAAATTCATCATTCGGCAGTTCATCAAATTCACTAAAGGCATCGATAGGAAACAAAGCCGGATTGTTGGATGCTACCGGATCGTCCAAATCATTTTCAGACCACGATTGTACAAACGGATCGTGATAGCTTGCTGGTGTCTCCGGAGTTGAATTCTCAAAAGCCTGATTACCAAAAGGATCAGCCTCTGGGTAAGCCTCTATATCTTGAAAATCTCCGGAGTCAAAATCATCTAGAGAGCCGAAATTTTCCGTCTCCATGTCTGAAGCTGGCGAGGAATTCCATGCCTCGTTAGGGTCTGGATCTTCCAGAGAATTCCAGGACCCTATTCCTTCAGGAATATAATTGTCACCATCCGCGAATTCTTCGTGGTTGCCTGACTCATACGTTTCAACTGGCGGATTAGACTCTACACCAACTGATTCCGAGTAGTTTTGACAAGAAACAGCGTATTCTATTCCATTGTTGGCACAATCAATAAATTCTGCATTGTCAGTAAGGCTAGGCACCAACTCATATTGTTCCCGTGCGATGTCATACTGCCGTAACCCATAACAGTAAATATGACCTTTCAGGATTCGAGCATTCGGATCATCCGGATAATGTTCGACCAAGCGATCGATAATAGTAGCCGCCTCTTCGTAGTTACCCAGAGTGTATGCCGAAAAGGCGTGTTGATATTCTTGTGAGTAATCGGTACTTGATTTCATTTGCCTTCCCCAGCTAAAGAAGTAAAAAGTAAAAAGTAAAAAGTAAAAAGTAAAAATCAAGAAAAAAAGAAATATAAAACTGCAAAAAAGTTTTTTCTTTTGCCTTTTGCCTTTTTACTTTTGCCTTTTCATGCCGCCCACCGCGCTGAGCGAACAATTGCCACTTGGTCTAACAATCTCAGAAACTGATTGCTGGCTTCATCTAACAACCACTCGCCTCGCAAAAAAGGCGCCATACTGTCTGGAACGTTGGTTAGCATTTGCACCTGATCGATATCAAGCCAGTCCATCCCTACAATACGGTCAACAGCTAAACCTAACATAGTGTCCTGGTCTTCAACCGCAATCACCGGAATTTCCGGTTTATCTGTATTCAAAGGTTGGGAATCCCCTAAAAATTGACCCAAATCTGCCACCCAAATCACTTGTCCGCGCCAGTTTAGTGTTCCCAATAGTAAGGGAGAAGCATTGGGAATGGGAGTAATCCTGTCTGGTGACGAGGAAATCACTTCGCGGATTCCACTTGCTCCCAAGGCAAACTCATTACCTGAAGGAACGTAGAAACGCAAATGTAATTCGCCTTCAGGACTCTCTAGTTCCTGAAAATCCGGTGAGTGATCTTGACCGCTGCTTGTTAAAAAGTCTGGATTGCCTACCATCCCATCTCCTCTAATTAAAAATCAAAAATTAAAAATGAAGAAAAAGTTTTTAAGTTTTCATCTTTAATTTTTAATTGATTTTTAGCCTCGTAGCAGCTGTTTTACCGTACCAATCAGCTCGGTTGGCTGAAAAGGTTTGGCTATGTAAGCATCTGCACCTTGTTTCATGCCCCAATAGCGGTCAAATTCTTCTCCTTTCGAGGAACACATTACCACTGGAACATTCTGAGTTTTTGGGTCAGCTTTGAGCCGACGGCAAACCTCATAACCATTCATTCGAGGCATAACAATATCCAATACCACCAAATCGGGGCAAGACTTGAGAATTTGTTCCAAGGCTTCTACGCCATCAGTGGCAATTGTAACTGTCAACCCACTTCCTTTTAGGAGGTCTGAGATCATTGCCCGTTGGGCGGGACTGTCTTCTACAACCAGAACTACACTCATAACTCTCTACCTCCCTGTCTGCCGGTTCAAACATGAACGCTCACGACTCACGCTTGGTTCACCCCTAGACCTTCTAATAATTCAAGTATCCCATCTAACTTTAGACTCATGCCGGGGCTAAGTTTACAGATATACCGATTTGCTCCGGCGCTGATGACTCCAGTGGTGTCTGTAGTCGATAGTCTGTAGTTCACTGTCCCTAGTCCATAGTCTATTCCTAGATTAATCATTAACTAAGCCTAAGCCCCAAGCCGGGACAATTTTTTAGTAGAAGCGGAGGGAAAAAATTCTCTTTGCCCTCTGCTGTGTGTTTCTTTACCCGGCCCGTACATCTGTTTGTTCTATCTCGCGATCTAAGCTGGAAGGGTAGGTGCTGTCGGGGAGTATAACTTCCTTTTCGCCTGGGCCAATGTATTTTTCTAGTAGCATCAATAACTCACTTTCTCCAAACGGCTTGGTTAGGTAGTCAGTTGCTCCTACCATTCGCGCTCTAACGCGGTCGATAAATCCATCTTTGCCTGTCAGCATGACGATGGGCGTTTGCCGAAAAGCTGTTGACTTGCGGAGCATGGCACAAATTTCATATCCGTCTAGTTCTGGCATTGCTAGGTCGCAGAGGATCAGGTCGGGTTTGAGTTGGAAGACGAGACTAAGGGCTTGCAGGGGATTGTTAATCGCAACTGCTTCGTAACCCTGTTGATTTAGGGTATATTCAACTGCTTTTCCTATGGCAACGTCATCTTCAATACAGACAACGCGAGGAACTTGGGTTTCTTGGGTTGGATCAGGTTTTAATCCTACGCCTACTTTGGTACGGGGGGGTTTGAAACCTGCTCCTATGGTTTCGTCGTTCGTGGAATTTAGTAGTTGTACCCAGCCTTGTTGTACATAAGGATAGATCGCTCTAGCTACGGTTAAGATATCGCGGTTCAAGTATCGGGATAGCTGGCGCAGGGATGTTTTTCCGTCTAGCTGACGCTCTAGGGTGTTAAAGGCAGTGTGCGGGAGGGCGTTGCCTAAAGCGGCGGGATCTGTAATTACTGGGCATTGGTCAGGGGACTGGATGTGGGGATGAAACTGTTTCCACTCCTGCACCTGCTTCATAATTTTGGTGACTAGCGGGGCAATTTCTAGGGTGGTTAGTTGGGGTGCTAGTGCTGGCCCGATGTCGAAGATGAAAGCTCCTTGGTGGAGGCCCAAAAGGTCGAAGAGGGTTTCGTGTACCATGCTGCGGATGATACTGCGCCCTTGTGCTGGTGTGAGGATATGATTTTCGAGCATTGCCCACAGGTAGCCGTACTCTGGGGCGTTTATGGAATCAATTGCAGGGACTTCTAGGTTGTTGAGGGCGGTGTCGGCTCGGTAGCGACGCAGGTAATCGCGCAGGCGCGATAGGCTGAGAGTGCCATCGCTAGCATAAGCTATTTGCCCGTTGTGGAAGAAAACGAACCAGAAGGGACCTGGTTCTTTTAGTTTGGCTTCGCGTCCCGGCATATTACGCGATCGCGCTCCTGCACTCTCAGAGGCACCAGAGCCAGAATGGCTGTATGCCTCTACAAATAATTCCCCTGTTCGCTGACCTAATTCGATCAGTTGCAGGATGCTGCGTATATCAATTTCATTTAACGTTCCCTGCATGTAATGAAAACGCTCTCCTAATTACCGTTTTAAGAAAAAAGTTAATGCTGTATTCGGGGGAAGTGTTGATTTAATTGGCCATGTCTGCTATAAAATTCTTTACAATTATGCCCTTTTTCTTTTGGCAACGGATTGAACCAGATAATACAGTACCAGGGATCGTTCTGCTGGGGAGGTGAAAATGCTTAGCCTGAATCTGGATTCGTACCAAGACGAATGCTTTAGAGATTGCTTCTGATGAAGGTAAGCTCAACGGAAAATGAAACTATCTGACATACAGTGTTGAGATTGGACGGGTTTTCAAGTTAGATATTAAATAAACAGAAAATCGAAATATATTTAGTTTAATTTAAGTCTTGACGGCGCTGCCAATACGGGCTGATTCATCGGGTTTTTCCACAGGAAACTGACCACCACTCATAATGGCTAAGAGCGGGGTGTCAATTACTCTCTTTCTAAGCCTTGTGGGTTGCCACTCCCACAACAGGGACACAAAAGGTTAGGATCTCGATTGTATTAGCCTTACGCAATTGTCACCTTATGGCTCTGGTTGGGCCAAAGGTCGGTCAAGAATCAGGCACAACACACATCAAGAGGACCATCAGTGTGCTGTATCTAGCAGAAGTACAAAAGCAGAAATCTGGGTTAATGGGTTTTAAGACCGACCTAAAACTGCTGGCTTGTCAGCGGACTGACCAGAGTTGGAGTGCGGTGACTGCTGATGAAGTAATTCCCGCTCCCGATGAAGCCAATAATTTTAATGCTGGCGTCTTGGTGTTAGTCGAGCTGAGTGGAAATAAACAAGTGCAGCGTCCGCCGACGGAGGCGGGGCGGCAGTTGGTGAGCATTTTGCAAAATTTCTCTCGCCAGTTGGAAAAGTCAAAAACCCAGGAAGAAGAAATTGAACAGTGGAAGCAGTCGCTGACTTATCAGAGTCAGGAGCTGAACCGCCGCGAGATGGAAATGGAAGCGCGGGTGGAACAACTGGCGCAGTTGGATGAAGATTTTGAACGGCTGGAGGCGCAGCGTCAGGAGATTGACACGGCGCGGGAGGAAACTCAGCGACTTCGGGAGGAGTTTGAGCGCAACCGCCTAGAGTTGGAGGGAGCTTGGGAACACCTGCGGGGCGAGACAAGACGGCTGGAGGAGCGACAGGCGGAGTATCAGCAGGGAACGGTATTAGATGAGACTCAAGGGCAAAAGATTCGGGAATTGCTGGATCGTTTAGCGGGGGCGATCGCGCCCACTGAAGCGATCCGGGAACAACTGAATCTGGCTTTTGAAATTGTCAATGGGCAGCAGGAATTGCTTAACGGGCATTGGCAGCAGCTAGAGCAACAACGCAATAGCGCTACTCAGATGCAAGGAGATGTGGATCGCCAAACTCAAGAGCTGCAAAGGCGCACCGAGGAGTTGACGCAAGCTGAAAATGCTTTAGAAAAGGCGCGTTCGGAACGGATGGTGTTTCAGAATGCTCTGGAAATGAAGCAGGAGTTTGCTCGGATGCAGGATCTCCAGTTGCGAACCCAACAAGAGCTTTACGAGCAACTTAACCGTCTGGCAACGACTTCAGCAGATGTCAAAATTAGTCAGAAAATCGATCTGGAAGCCCTGGAGAAAATGCCATTAGGAGAGCTGCAAGAAGTTGTGCAAAACTTGCAGCAGGATTTAGAAAAAGTGGTGCGTTTTGTCAACGACCAGGAAGAAGAGCTGACATTTCAGCGCCAGACGGTGGACGAGTTGCAGGCGAAGATTAACCAAGCCAGCGAGTATGACCGGATGAGTCTGGAAAATGAGCTGGCAGAGGAGCAGGATTGCTACCAAATGCTAGACGAAACGCTGGTAGGTCAACGTCGAAATCTGCGAGAGCGAGAAGAGATTTTGAACCAGCACCAGCGGGTGCTACGGCGACGGCAGGGGGTTACGGAATCTGATGGGCAGCAGGACAACCAGAAAATTGATTTGGGGCCTGTTCTGAGTCAGCTGGACGGGCAACGACAACAACAATCTGAGGAACTGCAAAAGCTGGAAAGTCAGGTTGAGCAGATGCGCCTCTCAATCAGCCAAGCACAGGGAATGATCGATCATCAAGCTGGCGAACAAGAGGCAACTCGCAACCAAATTAAGCAGCTAGAGCAGAATTTGCTCTCGTCGAGGACGGCTTTAGCTGAACTTTGGAGCAGGGTGAATGTTTATCAGGAAATGCTACAGCCTTATCAGGATCGCGTTAATGAGATGCGGCAAAAGTTGGAAGCGATCGCGTCCACTTTAGCTCAGGTTCAGGAAACGGGTGATTATCAGCTGCAATCTATTGCTCAGATGCGGGAAGTTATCGTTAGTTTGATGAATGGGCAGTTTAGTGCAGCGTAAAAATAGTGTTGAGTGTTGAGTTATTTTCTTAATTCAACACTCAAATTTCCACACAATCCAGTCACCCCAGACTTGGGCGATCGCGCCTCCGGGAAACGGATCGGTTTGGGAACGGTTGGAAGCTGTAATTAAGGCTGTCAACTTTTCAATTTGCTCGAAGCTGGGGGCAACTGGTAGGACTAAGGAGAGAAACTGGCGGATGACCCGGCGTTGTAAGGCCAAGGGTGCTTGACGCAGTACGAGGCGATTTAGTCGATTGGGAATTGGGGATTGGGAATTGGGGATTGGGAATTGGGAATTGGGAATTGGGGATTGGGAATTGGAAGGATTCTTACCCAGCCCCCAGTCCCCAGCCCCCAGCCCCCAGTCCCCAGCCCCCAGCCCCCAGTCCCCAGCCCCCAGCCCCCAGTCCCCAGTCCCCAACCCCTGATTCATAGCTTGTTCTAGTAGCTGCTGGGCCGCTGTTTCGAGATATTCCACATCTGCCCGGAGGAGTTCGGCGGTTTGGGCTAAAGCTTGCTCAACTTTTGGGTTGAAGTTGGTTTGTAGGTAGGGTAGTAACTCGTGGCGGATGCGGTTACGGGCGTACTTTCGGTCTTGGTTGGTGGAATCTTCCCAGATGGCAAGCTGAAAGTTTTGGCAAAACTCGGCTGTTTGGGTACGGGTGACTTCTAGAAGGGGACGCACGAGTTGCAGCCCAGAATTTAATTGACGCTTCCAGGTAAGGGCTTGCAAGCCATCGGCACCGCTACCGCGAATTAGGTTATAGAGGAGGGTTTCGGCGCGATCGCTGGCTGTATGACCTGTGACGATGTAGGGGGAGTCGTTGTCGAGTGCGATCGCGCTTAGAGCTTGATAACGCCATTGTCGGGCTGCTGCTTCTGAGGCGATATTTTCCGTTTCTGGAGCGATTTGCAGATAGAAAGGGATATCCCAAGTTAAGGCAAGATTTTCTACGTGTTTGGCATTTTCCTGGGAGTCTTTCCGCCAACGATGATCGCAGTGAGCAATTGCCAGATGCCATCCCCACTTTGGTTGCAAATCTAGCAGTAATTTGATTAAGCAGAGGGAATCTTGCCCGCCAGAAACTGCTACTAATAGCCTCTCTCCACGGGGAATCAACGGGCGTTGCAAGAGAGTTCGATGCAGCTGGGCATGGAGAGGTGTCCAAGTAGGTTGTGGCATTAGCGATCGCTTGGTGGATAAACATCACCCGGTGAATGGTCTGCATTAATCTCAATCACCAAATCTACCCAGTTGGGATTTGTGGTTAGCGGTTTGATAAATAACTCTGGGTGCAGCGATTTCCAAAAATACTTGACAAATTCGTTAATTTCTGAGTCACTCATTCCCGATTTACCAGCAGCGATCATTTCCCGTTCTGCCTGCTGTCGCCACGCTAGGGACAGGCGATAATCAACTGGATACAGTACCATCACACGGTCTAATCGCGCCCAAAGGGGTAAATAGTCCTCTAACCGAGCATTCATATCACGGGCAAACGTCTTGTCATCGGCAGTTAGAATCGGCAGTGGCGGGTTCTCAAAGGCAACTGGGTCAATGGGGCGGACACCGACAAACCAACCTTCAAATAGGACAATATCGGCACCCTGGACAATTTCCGGCTGGGTTCTGTCTCCCGCACCGTTCCAGGCAGATTTATCAAAACGGGGGATGGGAATTGGTTGTCCGTCAGGATGGCGCAGGCGATCCAAAACTGCTAAACCCAGGTCTATATCGTGGGTTCCGGGTGGGCCTCGCCAGATAAGGCGTCTTTCTTGCTCTCTTAAGGCGAGGCGATCGCTATAGGTTTTGTAGAGGTCATCGAGGGAAAGGCTGAGTGTGGATTTTCCCAAGTGTTTGAGAATTAAGGTGAGGATAGCGGCCAGGGTAGTTTTGCCAGTTCCCTGTCCACCTAAAATTCCCTGGATCAGGGGATGTCCCAACTGTTGCTGAGACTGGGCCAGCTGCATTGCTAAGGGAAGCCAGAGGTTCCAGAGAGTTTCTAGGCTGGGGACTGGGTGGAGATTGGGGTAGACACGCACTAGGAGATGCGATCGTCGAATAACTTCCTCAACATTAGCTGGTGTGATCCCGAAAGCAAGCGATCGCCGCTTATCTGATAACATCACCGAAGCCAAATATTCCAACTCGGCTGAAGTCGGCATTTGTCCTGCTAAAGAACGATTAAGAATTTCACTCAGAGATAACATTACGAACCCAGTTTAAAGGCTTCAATGAACAAGCTGTAAGTCAGTCCAATTTTAAGAGCGTTCAAAATTTCTGATAGTAAACTGCGACGGGGATTACCAACAGCCGCCTGTCTTGTTTGCGGCTTCCCGCCATAAACATATCGGCTGACGAGTTCAGTGAAGAAAATCAAAATTCCCGCCGCAATTATATCTACCTCAGCGGTTTGTCCCGACGTGGTGGGAATAGCAGTTCCCAGAAAGACACCAAACAGCAGACTAATAGTAACCAGTGATATTCGCCGCCAAGGATTGCTCAGCCATTGTCCCAGCCGAGCGGCGATAACATCAACAAAATTGTTTAGACGAGTCCTTTGCATGATCGGGGCTGACGAGTGAAGTTGGCATTAGCAGACTTTGAGCAAATATTTCATGCTCAGATGTCGTGCGTTCTATAACCCTGCTTCAATAATATTAGGGTGGCGATGCTTCCAAGAGCAGCTTGTTGTTATGGAGAAAGTTATTGCTAGCCAGTGGTGCGGGGTAAAGCAGTTAAAAATTATGAAAAAGCTTTTGAGCTTAAAAGTTTACCCTGGAGTTCTGATTGCTTTACTTTTAGGACTCTTTGTGTTGGGAACGCAGTTTAAGGTAGAAACTGAGTCAGCGTCGCCAGATGCCTCCTTTTTAAAGAAAACTAAGCCTTCGGTGTTGCTCAATTCTCAAGGCGTGGAAAAGCTGAAGACTTCTGGGTTGTCGAACTCTATCCGAGTTTCCCCACCCACAGTCATTCCACCAGCCGTAGTCACGGATCTTCAAGGGGTTTTACGGGTGAGTAATCAAACCGATTACCCGGTTCGGCTGGCGTTCCTGGCGGCTATGGCACCGACTAAATTTTCTTCTGTTCCAGGGCTGTCTTCACCTAGCAGCCGCCCCTATTCTGTGCAGCCTGCACACTGGGATTTTGCGCCTGGGGAAGGTGGCAGCCAAGGACTGATTGTATCGCTACCAAATGGTGATTTCCAGCTAAAAAAGGGGGATATTCTGGTGGCATTTGCCCAGGATGGCTCCCGCCAATACTGGGGGCCTTATGTTGTGGGCGAGACACCTTTGCCTGTGTGGAATAGTCAGGTGTCGGAATGGCAGCTGGTTTTACAATGAGAATTTTATCGGTTGTTGGTTGGAACCGGACAATATTTCAAATTGACAATTTGACAAACTTTCTCTGAATAATAACCGGGAACTCCCGTGTACTGGCAGAGTCAGGAAATGCAACTGGGACAAGCGAGAGTATTAGCCCCTGCAACTGAGCATGAGCGTCGCATTTCCAGATAGATTAAGGTCTGGGAAGATGCTCTTTGGGGTTGCCCATTACTGAGGGACTGTTCGGGATTTCATGAAATTTAGGGTAGATCAAGCGCTTAGACGTGGGTGGAAATATTGGGATAAGCATCCAGGCGTTGCTTGGACGCTATCGATTCTGTGGGTGCTAGGGGTTTGCTGGCTGGCTTTTGTGTGGAATGTAGGCAGTATCGGTCTTATCGATGAGACGGAGCCGCTGTTTGCGGAAGCTGCCCGCCAGATGACGGTGACGGGAGATTGGATCACGCCGTTTTTTAATGGTGAGACGCGCTTTGATAAGCCGCCGTTAGTGTATTGGCTGATGGCGATCGCTTATAAATCGGTTGGCGTGAATGAATGGGCGGTGCGGCTGCCTTCTGCTTTGAGTGCGATCGCTGTGACTGGGTTAGCCTTTTACACGTTGCGTTACTTTGGGGCTACTTCTGGTGCTGTGGCGACGGGGCAATCTAGCGTTGGCAAACGTACACCTCCCCAGTTGTGGCTATCGGCACTGCTGGGTGCAGCTTTGATCGCCCTGAATCCTGAAATGATCGTCTGGGGACGAACTGGCGTTTCTGATATGCTGCTGACTGGCTGCATGGGTTGTGCAATCCTATCCTTTTTTCTTGGTTATGCTCAGCCGTCTCGCCCAGCAATTCAGTCACGTTGGTATCTGGCGTTTTATGTGCTGGTTGCTTTGGCTATTCTTGCCAAAGGGCCGGTGGGAATTGTGTTGCCAGTGCTAATTATTGGGACTTTTCTACTTTATCTAGGCAATTTCTGGCAAGTTTTACGGGAGATGCGCCCGATTAGGGGCTTGGCAATTGTCCTGGCTCTAGCAGTGCCTTGGTATGTTTTGGTAATTTGGCGCAATGGGGAAGCCTACATAGATAAGTTTTTTGGCTATCACAATTTTGAACGCTTCACGGGCGTTGTGAATGACCATTGGGCCCCTTGGTATTTTTATTTTCTGGTGGTGCTGCTTGGTTTTGCGCCTTGGTCGATTTATTTGCCGATAGCGATCGCGCGACTGCGCTTTTGGAAACGCGATCGCTGGCGTCAACAACCGCGTTCTGCTCAATTGGGTCTGTTTGCCCTGTTTTGGTTTGCTGGTATCTTTGGCTTCTTCACCGTTGCAGTAACTAAACTTCCCAGCTATGTGCTGCCCCTGATGCCAGCAGCGGGGATTTTGGTAGCGCTTTTGTTCAGCGAACAGATGACTTTTGTTAGTCGTCCCTTGTCTGTGGTCACAGAAGATTCGTCAAGCTTGAACGCTCAAACGTTGGATTCTAACAACCTTCTCATCCAACCTTCCCATCCAACCTCAAAGAACAAAGGACTCTTCTGGAGTGGCATTGTCAACGTAGTATTTTTGGCGGTGCTTGCTGGTGGTATTTTATACAGCCCAAATTTTCTGGGATACGATCCGGCTGTGCCAGATTTGCAGCAACTGGTGCAAAATTCCGGTTTGCCAGTGCGGGGATTTATCATCTGGGGAGCTGCTGCTGTTTCAGCCGCAGTGCTGTTGTGGCGACGCTCGTGGCGTTGGCTTTGGAGTCCCAATCTGATTGGGTTTATGGCTTTTATAATCTTTGTGTTGACACCCGCCTACTTCATGATGGATAACGCGCGTCAGTTGCCGTTGCGGGAATTAAGCGCGATCGCGGCTCAAGTTGAGCGGCCTGGGGAACCGATGGTTATGATTGGCTTCAAAAAGCCTAGCGTAGTATTTTACACCCAGCGTCCGGTAAATTACTTTGCCAAAGCTAGCTCAGCAATGGAATACATTGAAGCGATCTCAGCCACTGAAGCTAAGCCACCTTCGGTACTCATTCTTACCGAGCCTAAATATTTGCAGCAAACAAAGCTTGCGCCTCATCAATACCAAACTCTAGGTAAAGTTGGTGCTTATCAGCTCATCCGAATCTCGAAACAAATGGTTGCTTGGAGCGAGCCGCCTCGCTCCAATTAATCAAAGGCTCTGGCTCCCCTCCACGAACAGCGGGGAGGGGTTCTATCCGTAATTAACCAGATTTGATATCACTTGGTTTTCTGTAAGGTTTTTGCCTGCTCCAGAGTAATTTCTTTCAATGACTGGAAAGAACTGGCATTTGAGGCACCTTCAATTGCTTTAACAGCCAAATCTTGAACCTGTTTGAGGGCAAAGTCGAGTTGTTTAGAGAGGCTTTGAATTCGTGCTTCTTGATTGCGAATAGTATCCTCTAAGGATTGAATCTTTTGTTCGTGCAAACGCTTTTGCACTTCCACATCCTTAGCATACAAATCTGCCTTAATCTTAGCTTGGTGATGAGCAATTCCTTTGCCTTCTTCCTTGGCTTTTTTGATAGCGGCTTCCAATTCTTTCGGAAAGGCTTCTACCTTGGCTTTAGCTTCGTCATATTGTTTTTCTCGTTCAGCGATCGCTTTCTCTCTCTCAGCCCACTGTTTATCTTTTTCTTGCTGGAACTCTTCTATTTCCTTATACAATCCTTTCTTGTTTTGGTCGTACTCATCTTGATTGAGTTTGCGTTGCAGTTCTAGCTCATATTTATATTCTTTTGCATCTCGCTGTCGAGTTTTATTCAGCGTCTCATTTCGTTCTTTAACTAAGCGTTTACGTTCTTCTTGCTCTTTGAACCAAGCGTTTTTTTCCTCCAGCGTTTGTTGTTCCAAAGTTTCACGACTTTGGCTTAGTTCCTCGCCAAAGTTCTTCGCACTTTCCTCATACTGTTGGATGAGCGTATCCAACATTCCTTCTTCAATCTCTAGAGAGTGCAGCTCTTGTAACTGTGTAACCTCTGTTTCTACATTACTTCTAAATTCTTGTAATTTAGAAGCTTCTAATGTGAGTTTTTCTGACAATTCACTGACAGCGCCACCAAAGCCTAATTGCAGCTTCGCGAGACTTTCAATCACGTTACCCATTTTTTCTTGAGCCGCAGCACCCTGATTCATAGCTGTCCAAGATTCTAATGGTTGTTTATCTTTAATCGCCGGTGGTTTAGCTTGATTCAGTTGCTTAAGTTGTGACTCTATGGCTGCTTTTTCCTTGTTTAATTCCTCATACGCCGCTAAGATTTCAGCCTTGGTATTTTTATCGCTAGGTTTTCTCGCCATTGCTAATCTCCTAATTTTTTTTTCCCAGTCCCCAATCCCCAATCCCTAACCCTTAATTTTCCCTTTTAGTTGTCAGCTTAGCAGAGGAACTTTCAAAAGCTCTCATGGCGATATCTTGTGCTTGCTTAGACGCGGCTTGGAGTTGGGCGGTAATTTCTGTTATCTGTTCCATTTGTCTTTGAATTGTCTGTTCCAAAGATTGAATTTTAAATTCATTACTCTGTTTAGTCGCTTCCCACTCTTTCTCAGACAAATCAGCTTGCACCTTAGCGTCTTGGTGAACGTCTTTAATGGCTTCTTCTCTGGCTTTTTTAACAGCGTCCTCCAATTCTTTAGGGAATCCGTCTATTTTCTTTTGATGCTCTTGAAACTCTGCTTGACGCGCTATTAGATTATTTTCTCGTTCTAACCATTGTTTTTCTTTTTCTTTCTCAGACGCTTGCAATTCCCGTTCTAGGTTTCGCTTTATTTCTTCGTACTCATCTGTTTCCAGCTTTCGAGTACGTTCTAATTCGTATTGATAATCTTCAGTTTCCCGCTGGCGTTCTGCGGTTAATAAGGCATTTTGTTCTTGGAGTGCAATTTCGTATTCTTCTTGCTCTTTTTGCCAAGATTTGCGGATTATAGTTTGTTGTTTTTCCAGCGCTTCCCGTTCAATTGCAGTTGTTTGTTCTAGCGCTTTCAAGTTTTCTTGGTGTTCTTGAGTTAAGATGTGCAGCGCATCTGCTACTATTCTGATCTCTTGAAGTTCTTGCAAGTGTTGGGTTTCAATTTCTATCGCCCGTTTTAGTTCGTTTAACTTTGATGTCTCTCCTGTTAATTTTGTGGAGAGTCCGGTGACGATGCTGCCAAATTCTAATTGCAGGTCGGCTAGACCTTTGACAATACTATCGACGGTATAGGTAGAAGCAGCTTGGAGAATTTCTTTGTTTTTTTCTTTTTCTGCTTCCTGTTCTTTTGTGGCTATTTTTGACTCGATTTTTTTCTTTTCTGTTAGAAGCTGCTTGAAGGCTTCAAGAATTTTTTCTTTGCTGTCTCTTGAGGCTATTTTATTCATGCTTTTTTCTCCATAACAAAGTTGCTCTGTTGCAGGTGTTCCTACAGCAGAGTGCAGCAATCTGTCCGGGAACGCTGTCCTCTAATAGAACATTTGTTCTAGTGCAATATACTCAAGGATTAGCAATAATGTCAAGGAAAGAAATACGTAGAAGATGTGTATAAAATTGCTTAGAGTTAAAAATCAAAGACCTGCGTAGGTTGGGTTGAGGTACGAAACCCAACTAATGCCTATGTGTGTTGGGTTTCGCTGTCGCACGGGCCCAACCTACAACTACTGGGAGGGAACGAGGGGAGAGCGGGTTAGAAGCTTGTTTGGGCGAGGGAGGCGTGAATGTGGTCTAGCACTTCTGCCATTGACAAGGGAGGTACTGAGAGAATTTTAGTAGCGATCGCTCTCAAGGCTGCCTCAAACTTAATGGTTGCTTCATCCAAATTTCTCCCATCCCAGCGGTGATCCAGTACCAAAATGGGCGGTAGAGCAGGCATCTGCTTTAAGGAGGTCAAAGCTTCCACCAGTGCTGGATAAGGCTTGATGTCCGCCAGATCGATGAGCAGTAAGTCTACGTTTTGGTGTTGCAGTTGACGGCATACTTCCGCCCAAGAACGCGAGAGTAAACTTTTAAACCCTGCGCTTTCCAGATAGTGCAGCAGAGGGGAACCATTTGAGCTGCTAATTTGGGGGCTAGCCACAAATTGGGGGTCAAATGCTTCGCCTGTACGGTCGTAGGGAGAAGTATTTGCGCCTGCATCTATTCTCGATTCCCCAATTTCTTCGGTGGGGGAGAACACATCGGTGAGACTTCGGGCATCCACAACTAAAATATTTGATTGGCAGCTGATGCCAGCAGCAACTTGAATCACCTGCAATAAGGCATCCATATTCTCATGGCGATCTGATGCTAAACACGGAAATACGGAAAGACCAGTAACTTGATTTGCCGCTTGAGTAGTCTGGCGGTCTAAGGTTATTAAGGGTAAAGAGGCAAGATCAGTTAACGAAAGCTCCTTTAAGTAAGCCAGAGGGTCTTCTAAACCAGCACCATCGAGGATGACGACATTCGGGTGCCAAACACGCACCAAAAGTTCTGCCTGCTCTATATCGTCGGCTTCGAGAACCCGGTGCTTTGGCGACAGCCCCAGTGCTGTAGGTGAGAATTCTATTGCTGCTTGCTCCTCAAAGGTAAGATGCAAAATCGTCAGACTGGGGGTAGGAGTTTCAGGTGCTTTTAAGCTAATCAGGCTGTGTCGTAATGCTTCTGTCTGTACTGGCAGGGTTAAAAAGCCATCTGCGCGGTTGGCGGATGCTTGCTCCTTTTCTCCTTGGCTTGCTGTCACGAGGACTGGGATGTGACGGGTTTGTTCATCTGATTTGAGCAGAGTCAAAACGTCCCAGCCGGAAAGCAGGGGTAGTAAGGGATTGAGCAGTAAGGCTTGTGGCTGCAACTGCCGTGCTTTTTCGATTGCTTCTGTACCGGAACGAGCGATCGCGTATCGATAGCCCAAACCTGTCAGTTGCTGGGTTAAATCTTCGATGTACTGGGGTACAGCTTCGACAATTAAGATTAACCGATTGCTAAATTTGGGATTTTGGGCTTTGGATTTTTGTTTATTAGAAATTGGGGGTTGGGAATAATCTTGCTCAGTCCCCAGCTTTTTAGAATTGGGTGGTGGAACAGGAGGTAGTAGCAGAGTAAATTGACTTCCCTGACCAACTTTGGAGATAAACGAAATATCTCCGCCGTGCAGGTGAGCAAGGCGTTGGGTTAAAGCAAGTCCCAAACCTGTACCATCAAATCTGCGGGTGAGGGTATCTTCCAACTGTTGAAATTTCTGAAAGATTAAATGCTGTTTTGCTTCAGGGATGCCAATGCCAGTATCCCAGATAGTAAAAGCAATCCAGCCTTCCCAACAAGCTACTTTCAGACCGATTGCGCCTCCAGACTCAGTAAATTTGAGGGCGTTGGAAAGCAGGTGAGTTAGCATCTGGCGCAGGCGCAATTCGTCTGCCACCATTGTTTCTAATTCGGGTTCTATGCAGAGTGTGAAGCTGATTTCTTCTTGTTGAAGATCAGTTTCCAATGGTTCTTTACCTGGCTGGAGTTGTCGCGCTTGAGTAATGGCGCGATCGCATACTGTGGGAATATGCACTGGCTCTGGTGTCAGTTCCAGCTGGCCTGTCTCCATCCGGGTCAAATCTAAAATATCGTTGACTACCGTCATCAACTGTCGCCCACTCTGATGAATCAGTCGTGCATAACGTGCCTGACGTTCATTCAGCTGCCCGATTAACTGATCTTTCAGCAAGCTGGCTAAACCCAGTACGCTCGTCAGGGGGGTTTTGAGTTCGTGGCTGATACAGGCTAAAAACTCATCCTTCATCCGGTTGAGTTGGACTAAATCGGCATTTTTAGCTGCTAATTCCTTGGCGAAGATGTGCTGCTCTGTTACGTCGGTTGCCATCATCAGCGAGAGGTCAGGGCTGAGCGAATGCAGGGGCGTTGTAGTGTTGTAGTGTTGTAGGTTTTCCCACTCGGATACCCGGATGCTCTTCTCCTCTACGTTAGTGCTGTTTTGACGCAGGGGAATTGTGACAAATTGCCAGAGGCGATCGCCTATCTTTTTTGTAGTTGGATTTTGCGTCACCACCTCCCAAGAAGTTGTTTCCCTAGAGGCAATGGTTGCTTCTGTCGCTGACATTTGATGGTGATTTGTCTGGTCGGCACCTTCCCACCAATTTACAAATTCTCCTGCGGTGCCGCTAGAACTTACGCCCACTAACTCCTGTTGCCACAAGGAATCTATTAAGACAGGTGCTTCAGGCTCTTCTAGGTGAGGGTCAAGACTTTCTCCTATCTGCTGTCTCCAGGTCAGATTTTGGGCGATAATTTGCCCAGTTATCGTTTGCAACCTCAAGGGCAAAGGCAGTTGTTCCAAGAGTTGAACTAGGGACTCTTTGGTACAGCCAGTAGGGGAAGTAGATTCCAATTCCCCTGCGTTCCAATTCTCCTGAGTTCCTTTGTTCTTGGGTTCCTGGGTTCCTCGGCTCCTTTGCTCCATTTCCCCTGGAATTTCTTCTATAGTTGCCAGAAATTTCACCAGACGTTGGCTATCCAACAAACCCAAGAATTTATCTGAGGGATCGACTACAGCCCAGTTTGGGAGATGTGTTTGGGAATTAGAAGAACGCAAATACAGCCAGAACTGGCTTAAAGAAATCCAAGCAGGCAAGGTTGCCACTTTTTCAATCAGCGGCAAATCCAGCTCGCACAGGGGTTGCTGCAAATCGATTGCTACCCCCGCAATTAGGTAATCTTGCTTCTTAAACTGGTTTTTTACGATCAGATGAGGCATAATTGCCCGGAGGTTTACTACTCCTAGCGGGTGTTGTTGTTCGCTCACCACCACCACGCGATCGCAACCGCCAGAGCGAAAAATCTCTAAAAGAGATGCGAAGGCAGCTGTTTGTTCGCAAACAGGAACTCGTTCAATAAATTCCTTTAGACTGGGATTGGTAATGAACATGACAAACCTGGCTCTTGGGAGAGTGACTTCTGCGCGGACGTACTTCCTTGGCTTCTCGGTAGGGGTTTCTCCTGCCTTCTGCCAAAAAAGTTGGCTTTAAAAAAAAACTGGCGATCGCGCAGTTTCTTATGGAATATGAAAGTAGAGGTTCTGCTTAATTATGGCTCCATCCAGGCGACTCCCAGATAGTCATACTTACAATTAATTACAATTCGATTAATGTTTAAATTATTATTAAGTAGTTTCTAAACGATTCCGGTAAGAAATCCTCCTCGTGAAGGATGTCTCAATGGACACACTACATTAATTTATTACACTGACTAAGGTTTTGGATTCACCCCTGTCTATTTGTACCTTTGTGTCTAATGAATCGCTGGCTAAGTCCGTGAGGGACAATTTGAGCAGCGATCGCTATCTTGTAACTCAGGCGAGTTCCTTATCTGAGTTTTTTGCCAAAATCGAGCAACACAAGCAGGAAATCGATTGTTTGGTTTTACAGGAGGAAGGCGAGTTGCTACCCCTGTTTAACAAATTGTACGAACAAGGCACTCTGCTGCCAATCGTAATTTTCAAGAAGGTATCTCATGAACTCAGTAATTATGCGGTGATTACAGATAAGCCGAGTAACGTAAGTAGCGTCGCTGATGCTAACCAATCGTTGGGGACTTATCTGTACCACCCTGCGGAAGTTCATGTAACCGCACAAGCTAACAAGATGACGCTGTTGATTGAGCAAGCGATCGCTCGATTCCTCACCCTAGCACCCAGCTGTCTTCTCCCTGACCTTTCCGCCAGCCTCGATCCCGTTACTGAGCTAAATACTCAAAGTTTCCTAATGCTACAGCAGCGTCGGCTAGCTGAAAAACTTCAGGAACGATTAGGGTATTTAGGCGTGTACTACAAGAGAAATTCCCAGGCTTTTTTCCGTCATCTATCGCGAACTGAAAGGCAAGAACTTTTAAACCAACTCAAAGCCGAATATCGCCAGATTGTCATAAATTACTTCTCCAAAGAGAGTACACTGAATCAAGCCATCGATCAATTTGTCACTGTGGCTTTTTTTGCCGATATGTCAGTGTCTCAAATTGTCGAGATTCATATGGAATTAATGGATGAATTCTCCAAATACTTGCAACTAGAAGGGCGGAGCGAAGAAATATTATTAGACTATCGTCTGACCTTGATTGATGTCATTGCTCATCTGTGCGAAATGTATCGCCGTTCCATTCCCAGAGAGTCCTAACTAATTTAAAATTCAGAATTTAAAAAAGTTAAATTTTAAGTTTTAATTCTTTTTCCAAGTCCTCAATTGCTAATTTATGACCGCCCTGAAGAAAACCTATGTTCTTAAGCTCTACGTTGCTGGAAATACTCCCAACTCAGTACGGGCTTTAAAAACGCTCAAAAATATCTTGGAACAAGAGTTCCAGGGTGTCTATGCCCTGAAAGTGATTGATGTTCTCAAAAATCCCCAACTGGCTGAAGAAGATAAAATCTTAGCCACGCCGACTTTGGCAAAAGTATTACCTCCACCAGTCCGCAGAATCATCGGGGATCTTTCGGATAGAGAAAAGGTATTAGTCGGATTGGATCTTCTCTATGAAGAACTCAGCGAAGCCGAATCAGATTTATAAATTATATCCGGGTGTATTAGTAATAAACCCTTACAACCAGAGGTACTTGCGCCTTTAAACTTTTGACTGGTCTATAGCCCTTACTCAGTTCCTGCTAATCTCTTATTTTTTTGACTCAAGTGATGAATCAAACTAATCCCAGCGAGCATAAAGACGAATTGGCACCGCTAGGAGTCCAAAAAATTCGCACAATGATTGAAGGCTTCGATGACATTAGTCATGGAGGCTTACCACTGGGGAGAACCACCTTATTCAGCGGCACATCCGGAACTGGTAAAACCTTGTTTGCAGTTCAGTTTCTCTACAACGGTATTACTCAGTTTGATGAGTCTGGCGTATTTGTTACTTTTGAAGAATCTCCCACAGACATCATAAAAAATGCCTCCAGCTTTGGTTGGGATTTACAGAAATTAATAGATCAAGGCCAGCTATTTATTCTGGATGCTTCTCCCGATCCTGAAGGACAGGAAGTTGTCGGTAACTTTGACCTTTCCGCCTTAATTGAGCGCATTCAGTATGCCATTCGTAAATACAAAGCCAAGCGGGTTTCCGTTGATTCTGTAACAGCTATTTTTCAGCAATATGATGCCGCAGGGCTGGTACGACGGGAAATTTTTAGATTGGTAGCCCGGCTCAAACAAATTGGTGTCACCACCATAATGACGACAGAAAGGATTGAGGAATATGGTCAAGTGGCGCGATTTGGGGTAGAAGAATTTGTTTCTGATAACGTAGCCATTGTTCGTAACGTTTTGGAAGGAGAACGTCGCCGCCGCACCATTGAAATTCTTAAACTTCGCGGTACTACCCATATGAAAGGCGAATACCCTTTCACCATTACCAATAATGGAATCAATATCTTCCCACTAGGAGCAATGCGACTCACCCAGCGTTCTTCCAATATTCGGGTGTCTTCTGGTGTCAAAACCCTCGATGAAATGTGTGGTGGTGGATTCTTCAAAGATTCGATTATTTTGGCAACAGGTGCTACAGGTACAGGAAAAACGCTTTTAGTAAGCAAATTTTTGGAAAATGCCTGCCTTAGGGACGAACGTGCCATCTTGTTTGCCTATGAAGAATCTCGCGCCCAACTTTCTCGCAATGCTTATTCTTGGGGCATTGATTTTGAGGAGATGGAGCAAAAAGGTTTGCTAAAAATTCTCTGTACTTATCCAGAGTCGGCTGGGTTAGAAGACCATTTGCAAATTATTAAATCAGAAATTGCTGAATTCAAGCCGTGTCGCATTGCCATTGATTCTCTGTCTGCTTTAGCACGCGGGGTTAGCAGTAATGCCTTCCGGCAGTTTGTAATTGGCGTTACTGGTTATGCCAAGCAAGAGGAAATTACTGGCTTTTTTACCAACACCACCGACCAATTTATGGGTTCCCATTCGATTACGGATTCCCATATTTCCACGATTACAGACACGATTTTGATGCTGCAATATGTGGAAATTCGCGGTGAAATGTCCCGTGCTATCAATGTCTTCAAGATGCGGGGTTCTTGGCACGAAAAAGGTATCCGCGAGTACACTATCACTGATGAGGGAGCTGAAATTAAAGATTCTTTCCGTAATTACGAAAGAATTATCAGTGGCTCACCCACTCGGATTGCGGTTGACGAAAAGAGCGAATTATCCCGCATTGTTCGAGGGATGAGGGACAATAGTAGCGATACGGTAATTTAACCTTGGGTCTGTCAGTTAAGGGCTTATATCCGCAATAATACGGATATAAGCAAATCTTTACCTAGTAATAACCTCAGTTGAGATAGTATAGCTTTTTCAATTGCCTGTCAGCCTTGATTTTAATGAAAGATCCTGAATTCCGGTTATTGGTAATTACAACTACACTTTACACAAACTTCATAATTCTGCCTTCAGTTAGCTTCCTACTTAAAGATTAAGTGAAGATGGGTTTTAGCTATAGCAAAATTTTTCAAATAGAAATTAAAATGCAATTGATGTCAATCCGCATTTTTACGTAAATACCCGATCTTTAGGCGGCTAGGGTAAGGATACAGGTTCTTCGTATTCCGCCAAAGCTACAGGGGAGGTATATTCAAGTGGTTACACTCGCAGAATCTCAACTTCAGTTAAGCGATTTTCAACTGGTTCAAGAGATATATTTTCCCAAAAACTATGAAGCTAGTTCCATGTGGAAACTCAAGCAGTTGTTGTGGGAAACAGCTGTAGTGCAATGGGAGCAAACAGCAGAGTCTCTAGGAAGTTTTGGGGAAGTTTGGGAACCCCTACCTATTGGTAAACATTTTGATTCAATTTTGGATCTAGGTTGTGGATATGGCAGACTTGCTGCCTATCTTTCAAAACAGAAAAAGATTACCTGCAACAAATATTATGGAATAGATATTTCCGAGAGTCTTCTGCGGCGTATGCTGGGGTATAAAAGAGCATATAATTTGTTTCCCTCAGCAGAGTTCTCTTTAATTTGTATCGCCGGGGATAAGTTGCCATTTGAGGACAACTCAATAGATTTTGTTAGAGCAAGTAGTATTTTTTTGAGTTTAGAAACAGAGCAACTAAAACACAATCTGGCAGAGATTGCTCGCGTTATCAAGCCGGGGGGAGTTTTTGTATTTGAAGATTTATTCTACAATCGCTACTGTCCGATGAATATTTTGGATAACGTTTTGCATAAAACGAGGAAATCCAAACTCGATTTCGGTCATTTAAAGCAATATTCTTTACGTGAGATAAAGCGTTTGTTGAAAAATTCTCAATTATCGCAGAAGTGTCCCCAATATACTATCAAACCGCATAAACCGGCTTTGCTGCAAGAAAAATTTGGGAACGTGGGGATGCGTGTCTCTAATGACATCAATAAGGAAATAAATCCTCCCAAATTTTTGAAAGAGTTTTTAGCTTGTGGTTATAGCGTTTACAGCAAAGTTTAGATGGGCTTCTATACTTCTCGGTTAATAGCTGTCATCGTCAAGGGTGCGGTTACAGGGGCAAAGACTGCCCAAAAGCAGCCTCAAGATATTTTAGCCGTTGCGAAGGCAATGGCTTGGCTTGTGGAGCATAGAAGTATTGGGGCTTGTCTAATTTTTGGGAAAAACGCCTGACGACTAAAGTCAAGGGCGAATAAACTAAGCCCGCTTGCGCGGGCTTAGTTTTAGCGATTTGTTGGGTTTCGCTATTGCATTAAACGAGCACGGAGGGATTTGAACCCCCGACACCCAGAACCGGAATCTGGTGCTCTATCCACTGAGCTACGTGCCCTGATATCTTTGGATAAGTATAGCACTGTTAGAGGTAATTGATGGGGTCTACTGGTTCGCCATTTTTTCGTACCTCGAAATGGAGGTGGGGGCCTGTGGAAAATCCGGTGGAACCAACAGATGCGATCGCATCTCCTCTTCTCACAAATTGTCCCTCAGATACATAGAGTTGGCTAGAGTGAGCGTATAAAGTCGTAATACCCTTGCCGTGGTTGATTATCACTGCTTTGCCGTAACCGCCATACCAACCGGCAAAAATCACTTCTCCACTCTCGGCGGCGCGGATGGTGCTGCCATAGCTTGCCCCAAAGTCAAGACCGGAATGTAAGCGGCGGTAGCCTAGAATTGGGTGTATCCGCCAGCCAAAGTTGCTGCTAATTGCGGCATCGCTGGGATATCCGAAGATGCCACCAGTGCTACGCTTAATGTCGTCGCCGCGCAGAATAGCTTTTTCGGCAGCTTCTTTTGCTTTAGCTTCTGCAACCCGTTTTTGAATCAAGGTGGCGATGCCTTGGGAATCTTCTGCCAAAACTCTCTCGGCAGCTTCTAAGGCTTGTCTGTTGCTATTAAGGCGTTCAATCAGTTGTTCCTGCACCTGTCCCTGTGCCATAAAGTCTGCTTTTTGTAGCAGTAGCTGCTGGCTAATCAGGGCAATTTGATTTTCCTGCTGTTCGACTGCGATTTTCTGGCTGTTGATTTTATCTGATTCGGCTTTCAGGTTGCTTAAAATTTGCCTGTCTGCCTGAAACACTAATTTTATCTGACGACGGCGGTCAAAAAATTGATTAAAATTCTGGCTAGAAAGCAGGATATTCCAGCCTTGGTTAGTTAGGTTCTGGCGTTGCAGGAAACGCAATCTGGCGATGGTGGCGGCTTGCTTTTGTTGATAATCCCTTTGGGCGAAAAATAACTGGTTTTGTAACTTTTTTAATGTTTGGGTGGCTTGTTGTAATTGGGACTGGTAATCGTTGATTTTGGTGTCGGTTAAGTTAATATTTTGCTGTACTTTGCCCCGTTGTCCCTGTGCGGCTTTTTCGAGTTTTTGTAAGCGCTCGCTTTCTTGGGAAAAATTAGACCTTTGTCGATCTAACTGTTGCTGCATCTGCTTCAACGTGTCCACCGTGACTGGGGGCGGCGTGGGAGATTCAGCCTTCACGGGCATTGATAGCATTAGCCACAGGGAAAAGCAAAGGGCAATACCCCCAACAAAGCTTAAAAAGCGTCCGAAATTTCGGTGTAGCTTTGTCTCCCCAAATCTTCGGGCAAGACACAAAGGCAGCAAAAGGTAATAATTCTGGCTTTGATTGGGAAATAAAGCTTTGGTCATCTCTAGTCGCCGGAAAGACCGCCTGCCCCACCAGTTGAAGCGATGTGGGTTATTTAAACATTTACCTGAGCGCACAGATTTCCATTATATAAATATACCACAAATAGCCATTTCTACAAGCTGCGTAACGAAATAAAAAACTTAAAACTGTTAGGTATCTTTGTACACCGTTTTTTGATAGCCCTAAAGTTAGATGAAGTTTTTTGCAGTTAAAGCAAACTAGGTAATAAATAAGTATAAGCGATTAACAACAATGACCACTGACAAAACAACAAATTCCCAAAATGCTGTAGGTGAAAGTAAAAAGGAACTCAATCAAAAAACATCTAAGCAATTTGTCATCAGCACTACGATTGGAGTTTTAACAATTCTGATTTTGGCTGTAAGTTATTATTATGGACTCATCGGCTATTAATATGCTCAGAAAAGACACTTAAATGCAAATTTCTCGTTCCCAGCATCTGACTGGGAACGAGAGATTAACCTATGGCAGACTTCCAACTAGCGAGATCAGCAAAAGCGCGATCGCGGTAAGCGCCATATCGCTCCTGCTTATTGCGAATCCTTACAGGCAATTCCGGCAAAATGCCAAAATTGGGTGGCATCGGCTGAAAATGCTTTGGTGAAGCCGAACTAATAAACTCAAACAACGCCCCCATCATCGTCGTAGTTGGTAGCGTCAGCGGTTCTTTACCCAAAGCAATTCGCACCGCATTCGTCCCCGCCAGCCAACCGCCAGCCGCCGCCGCCGTGTAACCCTCAGTTCCCACCAACTGCCCTGCTGCAAGCAACGTAGGGCGGTTGTGAAATTGTAAAGAAGGCTTTAACAACTGCGGCGCATTAATAAACGTGTTGCGGTGCATCACGCCCAACCGCACAAACTCCGCATTTTCCAAGCCTGGAATCAAGCTAAACACCCGTTTCTGCTCGCCCCAGCGCAAATTCGTCTGAAATCCCACCATATTCCAGAGTTGCCCCGCCTTATCTTCTTGGCGCAACTGTATCACCGCATAAGGACGTTGCGACTGATTTTCTGGGGCGCGGAAATCACCTTTGCGGGCATCAAACAATCCCACAGGCTTCAGAGGGCCATAGCGCATGGTATCTTCTCCCCGTTGCGCCAGTTCCTCAATTGGCAGACAAGCCTCAAAAAACTTTGCCGTCTCCCGTTCAAAGTCTTTCAATTCCGTCTGTTCAGCCTTGCAGAGTTCCTCCCGGAAATGTAGATACTGCTCTTTATTCATCGGGCAATTGAGATAAGCAGCGTCTCCCTTGTCGTAGCGAGAAGCGAGGAAAGCAATGTCACGATTAATCGATTCTCCCACCACAATCGGGCTGGCGGCATCGAAAAAACTCATGTATTCCATGCCCGTGAAGCGTTGCAAATCTGCCGCCAAATCGGGGGAAGTTAGAGGGCCAGTAGTGAGAACTGTAATGCCTTCTGTAGGGATTTGCGGCAATTCGCCGCGCCGCAACTCTAAATTAGGGTGAGAAGCAAGAGTTTCTGTTAGTTCGCTGCTAAATTTTCCCCGGTCAACGGCTAAAGCACCACCAGCAGGAACGGCGTGTTCGTCAGCTTTGCCAATGATTATTGAGTTGAGGCGACGCAGTTCTTCGTGTAAAAGACCAGCAGCGCGATCGCTTGACATTGCCCCAAAGGAATTACTGCACACCAATTCCGCCAAATGTTCTGAGTGATGGGCAGGACTAAACCGCTTGGGGCGCATTTCGTGCAGCACTACAGGCAACCCAGCATTGGCAATTTGCCACGCTGCTTCCGTCCCCGCTAAACCGCCGCCTATAACTTGAATTGGTTGTTGATCCATCTAAATCTTTCCATCCCTAGTGCGGATTTTCTTTTAACGCAAAGGTGTACGCAAAGGAACGCAAAGAAATCCTTAGCGAATTACCTTAAAAAACCAAATTAACTGGCAGCACTCGCCGCGTTTTAAATATTTAACCATTGAGTAATAGTCCCAGGCACTGGCAAAAGAATGCTGACTAGAAGTGCTAACGCCAGCAATCCCCCAAAATCTCGCTTGTTGTCGAGTTCGCTGACATCGTTCAGCGCTGGTTCATCAGCTACAGGTATCAAGAATAAGAAAATTGCCCAGATAAACAAATCTGTCTGAACCAAAGACAATCCCAGCATCAGCAGCCTGGTAACTTGACCAATAGTAGCGCCAGTTCGTTGCCCAAACATAGCATGGACAATGTGACCGCCATCCAGATGTCCTACAGGCATCAACTTAAATGCCGTCCACACAAAACCAATGTAAGCTGCCACCGCTACCGGATGCAGCTTGATTGCCATATTCGACGTGAATTCAGTTCCCAGGGCCAATTTACTCAGCACAGTTAAAAACAGAGAAAACCGGGGATTGAGGGAAGTGAAGTTTAAAATATTCGATTGGTCGGACAGGGGAACTACCGCAGAATGAGCTAATCCCCACCACAATAGCGGTAACGCTACCACAAAGCCAGCTAGGGCGCTGGCAATGCCCACGTCAAATAATGCTTTCCGGTTGGGTATAGGCGATCGCCTTTGAATAAACGCCCCAAATGTCCCTAGGAAAAACGGTATGGGAATAAAGTAAGGCAGGGTGGTGCGAATTTTGTAATATTGGGCTGTCAGGTAATGACTTATTTCGTGGATGCCCAAAATTCCTATTAACGCTACAGCATAGGGCCATCCTGCTAGTAACAAACCTGGATTTGATTGCAATTGTGAGTTAGAAACGCCTGCAATCTCCACCCCAACTAAAGTCGTGGTAAGCAAGGTAACGACCAGCAACGCCAAAGCTAAAACTGGTCGCTTCAAGGGTTCGATGTTCTGTTGCGTCTCTGGGTGTGCTTGGGGATTGGGAACTAGAGCAAAAAACGGATCTTTGTTTAAACCTTCTTGAAAGACAACGAAGAAGCGATCGCTAAATAAATTCTCAATATTCTCCCTAATTGTCTTGTAAGCCACCTCCGGGTTAGAGCGCAACTTACCCCGACAAATCACCGCTTGCGGTCGATAATCAATGTTCTGGAGGTAGTAAATCGACCAGGGAAAGCAATTTCGGAGATTAGTTTCTTCTGTTTTATCGATGGGACGGTAGCTACTAACCGGCACGGGAGGCACAACAGCCTTTGCCTCAGTTGGATTCTGACTCTGGTTTGTTGCTGCCATCTCTTGCGTTTTTGTCGAAGGTGTGTTTATCTCCCTGCGACCCATCTGAATCAACACCCAGTACAATAACGGGCAAACGACGAACGGAGCAATTTCCAACACTGGAGGCATCCGGGTGTCTTCACCGTAGACCAAAATCCAGCCAGTCCAAATCAGTGCAGGAGTCATCATCACCAGCCACAATAGCCAGACTGGCGTTCGAGTGATGGTGGCAACACTACGCTTGACGATCAAGTAAGTAAATAGACCCAGTAAGATTAGGAGCAACCAGAGTTCCATGATATAAATCTGAATTGGTCTACAGGAGAATTAACGAGAGCAGCTTAAGCTTGTTAGCTGCTCTAATCACTGGCAAAGTACAACCAGATTCTCCAGAATACAGCGCTTTCCTTCCCGCCTCACAGCTTCTGGCAGAACACTCTGGGGCTATTAAATAACCTCTCGCTGTCCTTGATGCCATTTAGACTTTTCCACCCAATCCAGATAGATTGAGTGCCACACCCTATATTCCATTGTAGAAAACCCAGGCAATATCCTGAACGATTGTTTTAGAAGATGTCAGTTGTCCGTGGTTTTCCTCTCCCAATTCCCAATTCCCAATCCCTCAATCTAAATTTTGCGCTTGCAGATAAACTGTGAACACCGTACCGACACCCTCTTGAGAATTAAACTCAATCGTACCGCCGTGCATCTCCACTAGCTGGCGAGTCAAAGCCAACCCCAAGCCAGTACCCTCGTGCTGCCGATTTAGGGAACTATCAATTTGTTGAAACGCCTCAAACAAAAGATGCTGCTTATCTAGAGGAATGCCAATTCCTGTATCGGATACCTCAATCATCACCTTGTTGTCGATATACCCGATTCGCAGCCATACCTCACCCCCAGGCGGCGTGAACTTGACTGCATTTGAGAGCAGATTCAGCAAAATTTGCTTCACCCGCCGTTCATCGCCACAAAACTCGTCGCCTTGAGGCAACCCAGTAAAATCTTCCATCAAGCTCACTTGTTGAGCTTGAGCTTTTTCTTGCAACAGTGCCAAGCATTCATGACCCACCGCCAGCAGAGAAAATTGACTTAGCGATAAAGATGCCTTACCTGCTTCAATCTTAGACACATCGAGAATATCGTTGATTAGCTGCAACAGATGCTGTCCGCTGCGATGAATAATGTTGAGATATTCTTTCTGTTTAACGTTCAGTTCGCCAAAGTACGGCTGCATTAAAGCTGAAGACATACCAATCACAGACGTAAGCGGTGTCCGCAATTCATGGCTCATCGTTGCCAAAAACTCGGTTTTTGCCTGAGAAGCAGCATGAGCAGCGGTTAAGGCATCTTGCAGCTGCTCAGTGCGTTCCGCTAATGCTTGCTTTGTTTTAAGTAGCTCGGTAATGTCGCGGGAAGTTCCTAAGCAAGCATAAACTTCACCATTAGGGTGTTTTAGCGGCACTCGGAAAGTATCAAAGTGGTGAGTTCCGTCTGCGAAAATCAGCGTTTCCTGCTCGTGTAGAGTTTCTCCGGATTCAAATACCCGCAGATTTTGTTTGGCAAAAGAATTGGCAATTAGCGGCGGGAAGCATTCGATTATAGACCGTCCCTGAACTGAGTAACGGTTATCAAAGCCAATCGCTTTGGCAAAAGCATGGTTGCAAAAGCGCAGACGCATACCTTGGCGCTCTACCACAAAAATGTAATCTGGGTGAGCGTCAAAGAAACTTTCAAGCTCGGCGGTGCGCTCTTGCACTTGAACTTCTAAAGTTTGGTTTTGCTCTTGAATTTTTTGGTAGAGTGTCGCTTGGTAGATAGCGATCGCCAGCTGATCGGCAACTGTGGTGACAAACCGTAACTCTGACTCGTGCCAGTAGCGGGGATACTTATCTTGACAGAAGCTGAGGAAACCCCAGATAGAGCCACTGCGGTGAATCGGCACCATTAGCCACGCTCCGGGATATTTTACTGCCAACGAGCGATTAATCGGGTCATCTACTGTGCGCGTATCGCTTACCTGAACCATCTGCAAATTCCGCAGCGCTCTGGAATAAGGGTTATTTTGATCGGGAATTATCAGGTTCATGGCTGTGGGAACATCACAATGAGCGCGATACTCCACAAGCGGCTTCCAACATTGCTGATCTTCTACATATTGAAAAATTGAACATCGATCTGCCACCAGGAGATGTCCCAATTCCAACGTTACCGTCTGAAAAATATGAGACACGTCTAGAGAAGCACGGATCTGGGCAACCAGTCGATTTAGCAGCGCTGTATATGTAATCCGTTCCTCGGCTTGCTGATAAAGATTTGACAGATCGTGCGCTCTGTGCATCAGATGGAGTGTCAGATGAAGTAATTGCCGCTCCCAAGGTTGCCAATCTCGCTGTTCATCCCATTGCTCAACCACCAGCAAACCAACGACTACAGACGTGCCACCTAGAGGCATAAGATTTTGCATCTCTAGATTCTGGTTCGGGTGTGTATGCAGCCATGTTAGAAAGGCAGATTTGGCTGCTCTGGCGCTAAGGTTTTGCTCAAGGTACGAGTCCATAGGCGATCGCTCTATCGCCCAAGGATTAGATTGATGGTGTTGTAAAAGACACTGTTCAACCTTCGCCCAGTCGGGATAATGGTTTTGCCGCGAAGTAACGGGGATAGATGGAGCGTGAGCGATCGCACCCCAGATGACGCGCTCATCTTTGGGGCTATAGAACCCCATTAAACACCGACTGACCCCTAAATGCTCCTGAATTAATGCTGCCGAACCCTGCAAAATCGCCTGGACTCCTTGAGTTGTCCAGCTAAGGCGCAGCAGTTCGTGCAGTAACTTTTCTTGCTGTAACCATTGCTGCTGTTGCGAAGCTGTTGATTGGGGATTGGGGATTGGGGATTGGGGATTGGGGATTGGGGATTGGGGATTGGGGACTGGGGGTTGGAGAATTCTGGCTCTCCCCTGAACCCCGGAACCCCTTCTCCAACTCTCCCCCTGTAATTGTGTGGTAGAGAGCGCACTTACCAGCATTGAGGTAAATTCGCTTTGTGCTTCTGGTAGATTGGGTTGAGGATGCCAAGATGCGATCGCTTGCTCAAATATCGGCTTTGTTTCTGGTGTTAAGACCAGACCGCTTTGGATTTGGGTGCAAATTTTGGCAACAATCGCTGGATCGAACACAAAGGACAACTCATAACAGTTAGCGCCCCCTGGTGAGTCTTCGGCTGCTTTGTAGGCTGAACATAGCACGTTGAAGCGATCGCCCATTCCCAAAATCGCCACAGATGGCAGGGAAAGGGCATTTTCAGTTATTATCTCCCCCAGTTCGACAGAGCAAGGGAAGCAGCAGCGTAGTGCAGCGTTCTCCCCCACCCTACTTACTGACTTCTGGGTCGCCAGTGTCAAATAACAGTTGTGTTGAGACAAATCCGGCAAATCGTGGGGAGTATTTGATACCAAATCCGGACAAAGGTCGTCAAAAGTGAAATCTGACTCGCCAGGTTTGATGAGTAACACTCTAGAATTTTGCTCTGAAGCCAAAAACTTTAGCAGTGAATGAGCAACAGACAAAACAGATAACCGACTGATAGAGTATCTAGGATTATTTTGCAGAAAAACCATGAGCCTGAGCGCTGGGGAAAGGCGGTAAAAACACTCACCAGTTTTGGTGATTGGGCATTAGAAATTCAGTAACCGACAGGTCGCCGCATCGCAGTTCTTAACCCTCTCAAGTTTAGATTTTTCAACAATCTATTTATCGTCAAGCCTCTTGACTTATTCCCAATTTACGCTGGTCTTTTAATACAGAGTATTAAGAACTAAGAACTGAGTAAAATCTTGTCACTTTGTAGCTAATTTTTGGGATTACGAGAAATCCCGTTAGTTACTCAGTTTTCATATCTTAGTTGTAAATCAGGCAGCACCAGCAACTACGGTTTTAGCGGTTAACACCTCCAATGCGTCTTGGTATTGGCTATCTGCCTGTGTACCGACCTGTTCAATAGTAATTGGCTCATTTGGCACTATTCGGTCTGGCGTGATCCCCAATTTATGAATATCGTGGTGGTTTGGCGTTTCGTACTTGGCAACTGTCACCGCCAGTCCGGAGCCATCGGGAAGGTCAAACAAAGATTGAATTAAGCCTTTACCAAAGGTTTTATCCCCCACCAGTTGAGCGCGACCATTGTCTTGTAGCGCCCCTGCCAAAATTTCGCTGGCACTAGCTGTTCCCTGATTAACTAAAACTACCAGCGGAGCGCAAGTTAGTGCTGGTTGATTGGCATCAAAACTGCCCAAGATTCCTTGTCGGTTTACTGTATATACAATTGTGCCTTCATCTAACCAGAAACGGGCAATCTCAATCCCGGCTTGCAACAGTCCGCCGGGATTATTTCTGAGATCGAGAATGTAGGCTTGTGCGCCTTGTTTTTCTAGTTTGGCGACAGCATTAGCCAGCTCAGTTGGAGCGTTGGCGCTAAACTGGGAGAGGCGAATGTAACCTACTGGTATCCCGGAATTGCGAGAATCTAATGCCGCATAAACTGGGTTAAGGGCAATGCGATCGCGTACCAGCTTGATTTCTTTTGGTGTTTCTGCTTCGTGTTGTACCAAAACGGTAACGCTGGTGCCTGCTGTGCCGCGCATCCGGGCAGCAGCTTCGTCGAGAGTCAGTTCGGCGCTTGACACGCCATCAATTTCCAGAATGCGATCGCGCGATCTGATTCCGGCTTTTTGCGCTGGCGAACCGTCTAACGGTGCCACCACTTGCAACTGCTTCGTCTCAGAATCCAAGGCAATTTGCAGCCCCACACCCTGAAGCTCTCCCGAAGTATTCACTTGTAAACTTTTGTATTGGTCTGGTTTCAGGAACCGCGTGAACGGATCGTCCAGAATCCCAACCATTTTCTGAATTGCCGTATAAGTTTCTTCACGATTCGACAGCGGCTGCTTGAGAGCTTTTTGGCGCGCCAACCACCAATTTTGATGATTAAAAGTATCATCCACATAGGCGTTATTGACAATACGCCATGCTTCGTTCAGGATCTGCTGTTCCTGCGTCAAAGCCGAAGCAGGCGCACTCAACCAACTAAAGGCAACGATAGTTTGTATGATCAGTACAAATAGAACCCGAAAAACTCGATTGTGCATAACACTCTAATCTCCCTTTCGGGCTATGTTACATTTTTTGTAGAGGCTACGCCTAGACAACCCGCAAGCGCTGCCTTTAAACTAGCCTCATCGAAACTGAAAGCCCCCCCCAAAGAGCGGCACACTGTCTCATAGGCTTCAATCGTGTCAAAAACAAGAATAAATTTTTAGGAACTCTGGCTTCATGTTTTCTAAGCAGGTAACTGATTCAAAAGCATACAACTGGTTTGAGGAACGCCTAGAGATACAGGCGCTTGCCGAAGACGTCACCAGCAAGTATGTACCTCCCCACGTTAATATTTTCTACTGCCTGGGTGGGATTACTTTAACTTGCTTTTTGATCCAGTTTGCCACTGGATTCGCGATGACGTTTTACTACAAGCCAACCGTCACCGAAGCTTTCTCCTCAGTACAGTATTTGATGACAGATGTCAACTTCGGTTGGCTGATCCGCTCCATCCACCGCTGGTCTGCCAGCATGATGGTGCTGATGATGATTCTGCACAGCTTCCGGGTGTACCTCACTGGTGGTTTCAAAAAGCCCCGTGAGCTGACCTGGGTGACAGGTGTAATTCTCGCCGTTATCACCGTTTCCTTTGGTGTTACAGGTTACTCCCTGCCTTGGGATCAGATTGGTTACTGGGCGGTTAAGATTGTCTCCGGCGTTCCAGCTGCTATCCCCATTGTCGGCGATCAAATCGTTGAGCTAATGCGCGGTAGTGAAAGTGTTGGTCAAGCCACTCTGACTCGCTTCTACAGCCTGCACACCTTTGTGTTGCCTTGGCTGATTGCAGTCTTCATGCTGCTACACTTCTTGATGATTCGTAAGCAGGGCATTTCGGGTCCTTTGTAAATAGTGAAAAATGGCTAATGGTTAATAGCCATTAGCTAAAAATCACTAAAAATCTCCAAACAAACCGTTAACAACTCATTAGGAGAACACTTCAAAAAATGGGAACTCTAAAAAAGCCGAATCTGGCAGATCCAGAATTACGTGCAAAACTTGCCAAAGGCATGGGTCACAACTACTATGGTGAACCTGCTTGGCCTAACGACCTACTCTACATCTTCCCCGTGGTGATTATGGGGACAATCGCTCTTTGTACCGGGTTAGCTGTGCTAGACCCCGCTATGGTTGGCGAACCAGCAAATCCCTTCGCTACCCCCCTGGAAATTCTTCCAGAGTGGTACTTATGGCCTGTGTTCCAAATCCTGCGAATTCTACCCAGCAAACTGTTGGGTATAGCCAGCATGACCGCTATTCCTTTGGCGTTGACTTTGATTCCCTTTATTGAGAACGTCAACAAGTTCCAAAACCCCTTCCGTCGTCCAGTCGCTACAACGGTTTTCCTCTTTGGAACCGTTGTCACCATCTGGCTTGGTATTGGTGCTACTTTCCCAATTGACAAATCTCTGACCCTTGGTCTTTTCTAAAACGGTCATTTTTGCGATTTAACGCCTGTGAGAGTTTCTTCAGCAGTTCTAAGGTGCAGCTAGGAAACTTTTACAGGCGTTAATCGCGATATATTGTAGATAAATATTTCCTACTGGTAGTCTTAACAGGAAGCGCTACTTAAACTTAACTGGGAACCGGAAATCAGCTTTGAAGGTCTTTTGCAAAAGATGGTTTTTAAGGACTTGATGAAGCATTGACCAACCATTACAGTGCCTCTACCCCAACAGAAATAGAACTCCTAACATCCTTGGATACTGAAGTGGGAGAAAATACAGATTTTGCTGAGAAACTTAAGCCAGCCGCCAACCATGCTTTCATTTTTCTGAGTGTTTTTGATTGCGAAGGTGGCATTCAATCTTATGTCAAGGACATTTTGAAGTCCTATCTCTCGTTGGGAGAAGCTAGGGGGGAGGTATTTTTGCTGCGAGATGGTTCTGGATGCCCAAATTCGTTTGAGGGTAAGAACCTGAAATTTCATTATTTTAAAGGTAAAACTCGTCAGTTAGAGCGATTGCGACTGGCAAGTGCATTTTTAAAGTATTTATTACTAAAACGCCCCCAGCACGTTTTTTGCGGTCACATTAATTTGGCACCACTGGTTAGATTCTTGTGTCAGCCGCTAGGGATTCCCTACACGGTGCTTACTTATGGAAAAGAGTTTTGGGAACCTTTAGACATAAGCGATCGCACGGCTTTGGCGCAGGCTTCAGGGATATGGACAATCAGTCGTTATAGCCGCGATCGCGCCTGTGCTGTGAATAACCTCGACCCCCACAAAGTGCAGATGTTACCCTGTGCGGTTGATGGAAATTACTTTACCCCAGGGACGAAACCGCAGAAATTGATCGAAAGGTATAATCTTGCTGGTGCCAAGGTATTGATGACTGTGGCGCGGCTGTGGTCAGGCGATATCTACAAAGGCGTGGATGTGACAATTCGGGCAATTCCGGCGATCGCTCAAGTATTCCCAGAGGTAAAATACCTGGTTATTGGTCGCGGCGATGATAAACCCAGACTCGCCCAGCTTGCCAAAGATTTAGGAGTTGCTGACCGAGTTGTATTTGCCGGGTTTGTCCCCACAGAAGACTTGGTAAACCATTACCGCGTTGCTGATGCTTATATCATGCCTTCCCAAGAAGGCTTCGGCATTGTCTACCTAGAGGCGATGGCGTGTGGTATCCCGGTTCTATCTGGTGACAACGATGGTTCCGCTGACCCTCTACAGGATGGACGCTTCGGCTGGCGCGTCCCTCACCGCAACCCGGAAGCCGTTGCAGCTGCTTGTATTGAAATTCTTCAGGGAGCAGATCGGCGCTGTGATGGTGAGTGGTTGCGAGAACAAAGCCTTGCTTTGTTTAGTAAGGAAGCTCTTGCGGTGCAGTTAAAACAGTTGATTGAAGGAACCGCAGAGGCGCAGAGAACGCAGAGGAAAGTATTGTAGGGGGAGCTTACCCCTGTGCGCGGGCAAGCCGCGCACAGGGGCGTAGCGTTTGAGGAACCTCACCCCAACCTACCTGCTAGATCCGGCTCCCCGCGGGGTTCTTTTGTTATCGGCTAGACAAACTTGATATTATTTGCCTTGACGACCTGGATTTCCAGGTGCTGCTCCTGCTCCTTCATCGTTACTTGGTTGGTTCCGATTTGAGTTGCCTGGGTCGCAACCCTCTGGGCCATTACCTACGCCTTGGTTACAATTTTGACGCTGGTTAGTGCGATCGCGATCATCTACCTGACGGTTGTCACCAGGGGTTTGTTCTACCTCGCGGACTTGAGTCGGCTGAGGTGGTTTAGCTTCTTCTCCTACCACGTAGGGTGAGGTGATGTTGGTAGCTTTGCCACTGCTGACTAAGGCTTGGTAGAGGAAAGCAGAGACATCTGCACGAGTTGCTACTTCATTGGGTTTGAGTAACTTGATGTCGGGATAGTTCACTACCAGACCCCGTTCAGTAGCTGCGGCGATCAAACTGCGATCGCTACTAGGAATAGTAGAGGCATCGCTGTAAACTTGCAGCAGGGTTTCGGTAGTGGTGGTGGCAGAAGAGTAATTCATTCCCTTTGCCAAGGCTACTAAGATGTCAAGACGAGAAAGATTTTGCGTGGGGTTGAACTGGTTGCCAGAAGCGCTCAAAAAGCCCATTTCATAAGCTTCTCGGATGGCAGTATATGCCCAATAGTTTGAGGAAACATCTCTGAAAGCGATCGCATTCCTGACTTTAGTCTTCTCAAACGCCTTCCGAATCATCGCCGCAAACTGGGCGCGAGTCACGGGTTGATCTGGACGGAAACGACCATCGGGGAAGCCTTCGATAATCTCCAAGGATGCCAACTCGGCAATAAAACCTTTTGCCCAATGTCCCTGCGGCACATCCGCAAAACTCGTCTGAACAGTTTGAGCCGCCGCCGCCACCTGTTGATATTTGGAAAGCAGTTGGCTGACTTGGTAGATCGTGTTACCAGCACCTACGTCCACCACTTGCACCAGCTTACCAGGTATAGATGTCAAAACCGCCGCTAAGCTTGAGCTGTAAGCGCTCATCGTCTGGCTGGCGAGTGCATATTCACCACTGGTAAAGGAAGTGGGATAAACGTTGGTTGCAGCAGAGGCGGTTACTCCGCTTAGCTGGAAAGAGCTGAGGTTAAGCTTCTCAACGCTACTGAGGAAAGTAACGCGCTCCTGGCTATTAATTTGAGTGTAGTAGTTGTAAACAGTGGTGCCGCTGTCAATATTGCCATCGGCGTTAGCATCAATCCCGTATACTGTCCGCACTACGCGCACTTGGGAAGGGTTCGGCGGCAGAATTAAGTTAACCGCGGCGTTTTCCGAGAGAAGTTCAAACTCGCTGTAACCAATCAGGCTGTTTTGCAAATTGTACAAGCGAACTACGACGCGATCGCCTGGTTTTACCCCTTGGACAAACTTAGCCTTTTGTTTGATTTTATACTTGAAGTCACCCAGATATTTTTCTTGAGTATAGCTATTGCTTTGTTTCTCCTTCAGCGAAACGCGAGCAATCACATCAGATAAAGTGCCTGCTGGTTGCAGAACCGTGAGGCTAAATCCTGCTGACTCGCTGACTGCAACTGTAGACTGCTGTGTGCTTGTAGTGCGCTGCTCAGTAGTCGTTCGTTCCTCAGTCGTGGTTTGAGTTCTCAGCCGAGCAGTCAGAGTCTTGGTAGCCGCTTCATCCCACTTTACCAAAGAACCAGATTCATTAGCCCGATATATCCAAAGGTCTTTTGTTTGGGCGTTGGCTACCAGCACCACCCAGCCGGGAACAGTAGCCTCAGTGCAAGCAACACCGGCGGTAGTGATACCCAAACAACCATTTGACCAAGTTTGCTTTGCCACCTGAAGGACGCGGAGGGCAGAATTTTCCACACCCGTCCGCTGGACAATATCTTTTAAAACGGCATCAGCAACAGGTTTCGGCAACTCAACAGCTTCTTCTTCTGCTGGACTTACAGCAGGCTGCTGCACTAATATTTGTTCTCCAGACTTACCAGCTTGTGTAATTTCAGAAGGTAAGGCACTTGCAGTAGTGGCAATACTAAGACTCGTAGCAGCTAATACCATGCTGCCTAAAAAAGCAAAGGAACTTCGATTCATCACGCTGTTCTCACACCTGTATAAACCGTTAGAGTGACTGTGAATGCGGTTAGAATGTTCCCTGATTTCTCTTTTTTTAAGTCATAAAACACTAGGATAGAAAAAGAGTTTATAAATTTTAATAATTCTTGTGACTACCCAACAGATAACAACAACAAGCACGTTTGAAAAACTCAACTGGGCTTGGCAAGGCTACAAAATTCAGTACACAGTGATGGGAACTGGTCGTCCCTTGGTACTGATTCATGGCTTTGGAGCCTCTATTGGACACTGGCGGAAAAATATACCAGTGTTAGCCGCTGGAGGCTATCGGGTGTTTGCGCTGGATTTGCTGGGATTCGGGGGTTCTGATAAGCCAGCGTTAGATTATACCGTGGAGTTGTGGGAATCACTGATACAGGATTTCTGGACAACGCACATTCAGGAGCCAACTGTATTTGTGGGTAACTCTATCGGCGGACTACTGGCGCTGATGATGGTGGCAAATCATCCAGAGATGTCTGCTGGTGGGATTTTGATTAACTGTGCTGGTGGTCTAAATCATCGTCCAGATGAGCTAAATTTACCTTTGCGGTTGGTGATGGGAACTTTTACTAAGCTGGTTAGTTCCAAAATTGTTGGGCCATTTTTGTTTAACCGCATCCGCCAGAAAGACCGCCTCCGTCGCACTCTCCGCCAGGTTTACAAAGACCCGGAAGCGATTACAGATGAACTGGTGGATATGCTTTACGATCCGTCTTGTGACAGTGGCGCACAGCAGGTTTTTGCTTCAATTCTGACTGCACCCCCTGGGCCTAGTCCATCAGAGTTGTTGCCAAAAGTACAACACCCCTTGTTGGTACTCTGGGGAGAAAATGACCCTTGGACACCGATTAAAGCTGCTGAAATCTACAGAAAACTAGGTGAAACTGGTCAACCAGTTCAGGTCGTGGGCATTCCCAAGGCTGGTCACTGTCCCCATGATGAACGACCAGATATTGTGAATGAGTTGATTTTGGATTGGTTGGCGAAGTATAGCAATCCTATTTAACTTGTGAACGAATATTCGCCCTGTAGGGACACGGCACTGCCGTGTCCCTACAGGGGTTCACGAATCATTTAGGATTGCTATATCAGTCTTAGTCAATTCTTTTGAAAACAGCTAAGAAAGAGCAAGGTAATTCTGAGATTCTGAGCAATTTATTTATGCCCCGAACTATGGCTTCTGGGATATATGCGATCGCGCACATTGGTCATCTAAAGCTCTACGCTGGTGATGCCAGCAAAATTCAGGTGACATGGCCTTTGTTACTGGCACAACTAAATAGTGGGACTTACCCTAATGCAGCGTTGCAAGAGGTGTGGAACCAACAAGGAGATAAGCGCCGCTTCACATTTCACACAAAGCCAAATATTATAGGCGATACGGAAATTGTGGGTATTGAGCAACTTGTTGACGATGCTTAATATAAACGGAGCTGTTGCAGACATAAAATGAAATGGTATAAGAAAGACCCGATGCGAGTTTAAGAAACGAAAGCACCACTGCGTCTCTTACAGTGATACATCAAACTCGTGACGAGTATAGTTAAGAAGGTGCGGTAGGAACTATTGAATGCTATATCGCAAAGATCCAGAGGGGCTTCTCGCGATCGCGCAACCTGCTCATGCGTGGGTTTCCGGTCAGTTGGCGCGTGCTTGGGGAAATGAATATTTTGGCAATTTGGCACCCAAAGAAGATGTCTGTATGGGTGCAGAACAACACGATATCGGCTGGTATTCGTGGGAAAAGATGCCCACGTTTAACCCCAAGACGGGTTTGCCGCACAGCTTCACGGAGTTGCCACGAAAGATACACATAGATATTTGGTCTGGGGCGGCAAGATTAGCGATCGCGCTGGGGAGATATCCAGCGCTTTTGGCTTCGCTGCACGGTACGCGCCTCTACGAGCATTACGATGCTACCCATGATTCGCCAGAAGATGCCCAGCTTGTGCAGAAGTTCCTCGTGGGCGAACAGGCTTTCCAAAAGGAATTAATTGCTACTCTCCGCAACGATCCTGATTACGCACCCTACACTACACCAGAAGCGATCGCCCGGAATCAGCAGTTAGTTGCGATATGGGATGGTCTGTCACTTATCCTGTGCATGAGGCTTTTAAAAGAGCGATTAGTTGAGAAGGTTCCCACCGCTAACGGGGAAACGACGCTGAAACTAACGCCCCTAAATGGCGATCCGACGCGAGTGAGTGTGAGTCCTTGGCCTTTTGCAAAAGAGACGGTGACGCTGGTTTGCGAGGGACGTTATTTGTCAGAAACATTTGCAGATGAGGAGACGATGCGGAACGCGATCGCGATCGCTCCTTGGGCGACAATCAAAACCTACCTCAGCCCAGCATGAAAGGGACTGGGGGCTGGGGAATGGGGAATTGGGATTGGGGACAAGGGACAAGGGACTGGGGGCTGGGGACAAGGGACTAGGTACTAGGTACTAGGGACTGGGTACTAGGAACAAGGAACTGGTTAAGAGTCCTCCCAATTCCCAATTCCCAATCCCCAATTCCCAATTCCCAATTCCCAATCCCCAATCCCCAATTCCCAATTTCCAATTCCCGCTTTTATAGTGCATGCTAATGTCTATCTTAAGAATCGTTATGAAAACTTAAGATAGACAACTATTTTAATAATTTTTAGTATAAATGAAGCAGGAAGGAAGGAAATTTTGTCAAGACAGGGTGGTGAATTTTTCCAGTTATAGAGGCAATACCTGCGATGCAGAAATATCAACAAGAACGTCAACTGGCAGAAGATAAAGCATTTACTGATCCTTCTATAGGGTTTAGCGAATTGAATAGCCAGGATGAGAATCAGCTTTTGCGGGAGCAGGTTGACACTTTAAAACTAGAGCTTAGTTACCAGAGTCAACAACTGCAACTGATACAGCAAGAGTTGAGTAATACAAACCACGATTTATGTACCGCACTTATGGCAGAGCGGTTAACACTCGATGAAGCTAAGGAATTAGCTAAAGAAATTGTGATAACCCAAAAGCCTATCAGGGAATCTTTAGCCCAGCTGCTAAGTGCTATTTATATCTCTCCAGTCGAATCATGGGAGTTGGGGTGCATACCAAAGCCGACTCTTGCTGATAATAGTCGGTTTAGCTCTGAGGCTAGTAAGTTTAACGAGCGGTTTGAGGTGCTTAATACTCGGTTAACTACATTTCAGAATCAGCTTGCTAGGTTTAAGGCTAGGCGTGAGCAGATGAGTATTCAAATTAAGGCCATTACGGACACTATGGAATAATTTGATAGCTGCTACATAAGTGCTAAAAAATTTTCTCGTTCCCAGTGCCATAGTTGGCACTGGGAACGAGAATAAAAAGTCTAATGCTCCAATGTGTTGTCGTAACGCTCGCGCGCTGTTTGCATCTCATCTATGTGGGTTTCAGCCCACTTGCAGATAGTTCCTAATGGTTCTATCAGCGTCTCTCCCAACGGTGTCAAAGAATACTCAACTTTAGGGGGGACAACGGGGTAAACTTTTCGCACAACTAGCCCGTCACGCTCTAAGTTACGTAGCGTTTGGGTCAACATTTTTTGCGACACACCGCTAATCTGTCGCTGAAGTTCGCTGTGGCGCTTGGTGCCAAAAGAAAGGGAATAAACAACAATAACACTCCACTTGTTAGCAATCGTGTCTAATACTTGCTGCGTGGGGCAATTGGCGTTAAAAATGTCGGGTTCGGGAAATTTAGGCACCATTTGGTAAGTACAGCACTTTTTAGTACCTACTTGTTAAAAGATTTGTACTATTGTAATCATACCTATAGGGGAATGAATTAAACCGCTTGCGTGCATTTTACACCAATGTACGGCTAAGTTTAGGGACTGGTATTTAAGTTAATAAATCAAGGGAGTGAACCAATGCAAATTGAAGGTGCAGTTGCGCTGGTGACAGGTGCAAATCGGGGAATTGGCAGGCAGTTTGTTGAGGCATTACGAACAGCAGGGGCCGCAAAAATTTATGCCTGTGCGCGTAAAGCTGAATCAGTTGCAGAGATAGTCTCTACTGACCCGGAACGGATTATTCCCATCCAACTCGACATCACTGATGAGAAATTAGTCAACGATGCTGCTGCCAATTGCGGCGATGTCACTCTGTTAATCAACAATGCTGGTGTAGGGTTTGATGCAGGTTTGATCGCCGCGCCGGATTTGTCCCACGCCAAAACTGAGATGGAAGTTAATTATTTCGGCACCCTGAAGATGTGCCGCGCTTTTGCTCCCATCCTCAAAAACAATGGCGGCGGAGCGATCGCTAATATATTATCCTCGCTAGCTCTAGTAAATCTTCCTGCCCGTGGAAGTTACAGCGCCTCAAAGGCGGCTGCATTGTCGATGACGCAGGGAGTACGGGCTGAATTGGCGGCGCAGGGAACTCTTGTTGTCGCAGTGATGCCAGGAACGGTTGACACCGATTTCAGCAAAGACTATGACAGACCGAAGACACCCCCGGCTGAAGTGGCTCAGGCGGCCTTGCAGGCAGTCATTGATGGGGTGGAGGATGTCTATCCTGGGGAGGAAGCGACATATACGATTGCTCAACTGAGTAGCGATCGCAAGGCTGTCGAAAAGCAGCTTGCCCAATTTCTCCCCAAAGTAGAGTAAGCAATGTCTGCGTAGAACTATTTCAGCTCGAATCAATAGTTGCACAATTTAAAAAGTGGGCAATACCTACCTTTTTGTATGTGAGTAATAAATAATGAATGACGCAATTTTAGTGACTGGTGCTACCGGAACCGTTGGCAGTCAAGTCGTCAAAAAACTGGCAGAAATTGGCGCAAATGTTCGTGCTGCTGTACGTTCAACCAGCAAGGCAGAAAAGTTAACTGGAGTAGAACTTGTAGAGTTTGACCTGAACAAGCCAGAAACAATTCAATCCGCCTTTAGAGGAATTGATAAACTTTTCTTGGCAACGCCGCTAGTTGCCAACATGGTAGAACTGGACGCTACAAGTTTAGAAGCTGCGAAAAAAGCAGGCGTAAAACACATTGTTAGGCTGTCGGTAATGGGTGCAGATGGGGAACCAGCAAACCCTTTGTGTAAATTGCACCGGGAAGTTGAAAAAATGATTGAATCTTCGGGGATTGCGTACACTATCTTGCGTCCTAATTCGTTCTATCAAAACTACATTACTTTTACAGGAGCTACTATCAAAAGCAAAAACGCTTTTTATCTACCCTTGGGAGATGCAAAGCTTAGTCTTGTAGATACGCGCGATATTGCAGCTGTAGCCGCCGCCGCACTAACGCAAGATGGTCATGAGGGCAAAACTTACTTGGTAACAGGTTCGGAAGCACTAGACAATAAACAGATAGCAGACATACTTTCATCTGCGCTTGGTAAAACTATTCAATATGTCGATGTTCCCGAAGATGCTGCACGAGAGGGAATGAAAGAGGCGGGAATACCAGAGCCAGAAATGAATCTTGTTTTCGGATTGTATGCGGATCAAAAAGAGGGAAAATATTCAAATGTATCCCCTGTAGTAGAGCAAGTCACCGGAAAGAAACCTATAACTTTTGACCAATTTGCTAAAGATTATGCTGAAGCTTTTAAATAGCGATATTTCATAAATTCCCGTCACCCCGATCAGTTTGCTTACCCCGCCTCGTTGACGGGTTGGGGCTTTTAGAGTGCTTTTTCAGACCGTAATTAGTCGGCATTGCCTATTTTGCTAAACCATGAGGCATTAGCTCGTTGTAACGAGAAAAAAAATTATTTAGTTGTTCCTTTTGCCTTTTAATTAGCCAACCTTAAAACCCATTTCCAGCAGTCCTTGACGTAGCCTGTTTGCTTCTTCTGGGTTGTGTTGCTGGTGAAGCGCGATCGCTTGGCGAAATGCCTCTACACTCTCGATTACATTACCAATTTTCAGTAGCGCTACTCCCAGATTTTGGTACGCTTCTGCATATTCTGGATTGAGTTTGGTGGCGTGCTGGTAAGATGCGATCGCATCCCGCAATCTTCCCATCGCCTTCAAGCTCATCCCTAAATTGTAGTAACCTAAAGCCAATTTAGAGTCGATTTTTAAAACTGTTTGGTAAGCTTTTTCAGCGTTGGTAAAATCCCCAGCCGCCATCAACAAATTACCCAAGTTGTTATAAGCACCGAGTTTCAACTTTGGCAGAATTTGCTGTTGAATTGCCGCTTGATAATGTTTTGCCGCCTGAGTAGGATTGTCAAGACGAGTGTAAGCATTGCCTAGATGGTAGTGTAACTCGTACAAAACAGAAGCATCAATATCAGTTGATTTTAAACCTTGTTCTAGAAGTTCAATTCCCTTACTCGTTTCCCCAGTTTGGACATACAGCGCCCCCAGTTTGCTGCAATCGTAAGGATCATTGGGATGAGTTGCCAAAAAGCCTTCCATTGCTGCTTGCGCTCTGGCATATTTATTTAAAGATGCGATCGCTTCCGGTTGATAGCCATAGTGCAAAATTGCCACATCTGGCAAAGCGACAATCTGCCAATTTGGTTCTCGTTGCAACAACTCGCTAACGCTATCATCGACCATCGCATGATAAGGACGAGAAAAGCGAAGGTCTGGGTGATTGCGAAATAGACGCGAAACCAGAGAATACGGGGACTGCGACGCGCCGACTTCTTGGCGGATAAGATTGATAACGAGGTAGCGATCACTTTCAATTGTCTGCTTTATCTGCGGTACAATTTCCGGAGTCAGCACCTCATCCGCATCCAAAACCAGAACCCAATCACCCTGCACATACTTCAGCGCCTCATTCCGCGCCGCCGCGAAATCATTACACCATTCAAAATAGTAAACTTTCGCCCCGAAACTTTTGGCAATTTCCACTGTTTTGTCAGTAGAACCAGTGTCTAAGACGACAATTTCATTTACCAAATCTTTAACACTACTGAGGCATCTAGGTAATGATGCCTCTTCATTTTTTACAATTATGCAGAAACTCAGCTTCATTTTGTACCGTTAACTAACTTAAGCGTTTTTGCCGTAGTGCCAATTTCTATTTGGTGCCAAAATTGACCTTTACCATAACAGCAGAATTATCTCAACTGCTCCAGTAACAATGCACGATAACCTGCTTGAAGAAAATGCTTATCAGCCGTCACGGCATCTGTTAAACCCTGCTCGTGCATCACAACAAATGAAATGCAGTCAGTAAGACCCCATGTTTTATCGGGACGAGCTTCGTAAAGCTCTAAGGCACGGGTTAAAAGTTGCGTGTCCACAGTGACAACGCGGATATTTACTGTGTGGTAGCACTGTTGAATAAACCGAACAGCTGCGTCGCGGTTAACTGCACTTAGAGCATTACCAACTTCTGTCAGCACTGCCTCAGTTACCCATACCTCAGTAGCAGCTCGTACACGCGGCAGCAAGGCTATAGCTTGAGCATGGTACTGATCGCGGCGGTTGAGCAAAGCTTGGATAAAAACTGTATCTAGCAATAGTCGCTCACCACTCATAGAGTAGTTTCTGGCTGACGTTTCGGAGTATTGTACAAATAATGGTCATGCTCACTAGCCCAGTCTGAGGGTGCTTCAACTGTTCCAGAGAAAGCCTCTAGCACATCCCAGGCATCGCCAGGGGTAACGGTTACAGCCTCCGTCTCAATGGTGATAACGTAGCGTTTGTTAGGTTCCAAGTCTAGCTGTGCATCTGGGCGTAGAATATGACCGTCAAATACAGCCGTCAATTTTTGGCTCATCGCCACACTCTCCATAAATGGGCAAACAAAATTTATCTTAAGACGACTCTGTCGCGATCGCTATGTTGAACTAAGACAGGAATCGTGACGATGACTTTAGTTATGAATGCAAGAAGTCTAATGAATGTAGGAGCCTTGCGGCAGAAAATTTATCGCAGTCACCAAGAGATACAAGCCGCAATGCTGTACTTTGCACCGCTTTTGCTAACGCCCCTACTTACTCACACCTCGGATGCAGCCCACCTTGATCGCAGATAAAGCGAATTTGTTTAGTTTCTAAATTTTTAACTTTGGAAAAATCAACGCCCTTGACACGAGCCGATGACGCTGCTGGCGGTAATTCTTGAATAAATTGATCTGACTGGCGCGGTTTTACATCGGCAAAAGTTGCCCCTTGAAAATCTGCCCCTTCTAAATTAGCGCCGCGCAAATCTGCGGCGCTGAGGTTGGCGTTGCGAAACTTGGCATTTTGCAGTTGAGCCTCGCTTAAATTTGCTCTCGTCAATTTAGTTGAGCTGAGGTCGGCATTTTGGAGATTTGCATTACGCAATTGAGCCTCTGTCATATCTGCTCCTTGCCAGTTTGATTGAGTAAGTAGGGCAAAATCGAACTTAGTACCGACGGCTCTCACCTTTCCCAGACGCGCACCAGAGAGATTTGACTGGGTAAGGTTAGCATCACCTAAATCTGCTCCTGTCAGGCTGGCATTTTCTAAGACGGCTTGACGCAAATCTGCTTCTATCAGCTTGGCGCTGCTGAGGTTTGCTCCCACCAGGTGAGCATTAGATAAATTTGCGCGGTTTAGGGTGGCGCGGATCAGGTTGGTGCGATTCAGGGGGACTTGGCTCAAAAAAGCGTCCGTTAAGTTAGCTTCTTTTAAGTCAGCACCGCTTAAGTCGGCAATCCAATCATCAAATGTGCCAAGTCGCCCGTCTTCACCAGCACCGAAGAAGCGGCTACCGCGTAAACTGGCACCTGTGAGGTTTGCCCCTTTGAACTGTATCCTCGATAAATCAGTTTTGTCCAGAACTAGGGTGAATGGGGCAGGTTCTGTGGTTACTTTATCGAGGTTGGTGCGGCTGAGGTCAGTATTCTGGATTTGAGTAGTATAGATGCTGATAATTTTCGCGATCGCTCTTTTGGTTGCTCCCAGTCGTCTTGCAATTAACTGTCGTTCTTCTAATGCACTACCTCGCAGCAGCGCTTCGTCTTTTTGCAACGACAGATTCAAGCGTTGCAAGTATGGTAAAGCTTTCGGCCCCACGCTCACCAAAGCTTGCTGACTCGTGTCAATCAACCTCGGAGCAACTTCCTGACCGAGTAAATCTACTAAGAAAGGAACAGCACGGGAATCCTCAAGCCTTGCCAGCGCTAAGATTGCACTGCGTCGTTCCTCTATTTGGTAGGGGTAACTTTGGCTCAACTGATTCACCAGCGCCAAAAACACCTTGTTATTCTGTTGTTTAGCGTCGCGCCAGTTTGCCTGATTTTGAATATATATCTGAGTGCCAACAAAGGTTCCCAGGATAGCAATCATGGTGGAGACGGCGGCAATCAGCAGCATCGTGCCGGGGTGTTGGCGCATCCAGTACCACAGATTTAGCTTGCGCCCTCTGGAACCTGAAGATAAAACGATGGTGGTGACTTTTTCGTGACGTTGGTCGTCTGCCTCACTCCAACTACTTTGCACCTCCAGCGTGACTGGCTTTTTGGTTCGCAGAGGTATTCCCCGGTCAGCTTCTGGGTAGGGTGTAAAAGTTGCGCTATCGATAACAAAGGTTCCGGCGATTCTGTCGTGCAGGGTGCGGCGTTCTGGATCAAAAAGCGCGATCGCATTCTCCCCCAACCACATCAACGCCCCCAAACCCAGCAAAATCCCTAAATCGGGAAAAGCGCCGCTGTAGCGCCAGATTAAATAAGCCGTCGTAAAGGGTAATCCCCACCTACCTAAGCCTTCCCGCCACACAGCGCGGATTAATCCCGGCGAGTTGCCAGACTCCGTTACCACTTGTACGCCTAAAGACCGCTTGGGGGAAGTTTGACCCTTTTTCCCCAATAAGTACAGTTGCCGCCCTACCACGAGGACAGGAGCCGCCAATGCCGCGCACCACAACAAATTTGTGAGTGGGGGAACTTGCTGGTTTGTTTCTCGGCGGGGAACCGCTAAAGTTTGGGCGATCGCATCCTTGGTATTCGCCAGCACTGGGTTTAGGGGAACAGTTTCCGTAGCGGTGCAAGGCCATGTCCCGGTACACGACTTGGCTACAAGCCCGATGCTGTAAGGAACTAAGGCACTAGCAACAACTAGAGAAATTTCCACGATGCTAGCAGCGCCACGTCGTAGACCTAGTGGCAATTGGTGCAGCTGTATTCGCCACGCTGGGCTTTTCCGATTCGAGGCTTTTTTTACTTGGGTAGCCATGCAAGCATTCCACAACGGCGCTGACTAAAGACTAGAGACGGTGAAGCGTAGCGTCTCTAGTCTAAGAGGATGTCCCAGAAGTGTCAAAAGTTAGTTCGATCCCCCCCAGCCCCTGTGAAGAGAGCGCCGATGCGCTAGAGAAAAGGGGGGAGAATCAAGTCTTAGTTCCCCCTTTTTAAGGGGGATGCAAGGGGGATCTCCACCCTCTAAGCGTCTCGATTATGACTTTTGAGACATCCTCTAAGGGTTTATTCTGCGGACTTGGGGGCAATGAAAAATTTGTACACCAAGTACACTATCCCTGCCAATATTCCCAGACTGATCAAGGATGCAGTCAGGTACAAAACGCTTCTGAGGATGGCAAAACCAACTACAGCCGCTACTGCGATCGCCAATATTTTACCAACACCAGGCAGCCCGTTAAACCAGTTAGTGACTCTGTTCAACAGAGATTTGACTGTAGGATATTCCTTAGTCGTGATCTGGATAGGTTGTCCCGCCTCGGTTTCCACCGTTGGCGAGGATGGTACTTGCTCGATTTCGGCTTCTAGTTGTTGAATTTTACGCTCTAAGTCTTGATTTTCTTGAGGATTCATCTTTGGTTTTTATACTCGCTTACAAAACAGACACATTGGCACTTAGCTATGCCTTTATGTTTGCGATCTTAACCAAGGTTTGTTTCCAAAACACTAGGACTAGAAAAAATAACAGTTTCTTTGAATTGGGAATTGGGAATTGGGGATTGGGGATTGGGGATTGGGGATTGGGGAAGAGGCAAAAGTCTTACCTAGTCCCTAGTTCCTAGTTCCTAGTCCCCAGCCCCCAGTCCCCAGTCGCCAGTTCCCAGCACCCAGTCCCCAGCCCCAGACAGTGACACTTGAGAAATAGGAACATATCCATAACACATTTAGCTTCTAATGTAGGAAGCTGATAGTATAAATGCCCTTAAAAAGGCAAGGGGATGACATGATGAAGACACTTTCTCAGTTGATGGTTGTTCCCACGACCTTGGCTTTGATTTTGGCGGGTGCTGGTGTGGCTCATAGTGATGCCCCAGTGATAGAAATTACGCCGAAATTGCAGCGCGATCCGCTTCAGATGAGCGGTACATCTGGCGGGCAAAAAAACAGCAATTGCGGTTATATTTCCCAGACACCGAATCAAGTGGTTAGGGTAACGGCAGACAAAATCGACTATTTGCGCCTGGGCGTACAAAGCACCACTGGTGAGCCTACGTTGCTGATTGATGGCCCAGGAGGACGCTTCTGCGTGTTGGCAGATAAAGCTTCTGGAGACAATCCAGAAATTTCCGGAGTTTGGCTGCGCGGTAATTACTCGGTCTATGTAGGCGATCGCACTGGCGGCAAGCATCCTTATACCTTATATATCACGCAACAAAACAAGTAAATAGCTTATGCCAAAAGTTAATGGCTAATGGCTAATTGTTCAAGAGCCATTAGCCATTAACTTTTGGCTTTTTCAGTCTTCTAGCTGTTTAGCTAATACCTCAACCGCTTCGACATCAATAGTTCCGGGAGGTGTCAAGCGGTTAAAATGTCCCTGTTCTATCTTGAGTGGTTCGTTGCAGTTGGGGCATCGACACTCAGTTCGATTCAAAGCGCGGAATTCATAGTTACAGACGGGACACTCGTCACCAACTAAGTTGCGCTGCAACCACCAGCGAAAACCGAGGAAGGCGATCGCAGGCGTGATGAGGATTAACCCAATCAGAATCATAAACGACTTAACTAACCAGCCCAGCCCAATCGACCCCAGCAACCAAATAATCAGCAGAAGGGTAAGCCAAGAGCCGACGCCAGAAAGCTTGAACTGAAAGGTATTGGTGCTGTTCTGGTTCACGGCAGTCTCCAATGAAAGCTTGCGTTGTATGGAATAGTTCCATCGTAGTTCAGATTCAATTGTCTCTGTTAACACAAGCCAGTGCAATAAGTGATCGCCGCCTGATGTCAGTTCGGTAGGATGCGATCGCGTTGTTTAATTACGCCTATAGCAGTTTTAAACCAGTTGTGAAAAATTTTTTCGTTTTTAGCGCTCTCGTCAGGAGAGCCAGTCGCTCTCCTGATAGTCCCACACTTTACAAAGGAAAGAGGATTGCTATATCTAATTATTCTCCTTTCCTCATATAAATTTCTCTACTAGGGAATGGAATTGTTATTTCTTCTTGCTGATAGCGGCGATGTAATCTTTTAATAAATTTATGTTTAGCAACTCGCTGATCCAAAAATTCATTTACCCTGAGAAATACCGTAAAGTTTATACTATGATCTCCAAAGTTTTGATAAAGTAAAAACGGCTCAAATCCAGTAATATCTGGCGCATTTTCTTGCATAACCTCCTTAGCCACCTCGATAGTTACTTTTTCAACGTGTTCCAAGTCGCTATCGTAACTGACACCTACCGGAACGTTCAAAGTAATTTCTTTCGCTGGCAAATGATAGTTAGTAAAAATAGCCGAAGCCAGCTTGCTGTTTGGTACAATAACTACATTGTTAGGCAGTTCTTTAATAACTGTATTTCGCCAAGTGATATCTACTATATAACCCTCTTGCCCAGTTTCAATTTTTACATAATCGCCAGTCCTCACTTGTCCAGAAATAATCAGATATAAACCTGAAAACAAATTTGACAGAGTATCCTGAAACGCCAAAGCTACAGCTAAACCACCGATTCCTAAAGTAGCCAGAATTGGTGTAATAGAAATATTTAGAGTTTGCAGTATCGTCAGTATCCCGAAAACAAAAACGATAATCCTCGCTAAATTAGAAAGTAATGATGCTGAAATTCCTTGGATTCTTTGAGCTAATAAATTAACAAAGCCAGCCGCAAGTCTAGCTAAGACTATCGTCACTGAATAAAGAAATAGGACAGTCAGAAACTTTTGCAGGATATCAGAAATTTTGTCGGAAATAATGCCATTTAGCTGAAGGCTAATAACAGCACCATAAAATCCGGCAATGATAAACCAGATTTTAGTTATGCCCCGCAGGGAATAAAAAAATAGATCGTTTCCTGGCAATCGAGTTTTAGCGGCAAATCTTTTCAGATTGTCGAGGAAAAATTTCTCAAAAATCCCCCCAGAGATTAATCCGACTAAAATTAATCCTAGGGGGACAATCCATTGCATCATTTTGAGTAAATCCTAATTAATTAACAAACGCGATCGCATCTCTACAAGGTTAAGATATTTGCCTTAAGTTGGTTAAGATTTTCTGGACTTAGAGTGACTTTCACTTCTACCTGCTGTTGAGTATCGCGTAAGGTAAGGATTTGGTTTTCGCCAGCAGCAGTAACTTGCATCTGGGGATTTTTCAATTCCATCTTTTGATAGATGATTTCTGGTATTCCAACCCTAATCACAAGTTCTTTTTGGGATTGCGGATAGATATAGATTTGCTGACGCTGGTTATCTAATTCGAGTTTTCGAGGCGTGGTACTGCGTTCTCTATCTTCATCGGCTTTGTGCCAATAGAGAGTAATACCGCGAATTTCAGGTGTTTTTAGCTGAAATACTTCATCAAAGCGTTGGGTTTCCCAATCCAGTTCGATGACATCACCGCTTTGGGGAATAATTCGCTGTCTCCAAGCAATTTTTTTATCCGCGAGGCTTGCCCACCATTCACGGATGGTAGCAAAGTTATTAGCATTATCGGGGTTGTTGCTGCCTTGTTGCCAGACGATTTTTGGTTGCATAACCGCTTACTGATTTCTCTTCTCTTTATTACAGTTTAAACCGAAGGTTCCCGCCCCGAACTCACTTGCAAAGAATTTGTAACTCACGTTTTGTAAATAAAGGAAGATTAATTAAAACAGGATAATATTATGCAGCTAGACATTCGTAAATGGACAGTTGAAGAATATCATCGCATGGCAAAAGAAAAACTATATTCTGTTGCTGAAATTGCTGATTATTGGGTTTTAGATGTAAAGAATCGCTAGTTGCGCGGGTTTCAACCAAGTGCTAATGGTTATGAAAACGAGATGTTACTAGGGAAGATGCCAGTATTTCGCCGCTGATGTTTTCTGCTTGTAATGTGGCAATCTCGGCGTACTACAAATATTTTAGTTCTAGCGATCGCATCCTCTGGCTAAGTTTGGGTAAGCGCGATCGCTTATTCCTTGATTCGCCCAGCCTAAAATTGGGTAAATGCCGTGGTGGTAATGCTAAGCAGGATTTAGCGATCGCTTATAAGATAATTTCGGCGTTTGTTTGGCGGTTCCCATCGTTGGGTTGCAAGTACCTGACCAGAAGCGATTAAAACGAACCGCAGAGGAAAGAGAGAATATCCCAATGGAAGCACAATATGCAGAGGTGTACTGGGGGCGAGGAAATAAACGATAGGATGCTGGGGTTCTAGGTGCGATCGCTTAAACAAACTTTATTGCGCCAAACCACCTCCAACCTCGCTAAGAAATCTTAGCGCACCCATCCCCCCAGATCAACTGAAAAATATTGCTCAATACACTTTCAATTCTGATAATATGCCACAAGCGGCTAAAGAAGAATTAGAAAAGGCGACAGGTCAAAAAAAATGGCTTCAGCGTCTATTACCTTTTCTAGGAGGATCTTTGTAGAGACGTTGTATACAACGTCTCTACACAAACAAAACCTACTCACGCAGGTTTCATCAGACGCTATATATTAATTCTAAGTCCGCGCAGTCCGACGAAAGTTTGTATAGCCGCGATTTCAATCGCCAGGTATTTTGGCATATGTATACTCTCCCGATGAACTTGTTATTTCTTCCCAAAGTGGATCTATTTGTTTACCACCTCAGAAACGGGTTGGGAGACAATCCCATGCAAATAGAAGAAAATCAGCAAGCCTTCTGGAATAACTTCCCTCTACAGTTACAACCCATACTCGCCTCTGCTGAGGAGGCAATTTTTACCGATCCTGATTACCTGGAATTACTAACTCTTGCGGGGGAAACTGAAGCTTTTTATACTTTTAGCGATCGCGTCGATGGATATCCCGTCAAAGGCTTTTATTATCCGGTACGCTTCAGCGATAATTACGGGCTTTTGTTTAATTCTCAAATCGACGATCGAGATTATCTACAATCGTTTAAATGCTTCCCAACTCTTAGAAAGCTGGCGGCTGATAAACAAGGTAATATCGGCAAAACCTGGATAATTTCTGGGGTTCTACCTCGTAATTCTGACACGCCTGTAGAAATCCTTGCCCAGGAAGCTTACGAAGCAGCGATGTTTGGGAAATGGCAAAAGCCAAAAAAGGGAAATTTTCTAGGTGCAACAGTTTTTGAAATCTGGCAACCGCCCCATAGTGGGGACATAGAAGAAAATCACCACGCTATTATTATATTCTATCCAGATGTAGCGGCTGAAAGTGAAGCTGCCAAATATTACGAAGACTGGATGAAGCTATTCTCCTATCGTAATAAAATAATTTGGGCTTATTGTGAGTCGCAAAAACTAAGACAGGGGCTGCAAAATAGCTTTGTCCATATTTTTCAAGCTGGGGAAATACTCAAACAGATACCCTTGAAAAAGTTGCAAGTTATTTTAGGAGAAAATATAAAAATTTTGTCTCAGTATGCTTCAGACTTAAACCATCTAGAAATTCAGTTGCATACAATTGAGACAAACCAGAAGAACTACCAAGAGCATTTAGACCATATAATTCAGAAAGCCAGTAAATATGGTGAAACAGATTTGCTTTTTCTAGAAGATTTTAACAAAACAGTAAAGCAAAAATACCAACTTCAAATCCAACAAGATATTGACAGCTTCAGCCCAGCCTTGAGAGTGTTAGAAGACGTAATTAACACAATTAGAGGCATAGTAGAGATAGAACAGGCAAAACGCGATCGCAACCTAGAAAACATCGTCGCCGCTACTGGTGTCGGCGTAGGAGTAGCCTCAGTCGCCGCCTCAGCTGCCTCAGCCCTAATCAAAGATATAACCCAACCTTACCCCAACCAAATAAACAACCAACAAAACATAGCTTTACCCTTAGCTAATCTAATAATTGTTATGTTGTTCAGCATTGGATTAGGCTGCCTAATTAGCGGTTATACCTGGAAACTCTTGCGTTATCGCCGCTGATCCGATTTTGGATTGGGAATTGGATAAGAATCTTGCCCAGCCCCAGTCCCCAGTCCCCAGTCCCCAGTCCCCAGTCCCCAGTCCCCAGTCCCCAGTCCCCAGTCCCCAGTCCCCAGTCCCCAGTCCCCATCTTCCTTCGCGGTTCAAATTCTTAAACTTAATGGACTTGCCGATAGTCTACCACCCCGATTACGTCGCACCACTCCCAGAAGGGCATCGCTTCCCCATGCCCAAATTCAGCAAACTCTACCAAATGCTTTTAGCTGATGGCGTAGCCATCCAAGAGCAAATATACATACCCGAACACCCACCCCAAGAGTGGATAGAATTAGTCCACACCCCGGAATATGTCCAAGCATACTGCCAAGGCACCTTAGATGCCAAAGCACAAAGGCGAATTGGCTTGCCGTGGAGTCCTGCACTCGCAAATCGTACCTGCATTGCCGTAGGCGGCGCAATTCTCACAGCCAAACTAGCACTAACTCACGGTTTAGCTTGCAACACTGCTGGCGGAACTCATCACGCCTTTCCCAGTTACGGATCGGGGTTCTGTATTTTTAACGATTTAGCCATATCCGCCCGCGTCTTGCAACATCTCGGACTTATCCGTAAAATCCTCATCCTAGATTTAGACGTGCATCAAGGCGACGGTACAGCATATATTTTTCAAAATGACAACAGTGTTTTCACCTTCTCAATGCACTGCGAAGTCAACTTTCCCGGCACCAAACAACAAAGCGATCTTGACGTTCCCCTGCCAGTCGGGATGGAAGACGACGCCTACCTGCAAACTTTGGCAAAATATTTACCAGATTTGCTGTTAGATGTCAAGCCAGATTTAGTATTATATGATGCAGGTGTTGACCCTCATGCAGGCGATCGCTTAGGCAAACTTGCCCTCACCGATACAGGGATTTTCCGCCGCGAGATGCAAGTTTTGAGTACCTGTGTTGCTGCTGGTTTCCCAGTCGCTTGCGTAATTGGCGGCGGTTATGCCGACGATCTTGATTCCCTAGTTTACCGCCACTCCCTTTTACACCGAGCGGCCAGCAATGTCTATCGCCAGTATAGGCTGTGATGCCAAACTAGAAGCAGAGGATTTGTTTCGTCTTCTTCGATACACTTTTGAACGGTGAGTGCAACCGTATCCCTAACTAATTACTCAAACTATCGCTGAGGAAAAATCGTGGTTCTATCAAAAGGCTTCGAGATTGAAATGTATACTGGCACCCCCAATGGTGACATTGTGGGTTTATCCGACCGGATTGTGGCAGACCTAGATGGATTCGTGCGGGAGCCAGATAGCCGCAACGTGGAATATACCACAGAACCGCTTTATTGTTACGACGAATTATTATGTGCCTTGGTGCGTCCTCGGCGGCAACTACGAGATTATTTAAAACGCCAGGGAGATTACACACTGATTCCGGGTAGTACGCTGTCATTGGGAGGAAGCGAAGTTTTCCGGCGTTCTGACCCCGACAACCCTTACCACGACTATATTGAAAACACCTACGGCACCAAGGTAGTTACAGCCAGCGTTCATATCAACATCGGCATCAGCGATCCAGAATTACTGATGCGGGCAATTCGCCTCATCCGCACAGAAGCACCCCTGTACCTTGCCCTCAGCACCTCCTCCCCGTTTCTCGATGGGTTAGCCACTGGTTATCACTCGACTCGCTGGGGACTCTTCCCAAAAACTCCCGCCCACGTCCCCTTATTTGAAAGCCACGCCCACTTTATCCAGTGGACAGAAGATCAGCTGAAAGCTGGGACGATGCAAAATGTCCGCCACCTCTGGTCATCTGTGCGACCAAATGGTAACGAGCGCCCCCACGACCTCAACAGGCTCGAATTGAGGATCTGTGACTTAATTGCCGATCCGATTGCGTTGCTGGCTGTCACAGCCTTGTTAGAAGCTCGACTTTTGCAGATGATTGATAATCCCAGCCTTGACCCGTTGCAAATGAGCCAATTGTCCTCAGAAGACTTGATTGCCCTCACGGATGCCAACGAAGATGCTGCTGCCCGTCACAGTTTAGATGCCGAACTGCGGCATTGGCAAGACGGTAGACCGATTTTGGCACGAGATTGGATTAAAGAAATTTATCAAGAAGTTTGGTACATGGCTAAACAAATGGGCTTTAGTTGCTTCCTCTCACCCCTACAAAAAATTCTTCGTGAAGGAAATGCTGCTGAGCAGTGGTTAAATTTACAAGAGCAAGGTCTAGATACTCACAGCGTGATGGTCGCCGCCATTCAAGGTTTGGCTGACCAAGAACAAGAACTAGAAGATAAATTGTGCCAGGGTTTAGTCGTCTGAAGTATTTGAGGGATTGGGGACTGGGGGCTGGTGACTGGGGGTTGGGCAAGATTTTTATCCAATTCCCAATTCTCAATCCCTAATCCCTTGATCCTGAGCTACCCTTCCTTGCTTTTTCTTGGCTTTTTGCTGGATAATTTTTCGGCGGCGGAGATTTTTGTTGAGATCAGAATATTTAATCTATTTGAAATTCGGAGGTCATATAAAAAATATGTATATATCACTTTGTCATTAAGCACATTTTGAATTGCCAGCATACAGTTGGTGTTTGAGTCAGAGAGTTCTTTCATCTCATGCCCTTTGTTGTCCTCGTTCATCCGCAAATTCCGCCCAATACTGGCAATATAGCCCGTACCTGCGCCGCCACAGGAACCGAATTGCATTTAGTAGGGCCGCTGGGTTTTGAAATCAGCGATCGCTACCTAAAACGTGCCGGATTAGATTACTGGCCTTATGTAAATCTGCACTACCACCAGCGTTTAGAAGACTTTCGTGCTTTCCAAGAGAACCACGGTGGGCGCTTGATTGGCTTTAGCGTTTCTGGAAGTTGTAGTTATATTAAGTTCCAGTTTCAGACTGATGACTGGTTATTATTTGGCAGTGAAACTACTGGGCTGCCCCCAGAAGTTCTTGCCCTTTGTAGTGCCACCGTCTATATTCCTATGGCACAGCCCCACGTTCGCAGCTTAAATCTGTCTGTAAGTGCGGCAGTTGGTCTATTTGAAGCCCGTCGCCAACTAGGGATTCTAGAAGGATGAAAAATGTCTGTAATCTTTAGTCACTGGTCATTAGCTGATGACCAGCGATTAATCACTAATCACCAACGACTCTTTTCTTTCACGCAGATTTTATTTACAATTCTTCAGTTATGCAGGCTACAAAATGGGTATGGCTTTGATAAGAAATTTCTATTAGTAATAGGAGCTACGAAGGACAGATGATGATAGCTTTTATTCATGCAATAGCTGGGAGTGTACAGTTGCCCAAAACCCCGTGCCCCAACCTCTAGAAAGATTTTTAGGGCTGCCGGGTCAGTGCAATCTACGCCATTAGTTAGAGCGATCTACATAATTTCACGGTTGTTGTATTGGGCAAAATAAGCTTAAAGTTTCATCTGGTAATAAACCAACAGCAGGATGCCAAGAACTAAAGTGTTCTGCAAGTATTCCGGAGCAAAGCAAGTCTAGCAAGTATGTTCCAATATCATCGACGCCAGAGTAATGAACAGACCTATAGCTTGCCAGCTCTTGACAAAAGGCTCATGGTTGACGCAATGATTAAATCTTCAGCCGAAGAGGTCAAGCCTGAGCTGTTCATGACTGAATTATGTTCCCAGTCGTGTAAACTTGTCTAAATCAAAAAATCAGGGTAATCTTGCCTAAGTATCATTACTGGCAGTGATTTAGATCACTTTTCGATGTGATTTGTCCTATTGACTGGTAAAAAATCATTCAGGGACAGTTAAGCGCTCGTCATAAGTTAGGAGGTCGTGTTTGAAACGCCCATTCACGCACAAGATTAAATCGATTCCTTCCTCTTCCTGTGCATCTGACAAGGATGCGAACGCATTGCTGTCCGCAGGAACGCAACCGGACTCAGATGCAGGTTCTTTGAAGCCAACTTCTCAAGAGGTCAACCGCCGCGCTCGCACATCTGCCGCCATGATTGGATTGGCAATCTCGATGGGAGCCTCCAGCCTCTTGTTGCCGCAAAAAGGCGACGAAGCAATGGCAGCAGACCCGGTTGCCGTAGAGCCAAGTTCGACAAATGCTACCGTAGCCGCGGAAAGTGCTGCTGTTTCCACCTTTGGAGAAGCAGAAACTTCCTCAGTCGCACCAGAGCCTTCTTCAGTAGAGCGGGAAGCTCAAGCAGTTGCGCCAGCACCAAAGGTAGAACCGGAAGCTCAAGCAATTGCGCCAGCACCAAAGGTAGAGCCGGAAGCTCAAGCAGAATCGAAAAATGCCCCGCGCGTGATTGAACACAAAGTGCAGCAGGGGCAGACGATTTGGCAGTTGTCAAAAAACTACCAGGTAGAACCTGCTGCGATCGCCACTTCCAACGAGATAAAATCCAGCTCTGTCCTCCCAGCTGGAGAAGTGGTAAAAATTCCGTCAGTGAACGGCATCGTTCACGAAATAAAGCCTGGCGATACTGTAGAAAAGCTATCTGAGTCTTATGGGGTTCCTTCTTCCCAGGTGCAGCAATCAGCTGGGGTAGTCAACGCAGGAACGCTTCGGGTCGGTGAATCAGTTACGATTCCCGGCAATGTAAATGAGCTACTTAAAGCAAGACAAGACGCGGCAATGAACCGCTTGAAAGAGCAGCAAAGCCGCTTAAAGAGCAGTCTGTCCGAGTGGAAGTCTCAGGAGTTAAATAGTGAATCTGCTGGGCAGCCAGAAGTCACTGAACAAGCTCAAACAATTAATCCTCAATCCGCTGAAGTAGAAGTAGCGGATACCCAGGTGCCAAATTCGGTGGTAGCGCCGCTACCTTCCTTGAGTGTCCCGAATCGGGTGATTAACCACATCCCCGCCAGCCAAACACAAGCGGCGATAGAAACACCAACGTTACCACTGCCTGGGGTAAATGAAACCCAGAGTGAGCCAGTACCGAATTTAGCAATTAACCAACCCCTGGCAGTCCAACCCCTGCCAGTTCAGACTGCATTAGCAGCACCAACACCGATAGCTGTTGTTGAGGCAGATGGAACCCCCGCCAAGCTTTACCAGGTAAGACCAGGAGATACGCTTGATGCGATCGCTCGCACTCACGGCATTTCTAGATCAGAACTGATCCGGGCAAATCAGTTAGACAACCCGAACGTGATTCGGGTCAATCAACCGCTGAAAATCCCGCAAGCCCAGAGTGTAACAGTGATTCCAGGTCTTACACCAGTACCTGGACAATCTGTAGAGACAAAAGACTTCGCCTCTGAGTCTGCTACAGCCAGTCTTTCTGTTCCCACTTTGCCTACCTCGGTGCCAGTCGTACCAACACAGATACGAGCGCAAGGTGAGGCTTACCAACCCGTCGTCAAACCAGTGCTAGTTGCTAGTAATCCCTTACCCAGCACCACACTGATTGCTGACAACGATGTGAATCAGTCTTCTAGCGAACAAATCGAACAAGAGGACTCCGACTACAGCCCGCAGATTGAAAAACTCCGGGGGGAAATTGTCAAGCTACGTCAACAGTATCGCGCTCAGCAGAACGGTGGCGCGGGCAACTCAAACGCTCCCGTAGCTAACATCGCTGTGCCGACTGCTCCTGTCACCGTAAAGGTTGCTCCTCCAGCCGCTAATCCGGTGAAGCCTTCTCAATACAACGCTCCGATCAATCCGGAGTATAGTCCCAATCGGTACAACGAAGCCGTACAAGCAGAAATGCAAAGACGGCAACAGCAGCGATCGCAGGCTCCAATCCAAATCAAGGTGCCTGCACCCGCCAATCCACGGACTACTAGAAGACAGCAGCCAGTGGTAGCAGCGGCACCATCAGGAGCAGACACCTATAATCCGACACTTCAAACCCCCTTCGGTCAGCAGGTTTCTCCCGAATTACCGCCCCTACCAGGGCCAAATCCCTACCTGCCAGAAAACCCACAATTCACTGGATACATCTGGCCTTCAAAGGGTGTCTTGACCTCCGGCTATGGTCGCCGCTGGGGACGGATGCACAAGGGGATTGACATCGCTGCTCCGGTTGGCACACCTATTTTTGCTGCCGCTCCTGGGGTCGTGGTTTATGCACGCTGGAACTCTGGTGGCTACGGAAACCTGGTTGACATTCAGCACCCTGATGGCAGCTTGACTCGCTATGCCCACAACAACCGCCTTCTGGTGCGAGAAGGGCAACAGGTTGATCAAGGTCAGCAAATTTCGGAAATGGGCAGCACCGGACACAGTACAGGCCCTCACCTCCACTTTGAGGTGCATTCCTCTGGACGGGGAGCTGTCAACCCGATGGCATTTCTACCTAAAAAGTAAAAATTACTTTTTACTTTTCAAGGAAAAAGGCAAAAGATTTTTTCTTTTGCCTTTTTTTTTATGCTATACTTGCAAAGGTGTAGAAAAGCACGGCTCAGTAGCTCAGTGGCAGAGCTAGGGACTCATAAGCCCTCGGTCGTTGGTTCAAATCCAACCTGAGCCATTACTAAAGACGGAAGGATGAAAGCTGAATTATTCTCCTTTCCCGTGTCTGCCTAAGTCGTGATAGTGCCGGATGAGTTCGGCAACTGACCAAGCTTGGGCGATCGCACCCTGAGCTGCATAAGGCGGATCGCCATCAAAAATTTCGGAAATTGAACCCAAACAAGCTTGTTGCTGGAAGTGTTCCAGCATGGGTAGGGAATCAAAGGGAACGGGTTCGGAATCGTAGAAACGGCTCCAAGCTCGGATATAGGGGCCAATCAGCCAACTCCAGACTGTGCCTTGATGATAAGCGCGATCGCGATAGTGGGAATTGCCAGTATAAGTACCCACATATTCCGGATCGTCCCTTTCGAGGCTGCGAAGACCATAGGGTGTTAAAAGCCTACGGGAGGCTAGTTTTAACACAGAACGTCCTTGAGCGGCAGGAAACCCGCAATGATAAAGGGAGAGAGCTAAAACCGCATTTGGGCGAATCTTGGGGTCAGGCACATCATCCGGCGCAATCCTATCGTAGAAGTATCCCCGCCCTGGATTCCAGAATTTTTGCAGCGATGCTTTCACCTGTTGCGCCTGTCGGGTATAGCGATCGCGCTGATTACTCAGCCACCTGCTATTAGCACCCGGTTCGCTTAACAGCTGTTGCGCCCAACGGCTAGCCCAGCACAAAGCAGAGTACCACAGAGCATTTATTTCTACAGGTTTGCCACAACGAGGCGTTACCGGCTGACCATCAATCACCGCATCCATCCACGTAAGCGCCACGCCCGGAAAATCCCAAGTCACTAGCCCATCCGCCGCATCAATGCGGATATTGTAATCGGTGCCAGCCATAAAACCTTTGTAAATCTGCCGCACCACGGGATACTGTTGCGCTAAGAATTCCCAATCCTGCGTCGCTTCCAGGTAAAGTCCTAGCGTTTCAATCCACCAAAGCGCAGCATCAATGCTGTTGTAAAATGGCTGCGCCCCAGCATCCGGAAACGCATTCGGAATCAAACCATTGCGACAAGAGCGCCCAAAAGTTTCCAGCAGTCCCTTCGCCACAGCGTATCGCCCAGTTGCTAAAGCTAATCCGGGTAGAGCAATCAGCGTGTCGCGTCCCCAATCATTAAACCAGTGGTAGCCAGCAATCACCGTAGGGCCAGCAATAGATGCACGGTAAACGATAAACTGGTCGCCGGCTCGTAACAGTTGCTGAAAAATTGGAGATTGTCTGTTGTCGGTTGGGGTTGGTAGGTGGGAAGATTCTAACAACGTTTCAACTTGACAACTTGGCCACTGATACAATCGTTGTTCCTGTGTCTGCACCGCTTGCTGAAAGTCTAGCGGACTGAGGTCTGGTTGGTCGGGGTGGGGCAATCCGACTTTTGCTTCTAGGGCGATCGCGTCTCCCGGTTGCAGCGTCACCGTCAAGTATCCAGGGCTATAGAGGTCTTCCGTGTCGGCTAAACCACGCTGCTTCTCCTCTGGATAGTAATAATGCCAGTACCAAACCCCTTCCTGTTTATAGTCTCCCGCACTCCAGCGCAGATGCCAGGGTGTGCCAGTCCAATCTGGACGCATGGCTTGCAAGCAGATTTGCTGTTGCGCCACCAATTGGGAAAAGTGTAATTCGGATGCGGCTGATTGCTGGTGGTGAAAATTGCGATCGCCTATGACGGGTCGCAGCCTCAGCGTCGCCGCAGTGTCGCCTTCATAGCGATACTGAATCAAAATCCGGTTGCCAGATTCTTCCTCCTTTATCCTTCCATAGGGCATCACCAGCTGCCTGACTAGCTGCCAGTTGCTTTCACTCCAAACCCAGCTGGGAACTGGCTCAATCTCAAAAGAACGCAGCAACTGATACCCCAAAGGGTCAACTTTGTCATTCGTCCAGAAATTTGTTGAAAGTGCAAAAATCTGCCCTGCTACTTCCAAACTGGCATCCAGGTGAGATAGTAATAAAGTCCGCTGACTCGGCGGATCGAGGGCAGCAATCAACCAACCGTGATAAGTTCGAGTCCGGGCATCACAGACAGTACCGCTGGCAAAACTCCCTAACCCGTTGGTAAGCAGCCACTCTCTCGTATCCAAATTATCCATTCCTACTCAAACTCGTTATGAGTATGATATATTCGTAACAGATCGTAAATAAACAATCGTTGCGTCCAGGGTAGACCCAAACTAGATTACCCCTGAACCAGCTCATTTAGTAGCAAAATAATTCAAGGAGAATCGATTCATGACTCACCACGCAGAAGGGTGCCTTCGGGTTGGACAAGCTGCCCCTGACTTTACTGCAACCGCTGTGGCAGATCAAGAATTTAAGACGATTAAACTGTCTGACTATCGTGGCAAATATGTAGTCTTATTCTTCTATCCCTTAGACTTTACATTTGTTTGCCCCACGGAGATCATCGCTTTTAGCGATCGCTATGAAGAATTTCAGAAGCTCAACACTGAAGTCCTCGGCGTATCCGTTGACAGCGAATTCTCCCACCTAGCCTGGATACAAAGTGAGCGCAAACAAGGCGGCGTGGGCGACCTGAACTATCCTCTGGTTTCTGACATCAAGAAAACCATCAGCGCTGCTTACAATGTTCTCGATCCTGAAGCTGGAGTAGCACTGCGCGGCTTATTCATCATTGACAAAGAAGGAATTATCCAACACGCGACTATCAATAACCTCGCAGTTGGTCGCAACGTCGATGAAACCCTGCGTACCCTCAAGGCGTTCCAGTACGTGCAGTCACACCCCGATGAAGTGTGTCCCGCTGGTTGGCAAGAAGGCGACAAGACGATGGTTCCTGACCCCGTTAAGTCGAAGACTTACTTTGCCGCTGTTTAATTTCCAGATAGCGAGTCAATTTCAGGACTAATTCAGTCTTGAATTAATTTAAAAACCCCAGCACAGCTTAGATAAAGCCTGCTGGGGTTTTACTTAATTACTGTAACTGCTGTAACGTTGCTTTCACGATGGCTAGGTGTTGTTGATTTTATGCGATCGCTTCTTGCTTGCATCAATTTAGTGTATAAACACAAAATGGTTTTGGGTGTGAGATTGAGATGGTTAATTTGGACACCAACACAGCCTTGGCGTTCATCGCTGAAGGTTCGCCTATCCGCTATCAGTTGCGAGAATATGTCCTAGGAAAACAAATGGTGATAACTCAGACAGCATTTAATGAGTTCACTCGTATTGTGCAGCGTAGTGGTGGTGTCTTAGAACAGGAAAGAACTAGCCGATTTCTACAAATACTGACTATTACTCCCGACAATCCCTCGGCTAGAGCATTAAGCCTCCGACCTACAAGAAGGTTGGAAGAAAACGATATTATTATTTTAGGAACTGGCGACCAGTTGGGCATTGTAACCATGACGGCAGATGTTAACGCTGTTAAGTCGGCTCTAGCTCAAGGTGTAGATTTCAATGTATATATCCATTCCCCTTTTTCTCTAACAGGAAACTAATTATGCAAATTACTATTGCACCTTATTTGCTAAGTACGTATAAGCTAATTCAGCGTGGCTTTCCTGATGGAATAGACTCCGAATCTTATTTGCCACTTTTAGCACTGCTTTCTGATGAAATGAGCCATCGCAGTCTTGCACAAGTTATCGCTCATTACACTGGAAAAGATTATTATATTGTTCTGAATGATGTGTATGGGGTGAGATCAACAGATGTGCCTCCACCTAATGCTATTGACAAAATCAAACAGCGTCTACTTGCTTGCGGTTATGAAGAGTGGCTGAAAGAGGAGTAACGTGGCGTTAATTGCTGTAACGTTGCTTTTACGATAGCTAGATGTTGTTGATTGTACTCAAGTGCTTTTTCATAATTTCCCAATGCACAGTAAGCCTTGACCAGATTAATTAAAGTCCTCTCTTCACCTTGGCGGTCTTGCAATTCCCGTGCAAACGTTAACCTATGCTTATAAAAATCAATAGCTTTGAGATACTTTCCTAGAGATATATATACCTTTGCTTCACTTTCGAGCAAAAGTATTTTTAATTGCTCACAATGTTTTTCCAAGGGGATTTTCAATTGTTTGGCAATTGCTAAAGCTTGCTCACAATACTCTAGAGCTATTTCGCCAGAAATCAGATGGAGTATTGCCAAATCATAGAGAGTTATAGCCTCAAGAGACTTAGCACCAGTTTCTTGACAAATCTCTAATGCTACCTGCAAATATTCCAGAGCTTCTGAATACTGCTCAAGTTTATAGAACGCCCAACTTCTCAAGGGAATGAGAGATTCTTCATTGATAGAAGTCTCGAAGCGAATACCTATTATTTTGGCAGCTTCTTCCCAGGCCTTTATTTGACACAGATGGTAAAACGCTTCTAAGAAACTGCCTGCCTTCTCTATGTTAGGAATATCGGGAGAAGCTGGCTCCGGTTGATAGACCTTTAAATAATAGAAAGCTAATCGAAGGTGAGCTTTTTCTTCAATGGTTAGCTTTCTGATTGATACAGTTGATACCTCACTAGCTGTTTGAGTTGTTCCGTTCTCTTCAACAGCACAATCAGATTCAAGCAAAACCAACTTACCTACGGCGTTATAGCGCAAATTCAGAACCTCTTGCTCTGAAAGCTCTTGCAGTTGCACTTCTCTGTAGAAGCTACTCACGCTAGTAACACCTCCTCTTCAAGCTTGGGCAAATTATCTAGTGCGACTCTACGGTTAAGACTGTGCAAACGATAGGTAATGTTTTGGGCTTTTTTTTCTGTCTCCAGAAGAAGCCGTCGTTCCAATGTTTGAAAGGCTAATTTTTGCTCTTCGCATGGGTACTCTCCTATTAAAAGGAGCCAAGCACGGCGTTCTGTAGCACGTCTATTCATAGCTCCCATGCAGAACAATAAACACGCGACTGGGTATGCTCTATGTAAGCGCTCAAAAGTTTTTTCAATGCGCGTTTGAACCAAGTCTGTCAGTTTAGTGCTATAGCGATCTAGTCTTGGCTTATCCTCCCTAGAACTTGGTTCGGGCGCGTTTTTCATCCGTTCCACTTCTTCAATTTCATGTCCATAGTCATTCCAATAAGCTTGGACATCTCCTTGGTAGGGTTCATCTCGGATTTCACCCGCAATTACCTTTAATGCTAGTGGATGCCCTTCATAGACGCTGATGATGCGCTTGAGGTAATCCAAATCCGCGTCTTCGTGTATCCTGACATCCCAAACTCTAAACAGCTCCTTGGCTTCTGATTCATGCAAACCCTTCAGCAGTTCTGTGTGGGATCGCTGTGAATAGCGCCCTTCAGCCATGACTGGAGGCTGATCTTGAGAGGTCAGGATGATTCGACTAGGCATTTTATCGACTTTAACAACCCGATCCAAGAACTTTGTAAAAGCTTCCTCCTTGAATTGATGACCTGTTTTACCATCAGCCTTTAAAGCCTCCTCAATCATGTCTATGACCAGCAAACACGGTTGCGACTGTAACTCCGCTACCATTGCATCTACATATGTTTGTAACTGCTCAGTTCTTGCTACCTGATGTCCCAAAACCTGACGTGCCAGCGCCTCAAAGTTGGGTGATTCTTGAGAGAAGCTTATTATCTTTAATTCTGGTAATAGCTGAAGAATTTCAGGCTCTCGTGTTAGCTTTGCTGCCAGGGATGTCTTGCCAATCCCGGTTATACCTACTATTGATAAAACTCGGCAGTCTCCTTGCAACTTCTTGATCAGGCTGGTAATCAGTGTTTCACGACCTACCCACCGAGTCTCCCCATCATCAAACTCTTGACGTATTCGACCGTCATCAGAGGCAGAATCGGGTACAAGTGCAGCTGTTTGTGGGGTTGAAGCGCGTTCAACAACTTCTTCCCAGTTCAATCCTAAAACCTGACAAAAAGCCTTGAAAGCTTCAGTATTGATAGACTTTCTTTCTTGCGAAAAACGTTTCCAAGTTGCTAGTGAGACACCGTTAGCTACTTGCTCGAAGTCTTCCCAATTTTTGTCTGGCTCTAGAACCTTACTGGCTTCTTTAAGCCATCTTTCGTCGTCTACAGTCCATCCCTTTTCGTTCCTGGCTTGCTTAATTATTGCTAGTCCCGGCTGTGAAGCTCTCAGCGAAGGCATGACTACAACCTAAGTTTTTGATTGTCAAGCTCAATTTTAGCTCAGTCTCCCACTGAGCCTAATCTGCGTCTGGTGAAATTCATGTAAATCAAAGATTCTAGGGATGTGGGAGGAAGTGAACAGCATAATCGCTTCTTGCCAGTTAAAACAAACGCTCAGGAGTAAGACAATGCAAGCTCAAAATTTCGTACAGATGGAACTGCCATTAAACGTAGAGAAAATCGACCCGCTTAAGCAAATGGAAAAAGCAATTCAAGATATGCTAGACCTAATCTGGAAAGGGGTAATTGTGCATATTTCGGTAAGGACTACGAAAGCGTTGATGAGTCAGCATGGGAAACTCATAGCTTTCAGTAATGAGGAAGCTTGCATTAAAGTGCGATCGCTACCTATTTTCAAACTGGCAATACAAAAGTTACCCGATGTAGAAGCAGCTTTCTTGAAAGCTTTTGGTCACAGCGTCAAAGTTAATTTAGTAGTTGGGTAACACTTGTAACTGAAATTACTCAGCTTAAGCTACACTCGCATCCCCTAAAGTAGGAGATGCGATTTTTGTTGGGGATGAAAGCGCGATCGCATCTTCCTCAAATCCGCTCACAAATAAGTAAAGCAATATTAAAATTACAATAATAAGAGCAAAATGGTATTACAATGCTGACTTCTACCGACTTTAGCGGACTGCTGAATCAACGCTTTTTCCAGAATTTCTTTCCGATTCCAGCAACAAATAGTCTGAATCTGGGAGAAACTACGCCAAACTTTGAATTACCGGACATCACCAATGGCGGGAAAGTCAAGTTATCAGATTACAAGGGACAACCTGTTATCGTCGCCCTTACCCGCATCTTCACTGAAAAGCAATATTGCCCTTTTTGCTTCCCGCACATCAAAGCGCTGAATGAAAACTACGAGCAGTTCACAAGTCGGGGGGTAGCAGTGTTGATGATTACCAGTACCGATGAGCAACAGAGCAAAATTGTTGTTAAAGACTTGGGTTTAAAGATGCCGTTGCTGAGTGACCCCAGTTGTCGGACGTTTCGGGCTTACTGCACGGGTCAAGCTTTGGGTGCGCCTTTGCCTGGACAGTTCGTTGTTGACAAAAATGGGATTTTGCGCTACAGGCATTTGTTCTCCTTCCTTGACCATAATGCCTCTGTAGAGACGCTGTTAGATGCAGTCAGCCGATTGTAGATTCAGGTGAACCTCTCCCCAACCCCTCTCCTTTTGGAGAGGGACTTCCAGTTTGCTCCCCTTCCCTTGAAGGGAAGGGGCTGGGGGTTAGGTCTACGCCTACAGCTTCACCTGTGACAAACTGCTGCGGGGGTTGAAGGAGCGACTGGCGCGGATTTTTTCATAATATTCGCGTTCAGTTGGGGTAATGTCTCTCGGCGTTACCAGCTGAATTTTCACTAACTGGTCGCCGCGATCGCCTTTAGGGTTGCGCCAACCTTTGCCGCGCAGTCGCAGAGATTGACCGGAACGGACTCCAGGGGGAACGTTGACGTTGACGGTGCCATCTGGTGTCGGAACCTCTATCTGCGCCCCTAGGACGGCTTCATCGGGCGTTACAGGCACTTCGCAGACCAGATTATCGCCCTCAAATTGGAAGAAAGAGTGCGGCAGAAGTTCTACTATTAAATACAAGTCGCCCCGCTGTTGGGTGTAGGCACTGACAGAGCCTTTGCCTTTGACGCGAATGCGGCTGCCGTTTTTAGCGCCGGGAGGAATTCGCACTTCAATAGTTTCATTTCCTAAAGACAGACGCTTCTGAACGCCGTGAAATGCTTCCGATAAACCCAGTTTGATGCTGGCTTCTCTATCGGCGCTTACTCCAGAAGGCTGTTCGGCAAAACCGCCAAAGTCTGTATATCCAGTTCCCGTGGATGTGCGATAGCTTGTCCGCCGTCCGGTGCTGCGTCCACCAGTTCTTGCACTAGCACCGCCTAAACCGCCGAGAAGATCGTTGACGAATTCATCAAAATTCGCGTACTGGCTAAAGTCAAAGCCTTCAAAGTCAACGTTAGTTCCAGCGCCGCCACCGCCGCCGCTGAATGGCGATCCTTCTCCGACTTGTCTCCAGTATTGCCCAAATTGGTCGTATTTTTGGCGTTTTTCGGGGTCAGATAACACTTCGTAGGCTTCGCTAACTTCTTTGAAGCGTGCTTCAGCCTCTTTGTTACCTGGGTTCATGTCGGGGTGGTATTTTCGTGCCAGTCGGCGGTAGGCTTTTTTAAGTTCGTCTGAACTGGCGGTTTTGTTTACTCCCAGGATGGCGTAATAGTCTTTGAAGTCGGTTGCAGCCATCAGCCTATCTCCTCTGCTTTAATATTTAGTTTAAGTTTTTTTATTTAGATCCCTCAGAGCTAGGCTATCAAAGGAGTCAATGGGTTTAAGTTCGGTTCTTTCTCATGGATGCGATCGCAATTTCCGTACTTGTCACAGAGTACCGGATCAGACGATCCAATCCATCATTCAGGGCTGGTGGTGCGTCTTTTAGTTGTTGGTACATACTCAGTATGACTTCTTCTGGAACTTGACGCTGGCGCCTTCTATTCCTTTCTAGACACTCCTCTAGTGGCGTATCCAACCATATCCCTGTGATGTGGGTAAAACCAATGTTACGGGAAATAGCGATCACTTCCCGACGATGTTTCCTAGCCGCATTTGTAGCATCGTAAATCGCCTGATGTCTCTCCCGAAGGGCTTGGATTAATTGCCGCTGTAGCTCATGCCATATAAAATGCCACTCACCCTGCACGGCTTCATCTCCAAATAGTTGCTCTCGAATCCCATCTGTGGAAATCAGTCGCCGCTGTTCACATTCTGCAACCAGTTGTTTTGCTAAAGACGATTTGCCACTACCGGGAAGTCCGATAAGTAAAAAAAGCGCTGAATATTTAGGAGTTAAGAGTGAAGAATGAGGAGTTATGGGAGCATCAGAATTTGACAAATTAATTGCCCTCAGACTAGAATCGATGCTCCACAAACAAAGCCTGCCGGGAGCAGGGTATATATAAGTCTGCGAAGGTGGACTTTGTTTGTGCGGTTGCGATTAGGAACATTGCCTGGTATTTTTGCTCTCATTGAGATGCGCCCGAAGCTATTAATTCAAAACTCATAACTCCTAATCTTTAAATCACCGTTCCATCGGCAATCACGGCATTTTTCAGCACTACAACAATACCGCTGCGGATGTAGAAACCTTCGTCTTCACGGTTGGATTCTTCCACGCGGTCTTTATTGATAATTTGGACATTGCAACCAATGTGAGCGTTTTTGTCAATAATGGCGCGGCGAATTGTTGTTCCTGCACCGATACCCAGGGGAACCTTCCCATCTTGAGAGTTAGAGTGTCGTTCAGCGAAGGGTTGATAGTAGTCTGCACCCATTACCAGAGTGTCTTCGATTAGACAACCGGATTCTATACGCGATCGCACTCCCAATACCGAATGCTGGATCCGGCATTCTTTTAGGATGCAGCCTTCCCCAATAATCGATTCTGTTATCTGGCAATCTAGCAGCTTACTGGGGGGTAAATAACGAGCGCGAGTATAAATCGGGGCGTTTTCATCATAAAAGCTGAAAGGAGGCTCCGGTTGCCGGGTCAGCGCCAAATTAGAGTCATAAAACGCCTCTATGGTTCCAATATCTTCCCAGTAATCATCAAACAAGTAAGCTTGAACGTTGAAATCGTTCGCCGAAGCTGGGATGATTTCCTTACCAAAATCGGTTCTATCGAGGTTAGTTTGCAGTAGGTGCATCAGCACCTCTTTTTTAAAGACATAAATCCCCATTGAGGCAATAAAGGGATTTTTCTTTGCTTGTTCTGGATCTAAACCCAGGGTAGTCGTATCGACTTCCATACTCCGCAACGCATCGCCTTTCGGCTTTTCACTGAAGTCAATCACCCGCCCGGTGTCATCAATTTTCATCAAGCCAAAATCCGATGCCCGACGCTCATCCATCGGCACAACGGAGAGGGTAATATCAGCATTGGTATCGCGGTGGCGTTGCACGAACTGGCGATAGTCCATCCGGTAGAGATGATCTCCCGACAAAATCAGGTATTCATCAACGTCCCACTCGTCCAACAGCCAGAGATACTGGCGGACAGCATCGGCGGTGCCTTGAAACCAGTTGGGGTTTTCCGGAGTTTGCTGGGCGGCTAGCACCTCAACAAATCCCTCTGTGAACCCAGAAAAGCTATAGGCGCGGGTGATATGCCGATTGAGTGAAGCTGAGTTGAATTGAGTTAGGACGTAAATTTTGAAAATTTCTGAATTTATGCAATTACTGACTGGGATATCGATCAAGCGATATTTTCCTGCCAGGGGTACAGCTGGTTTAGCCCGCATCTTAGTTAACGGGTAAAGACGGGTGCCTGCGCCGCCACCGAGAATAATAGCTAATACTTTTTTCACGCTTTAAGCCTCCCGACTGCCAATGAACTTCCAAGACCAGTGTCGGACTGTGTGGGGAAGTTTGCAAGGGGGGGGACTGGGGATTGGCGATTGGGGAATGGGGATTGGGGACTGGGAGAGTTATGAGTTATGAATTAGTTACTCTTGGTCTGATAACTTTTTCCTATAGCCAACACCTAGTCCCTAGTCCCCAGTCACTTAACTTTTCCCTATACCCAACACCTAGTCCCCAGTCCCCATTTCCCAGTCCCCAATCTAAATTTGCAGTGCCATTTCCATTAAAATTTTCTGGGCGCTTTGCTCTTTTTCCTTGCCGTTGGGGTGGCGTTGGACGTATTTGCCATCAGGCTGTAAATCCCAGGCTTGACGGTTGTCTGCCAGCATGATGCCGAGTATTTCTTGCAGGTCGTTGGAGATGTCTGGGTCTTCTATGGGAGCGATCGCTTCCACTCGTCGATCTAGGTTGCGGGACATCCAGTCAGCGCTCCCTATATACACTTCTGGTTTACCGTGATTGTGAAAGTAATAAATCCGGGAATGTTCTAAAAAGCGCCCGACAACGCTAACCACCCGGATGTTTTCACTCACCCCTTCCAGGCCGGGACGCAGACAGCAAATTCCCCGCACAATCAGATCGATTTGCACTCCAGCGATGCTTGCTTGGTACAGGGTGGCAATAATTTGCGGGTCTGTGAGGGAGTTCATTTTGGCGACAATGCGACCGCTTTTACCATCCCTACAGTGTTCCATCTCGCGGCGGATCAAGGCGACAAAGCGATCGCGACAGTTGACTGGGGACACCAACAGCTTCCGATAAGAACGCTGTCGCGAGTAACCAGTCAAGTAATTAAACAAATCTGTCAAATCCGCCCCCAAGTCTTCGCGGCAGCTTAACAGCCCCAAATCTGTGTAAATTCGCGCCGTTTTCGCGTTATAGTTCCCCGTACCAATGTGGACGTAGCGGCGAATCCGGTCTTCCTCGCGGCGCACTACCAGCACTACCTTCGTGTGAGTCTTCAAACCCACCAAGCCATAGACTACATGGACTCCAGCTTGTTCTAACTTCCGCGCCCAGTTGATATTATTCTCTTCATCAAAACGGGCTTTGAGTTCCACCAGCACCGCTACTTGTTTTCCCTTTTCCGCTGCTGTAATCAGCGCCTGAAGAATTGGCGAGTCGCCAGTAGTGCGATACAGCGTCATTTTAATCGCCAACACGTTCGGATCGTGTGCCGCTTGGGTAATGAATCGCTGCACCGTCCCTCCAAACGAGTAATAAGGATGGTGAACCATCAAATCTGCATTACGAATTACAGAAAAAAAATCTTCTTTCTCATCCGAACCCTCTTCATTGAGGCGTCGCAGGCGTGGCGGTACAACTGGAGTCCACGCAGGATCTTTGAGTTCCGGGATTGGCAATGCCATAAACGACATCAAATCTGCCTGTCCCAGCACTCCTTCCACCTCGTAGACATCTTTTTCCGAAAGTCCCATTTCCCGAATCAGCATTCCTCGCACTGCTTCAGGCATGGAAGCTAAAATTTCCATCCGCACCACATCACCCCCAACCCGGCGTTTCCGCAGTTCCTGTTCAATCGCCAGTAGCAGGTCATCGGCTTCGTCTTCTTCCACGTCGATATCTGCATTGCGGGTGATGCGGAATGGGTGATATTCCTGAATATTCATCCCCGGAAACAGAGATTCTAAATTATGGGCGATTACCTGTTCTAACGGTATGCCAGTCCAAATGTGTCGCTGATTTTCGATGATAGATGACCGACTGCCAACTCCAGCTTCTTTTGGCAAGGGTACAAACCTGGGTAAGGTGTTCGGGACTTTGACTCTGGCAAACAATTCTTCGCCAGTGTCCGGGTCTTTCACCACTACGGCGAGATTGAGGCTAAGGTTGGAAATATAGGGGAAGGGATGGCTGGGGTCAACAGCTAGCGGAGTCAGAACTGGGAAGATTTGCTCCTCAAAATACTTTTGCAGGTAAATTCGCTGTTCCTGGTTCAAATCCACGTAGTCTAGAAGATGAATGCCCTCTGCCGCCATCAAGGGCCGCAATACTTGTTCAAAGTGTTGATGCTGTAGTGCTACTGGGGAGCGGGTCTTAATGCTAATCAGTTCTAACTGTTCAGTGGGTGTCCGACCATCGGGGGGCAGTTTGCTTACTTTCGCTTCTTCCTGTTGCTTCAGCGCCGCGACGCGCACCATGAAGTATTCATCCAGGTTAGAACAGAAAATGGCTATAAATTTTAGGCGTTCTAATAGGGGTGTCCGGGGGTCGATGGCTTCATTCAACACCCGATTGTTAAACTCTAACCAGCTGAGTTCCCGGCTGAAATAATATTGTGGATCGTTGAGATTAATTTCTTGTGTAGTTTTTTTTGATTTCGGCATAATCTTAAGGGACACAAAGGGATGACTATTCCATCAATGATGGATTTATACTATCTTGAGATATAAGAGCCAGAAACTATCTGACGGTAGGTGAAAGCCGTGTGGAGATAAAAGGAGCGATCGCTACGCCTTTGTTTCGCCTTAGACTTCACCAGCGCTGGTCGCCAAGCCTATTCCCATCGGACGATAGCCATGCGATAAGCTTTTTTCAACCAAATACCTCATCTTCCCTTCCCCGCCACCACTCACCCAAATTCATTAAATCCTGATAAATATCTGCTAATTCTTTGGCATATTCCTGTGGAGAAATCGTCGGGCGACGTTCTTGGAGTTTCTTTAGGCGCAATTGCACTAATAGCCAAGGCTTGGAAATGCTATCTGTTGCTTCGAGGTATTGCGCTAGCTCTTTACTATCCATGATTTAGCTGGTAGGAATTTTACTTTCTTTAAACTTATATCTTGCACCTGAAAAAGTGAATGTCAATTCCATGAATAAGTGTGAAACTAGGTAGCCTCAGCCAGTTTCTGTCCTGAATTTATAGCGGTTTTCAATTGCGTGTAATACGAATGTTCGTAGGGACACGGCAATGTCGTGTCCCTACAGTGTCATCTAGGCAACTGAGAATTGCTATAAACCGTTTCTGCTAGTTGATTATTTAGGGCATCGAAATCAATTTCGTATCTTTGAAACAGGTCACTCAGAGTAGTCCTGTCTGTTTCTGCGAGACGGACTAAACCCCACAACAGATGTTCAGTCCCAATAGACTTATTACCCTGAAGCCGAACGACTTGCAAGGCAAGCTCTAGAACAAACTTACTCTGTGGGCTAAATCTTGGATTCTCATGGGATTCAAAAGAATTTTCATGTGTGTCGATGTCCGCTTGGCAGCCATTGGCTCGAAGTAAACTAGCACTTGTGGTGGTTGGATCAGCCAGCAAGCCAGCAAGCAGATGTTCTGGCTCGACTTGTGATTTCTGCGAATGTGTTGCCTCATTTCGTGCGAACTTAATCGCGTTGATTGCCTTTTCAGTAAACCTCTCGAAACCAAACTCGAAACCAAAATAATTTTTGAATCGCTCAACAAGTGTTTGCATAGAATTTTTTACTTTATAGATGAAAACGTCTTCAAGTGCAACGTTGAACAGACTAGCAATTTTAAAAGCCATATCTAGGCTGGGGTCAAACTTGCCAGATTCAAAACCATTGACAGCCTGACGACTGACTCCTAATTGCCTAGCAAGGTCAGATTGTGACCACTGGTGCAGTTGTCGAAGTTCTTTCAGTCGGTTTTTCATGGCTTTGTCTGTTCTCCGTCAAGTATTACTTTACATACTCACCCGCCTTTTTGTCAAGTATAGCTTGACAAAGCTGATTTATAGTAACGTTTAAGGTAGTATGAAATCCGCTCCAAGCGGCATAACAACCCAGTTGAAGCAGCCTGGCAAAGTTAGTCAGTATTGTGGGAAAGGTTATCGGTAGGGACAGCAGTTCAGAGGTTATGTATGCAAGCAATCTCAACTTGCTGTTTACGTAATATCACGCTTAAATATAGTTTTTTGAATTACTTTCGCTTCCCGCAAGGTATTTTCCGCATCTGCTGTTACTTTCTTACACCACTTATTTGGGTATTAGTGGTTTATCCTAATAGGTGCAAAATATCACTTAAAGATCCAGGCCGCCAAAGTTTACAGATAATCATAAAAAAAACAGCCACTACTAAAAACGTGGCTGTTTTCAAGACGATTAAATTTGACGTAGCTTAAACATCAGCAGTTATTTAAGCAGCAGCCGATAAATTTTGGGCAACAAAGTCCCAGTTGATCAAGTGGTCAACAAAGTTCTGCATGAAGTTTGGACGGCTATTCTGGTAATCCAGATAGTAGGCGTGTTCCCAAACATCCATCGTCAGTAAGGGAGTTTGTCCGTAGGCAATTGGGTTTTCAGCGTTCGGAGACTTGGCTACTTTCAGGGTGTCGCCATCCTTGATCAGCCAAGCCCATCCGCTACCAAACTGGGTGCCTCCGGCGGTTTTGAACTCTTCTTTGAATTTGTCGAGGCTACCGAAGCTGGCGTTAATCTTTTCCGCTAGTTCGCCACTAGGATTGCCGCCTCCATTTGGTTTGATGCCATTCCAATAGAAGGTATGATTCCACACCTGAGCAGCGTTGTTGAATACAGCAGCTTTGTCTGAAGCTTTGTAGGTTGCCTTGATGATTTCTTCAAGCGACTTGTCGGCTAGTTCCGTGTCCTTAACCAGGTTGTTGAGAGTGTTCACGTAAGCAGCGTGATGCTTGCCGTAATGGAACTCAAGTGTCCGCGCCGACATACCAGACGACTCTAAAGCGTCTTGATCGTAAGGTAAAGGGGGTAGTTCAAATGCCATTGTGTTCAATCCTCTGCTAACTGCTTTCTAGCTTAAAACTAATGAAGAAGTTTTTTTCTTCTTAAGCATATAAGTCTCGCCAGATCCAGGTTGCGATCGCTAGCGATATAAAACTTAACCACTGGATTGTACCTTAAAAGTCAAGAGACAGCCAAAATCAACGCTTTTTGCTAATTTAGAAGGGTCTAACCACTAATTTCTCCCGATTGCATCTATCCAAAGGGATAATTAATGGTGGCTCAAAACTTCTTTAACAATTTCGATTGCCCCTGCTGGAGTATTGGCAATCAAAATAGAGTCTTCAGACAAGCTTTGGAAAAAAACTTTACTTTCTGAATGATTGGTTAACAAAATAACTTTTTTATGATTCTTCAAAGCCAGGGCAATTTCCGAAGCCGTTCCCGCACCCATGCCACAGGCAATCACAACGTTAGAGGAGAGGACATTAATATTATTTCTCGCATTTCCCATATCGGTAACAATCGCAATATCTACGGCATCAGAAACAGCGCTGGTATCGTTAGTAGGAAGAATGCCAATCGTTAAACCATTGCCAGCTTTTGCACCTTTACTCGCCGCATCCATCACACCCACATTTCTACCGCCAGTCAGCAATATCCATCCCGATTGGGCGATGAGTTTGCCTAGTTTGTAGGCATTTTGTAAGTCGGTTTCGGTGGCGTTGGCACCTGGCCCCATAACGCCAATGATGATTTTTCTCATAAGAAAATTATTGAAATTTTTAACCCTTTAGTTAGCAGAAGAAATCTGCCCGTCCTTCAGATCCCCGACTTCTTAGAGAAGTTGGGGATCTCGCCTTCTTTAGGACTGCTATAGGCAAAGTTATAATCCCGATTGCGATCGCAATCGGATTTTAAAAACACTCATAAGCTATCAGCTAAGAGATCCGGCAATCATCCCGGCGAGTACAATAAAGCCAATCCAAACATTTTGGCGGAAAGTTTCCCCGTAAACAGGTGTGGGGACATCTTTTTGGCTAATTCGGGCATATTGCCAAATCCAAGCTAAAGTAGCCACAGCCAAGGCTAACCAGAAACTCAGATGTAGTTGCATCTCGATCCCTAGCCATTCTAGTAAGATTGCGGTGCCAACAAAGAAAACCCCCACAGCTTCGGCGGCGTATTTACCAAAGAACAAAGCGCTGGAGTTAATGCCAATTTTGCGATCGTCTTCCTTGTCGCTCATGGCGTAAACTGTGTCAAATCCCAGTGTCCAAAGTACCGTCGCCCCCCATAAAATCCAGGTGGGTTCTTCTAGCTTGGCAGTTACAGCAGTCCAACTGATCAGAACGCCAAAACCCCAGGCGATGGAAAGTATCAGCTGTGGTACTGGGAAGACGCGCTTGGCTAAGGGGTAGCATACGATAACCGGAACTGCGGCGACGCACAGCCAGAAAGTTAGCGGGTTGAGGTAAAAGGCGAGAACAGCAGCGCAACTCATCGCTATCAAGGCGACGACGATACCAGTTGTTACTGACAAGGCGCGAGAAGCGAGGGGACGCGATCGCGTTCTTTCTACTTGTGGATCGATATCCCGATCCCACAAATCGTTAATAACGCATCCAGCAGCGCTTGTCGCAAGAGTACCCAACACCACCACGCCAACCAACGGTAACGGTGGCGTTCCCCCTGCTGCCAAAAATACAGCCCAAAGGGCGGGAATCATCAAAATTAATCGTCCTTCCGGCTTATCCCACCTCAAAAGCCGGATGATAGTTAGCCATATTCGTTCAGATTGGGGTTCTTGTTGGGTCAGCATGATCTATGAAATTTTTAATCCTTAAGTTTCAATCCCTAATAGGGATTTTAAAGCTGACCTTGCCAAACCCCGTATAAATTCTACAAAGAATCATCAATTTGCTAATAATTCCTATAGATATATGCGATTAATCGTGTCTTTATCCCCTATAGAATATGCTTATTCATCAAGTCTCGGCTGGGTTTAGAACCCTAGATACGTTGCGATGGTTAATTCATTTATCGCCACCAAAGATAATTCTGTGAATATTCCCTTTCCTACGATGAATCAAGATCGGATTCTTGCTGCTATTGACTTGGGTACAAATTCCCTACACATGGTGGTAGTGCGAATTCAACCTAGTCTGCCTGCTTTTAGTATTATTGCCAGAGAAAAAGATACGGTGCGACTGGGCGATCGCGATCAAAAGACGGGCGATCTGACACCGGAAGCGATGGATCGCGCGATCGCTGCTTTACGCCGCTTCCAGGGAGTTGCTAAAAGTTTGAACGCCGAACATACTATCGCCGTTGCAACTAGCGCTGTGCGCGAAGCCCCCAACGGTCGAGACTTTCTCAAACACGTAGAATCAGAGTTAGGCTTATTTGTCAACCTAATCTCTGGTCAAGAGGAAGCCCGACGAATTTACCTGGGCGTACTTTCGGGGATGGAATTCAACAACCAGCCCCACATTATTATTGACATTGGCGGCGGTTCCACTGAGTTAATTTTAGGGGATAGTCACGACGCGCGAAGTCTCAGCAGCACCAAAGTCGGTGCGGTGCGCCTTACAAGAGAACTTGTCACCACCGATCCGATCAGCAATGCCGAATTTTATTACCTGCAAGCCTACGTGCGGGGACAGCTAGAACGACCCGTGGAAGAGTTGCAGGCTTACTTGCAGCCGGGGGAATTACTGCGTTTAGTGGGAACAGCTGGCACCATAGAGACTTTAGCAACAATGCAGGCGCGAGAACAGATGGGAATGGTGCCAACGCCCCTAACTGGCTACCAGCTGAGTCTGAAATACCTGCGGGATTTAGTTAATCGTCTGCGGAAGATGAACAACGCCGAACGCGCCGCAATTCCGGGAATGAGCGATCGCCGCTCAGAAATCATTGTTGCAGGTGCAATAATTTTACAAGAAGCGATGACGCTGCTGCGCCAAGAAACGCTTACGGTTTGCGAACGAAGTCTTCGGGAAGGTGTCATCGTAGACTGGATGCTTACCCACGGTTTAATTGAAGACAAACTGCGCTACCAAAGTTCAGTGCGTCAACGCAGCGTCATCAAAATTGCCCAAAAATATCAAGTCAACTTAGAATACTCTCAGCGAGTAGCAGAATTTGCCCTCAGTTTGTTTGACCAAACCAAGGAACATCTCCACAGTTGGGGTCTAGAAGAAAGGGAACTGCTTTGGGCTGCCGCAATTTTACACAACTGCGGACACCATGTGAGTCATTCTTCTCACCACAAACACTCGTATTACTTAATTCGCAACGGCGACCTTTTAGGCTATACAGAAGCTGAAATTGAAGTTATCGCCAACATCGCCCGCTATCACCGCAAAAATCCTCCTAAGAAAAAGCACGAAAACTATCAAAATCTTCCCAGCAAAAAGCATCGCCAGATGGTGACTCAACTCAGTGCATTGCTGAGACTAGCAGTTGCTCTTGACCGCAGACAAATTGGTGCTATTGAGCGGTTGCAGTGTGAATATCGCCCGGAACAAGAACTACACTTGCACCTTTTTCCAGCTCATTTAGAAGATGACTGTGCTTTAGAACTCTGGAGTTTAGATTACAAAAAAGACGTGTTTGAAGGGGAGTTTAATGTTAAATTAGTAGCTACTTTAGAGCCTGCTGCTGTTGCGGCGGTCTAGGCTTGTTGCGAATTTAATGTAAGCATTTTTCAAAAACCAGTTTTATTTTATAAAACTGGTTTTTGAGTTGTTACGATAATAAAAAAGAGGTAAATTTCTCGTTAATAATGTCAAGTAAAGTTACATCCTCCAAATTATGAACTTCTTAAAATCCACAGGGGTTTTTTATTCTGCCAGTATTCTTCCGCAGAACGTAAAATTTCCCGTGTTATTTGCTGCTAGCAAGGGCCAGCTTGTCTGAATATATCCGGTCTGTCATAAAATCAGAGATATCTCTTCGTCTAAGGCATCCCAATTAGCCCCAAAGTAGATGATAAATTTCATCGCTTCAGCAACTTTTCTTAAAAAGGTTTCTTCACTTTAAATTTTTTGACCCCATAAGCTACAGCGCAAGGAGTGAGGCGAAATCCTTAGGCGTTAGCAATAATGACGGGTTACTTGCCCTCTACCACGGCAATATAAGAATTTGTCGTACCAAAACTAATCTCAACTAATTTTGCCATGATGCTCAACTCCATCTAAGGGTGGGAGGAGCTTATCAGTAGCTAAAATGATAGTGGCTTCCGTTATGCGCTAGAGTCAGTTTTGATTCCTGTACTCTTAAATTATTAATTCCCGCGTAAATTTTGGTAACGATAGAAGGCGTAGGTGTCGAACATCGCGCCCACAATACTGAAAGTGAAGCCGATGGTCAAAATGCCCTCTAGAGGACAGCCATTGCCGAAGACAGCGAGAAATTGTAAAATCTGCGCCTGGGTGAACTGAGCGATCGCTTCGACTAAAGGAATGTAACTTAGCAGAGACAAACTTGCCAATACCCCGCCAAAAAGGACTATAGGGGCGGCAAAGCTAAGAAGACTCGCCAGAATCAGGGAACGGAAGAAATTAGGCAAAATGCTCATAAGGACGTTACTGCGAAGGAACTGACCGAGAAGGCTTAAGGCAACAGTGCTTGTTTATCTCTATATACAATAGGTGCGATCGCTCAATCTGCACCGATATGTCAGAAATCTTAAATAAACCTTAAAAATCTTGGTTAAAGTCCGTAAATGTATCTCATAATTTCTGGGGATTGGGGGCTGGGGACTGGCGGCTGGGGATTAGGGATTGGGGAATTGGGGCTTTTTGCCTTTTTACTTTTGCGTAAGCGCTTTTTTAGGTGGTGCATCAGTTATGCTTTACGCAGTGGTTGAAGCGAGCATTAGCATCATTGAGCGAGACTACGCAAACGAACAGCTTAGGGGTGTGGGGTCAGCGGTTGCTGGCGGCGATTTTCCTGGGGGGACAGGTGATAGTTCACCTACTGACTCGGAAAATCCATCGGCGCAACACCCTCGACCAAATGGCAGCAGTTGGCCCTGAATCTTTGCTAATTGCGCTGATAACTGCCGCTTTTGTCGGCATGGTGTTTACAATTCAGGTGGCAAGAGAGTTTATTAATCTGGGTGCTGGAAGGGCTGTGGGAGGCGTATTGGCGCTTTCTTTGACCCGCGAACTGGCACCCGTACTGACTGCGGTGGTTTTGGCTGGGCGAGTTGGATCAGCCTTCGCTGCGGAAATTGGCACTATGCGCGTCACCGAACAAATCGACGCGCTATATATGCTAAAAACCGACCCGATAGATTACCTGGTGATTCCCCGCGCGATCGCATGCTGCTTGATGCTGCCAGTTTTAACAGTTCTTTCTATCATCACCGGGATGGCTGGGGGAATGCTAGTTGCCACAAATTTATACCATCTTTCCGAAACCGTATTTCTAGATTCTGCCCGGAATTTCCTTCAAGTCTGGGATTTGTGTAGTGCGGCGATTAAAGCATTTTGTTTTGGGGGGCTAATTGCCACAATCGGTTGCAGTTGGGGCTTAACCACCACCGGAGGAGCAAAAGGCGTTGGTCAATCTACCACAACAGCTGTTGTCACAGCTTTACTTGCCATCTTTATTTCTAACTTTTTCTTGACTTGGGTGATGTTTCAGGGAACTGGCAGTGCCGTACTCCGGGGGGCCTGAGGTTAAGAACCTTTAAAATAAAAAATAGAGTGACGATTTTTTACAAAACGGGGTTTATGCCTGTGACTACTGCTGCGTCTTCTTCTTTACCGTCACAAACTATTGAACTGTCACCTAGTTACACACTACCTTTGGGATTGTTAGTAGTTGCGGTTCCATTATTGCTCTTTTCACCTTGGCTGGCAAGCGCGATCGCTATTTTCGGGTTGTTCCTGCTGTTTCAGGCGGCAACAATCCGCTTGCAATTCACCCCAACAGCATTAGATGTTTATCGCTCTGATAAAATGATTCGGCGCTTTCCTTACCAGGAATGGCAAAATTGGAAGATTTTTTGGACACCAGTGCCAATTCTGTTTTACTTCAAAGAAGTTAACAGCATCCACTTTTTGCCGATGTTGTTTGATCCCAAGATGCTAAGGACTTGCCTGGAAGAACGCTGTCCCATTAGGAATTAGTTATTAGGAATTAGTTATTAGTTATTGGTGCTGGTAACTAGAAACTAATGACTATTTACTAAAGGCTAATGAATTTAGTCATTAGTCTTTGGCGCTGCCAATTAGGGACTAATGACTAAAAACTAACCAGTAGAAGCTAAAAACTAAGGATTACCGACTACGGACTACGGACTAATGAATTCAGACGAAATCCATACCCAAGAAGATCAAGAGCCAACTGTTAAGCCATTGGATAATTTAGACTCGGAAACAGAAACGGTTGTTGAAGTACCCGAAGAGGACAATGTAGAATTACAAACGGCAACTATTGTTGAAGCATCCGATGACAATTTAGAGGAACAAACGGTAATTGTTGTTGAAGTATCCGGCGAGAATTTAGAGCCGGAAATGGCAACCGTTGCGCCCACAACCTCCGATGTAGAGAACTCTATAGCAGAGTTAGAGCAACGAGTAGCCGAGCTACAACGCCAAGAACAGTTTTTGATACAGGAAATTGCCGCTCAAAAAGCTGCTCACAATAAAATGCTGCAAGAGCAGGTAGTACAAACTCAAACGGTAATGAATCGCTTAATGCAAGAGTCTTTAGGCGAACTGGAGCAACGCAAACAAACCCTACAAATTGCCGTGGAACAACTGGAACGACGGCGCGATCGCATCCGTGAGGAAATGCGAAGAACTTTTGCTGGCACTTCTCAAGAACTAGCGATTAGAGTGCAAGGCTTTAAAGATTATCTCGTCGGTAGCTTACAGGATTTAGTGCTGGCGGCTGAAGAATTGCAATTACAGAAAGAATCGGAAACGCCAAAGCCAGTTGTTGAAGAGTCAAAAGCGGCTGTTGCACCGCCGACAAATCCTAAATTTACGGAACAGGGTTTTCAATCGACATCGAAACAAATTCGCAGTATTTTAGACCAGTATCGGACGCGACCAGACTATTATGGACCTCCGTGGCAATTGCGCCGGACTTTTGAACCAGTTCATGCGGAACGAGTTGCTAACTGGTTTTTCACTCAGGGGGGACGAGGAGCGCTGCGGACGATGGGAAGCCGCTTGCAAAATATTCTGGTCGCCTCGGCGGTGACTTCTGTGCTAAATACGCTGTATGGCGATCGCGTCCGCGCTTTAATTCTTGCTAACTCTCCCGAACGCCTGGGAGAATGGCGGCGGGGTTTGCAGGACTGTCTGGGCATTTCCCGCGCTGATTTTGGCCCAGAGCGAGGGATTGTTCTATTTGAGGCGGCAGAAGCCCTTGTACAAAAGGCAGATCGACTGGTTAAGGAACGGCAGATGCCTTTGATTATCATTGATGAGACAGAAGACTTGATCAATCTGTCGCTGCTGCAATTTCCTCTGTGGTTAGCTTTTGCGCCCGATCCTCAACAGATGTCCCCTGATATGAGATATTAACAATCGAGCTACAGGTAAGAGGCACGCTTGCGATGATGCTACAGTACGCTGTCAGTGGAGGATTGTTAATAGCAGCCTATCTACTAGGCTCGCTTCCTACGGGTTATTTGGCGGGACGCTGGCTTAAAGGGATTGATATTCGAGAACAGGGATCGGGTTCGACTGGTGCTACCAATGTGCTGAGGACTTTGGGCAAAGGCCCAGCAGCGATGGTGTTACTGATTGATATGTTGAAGGGGATAGGCGCGATCGCTCTGGTTTACGCTTTGTATACCTTTGCTCCCACGCCTCTTTTACCTGCCACCTGGGAACCTTGGCTAGTCGCTGGTACCGCCTTAGGCGCACTCTTGGGTCACAGCAAATCTATCTGGCTTTCCTTCAGGGGTGGAAAATCAGTTGCCACTAGCATTGGCGTTTTATTAGCCATGTCGGTGCCAGTAGCATTAGGCACTGTGGCGGTATTTGGCGTATTTCTTGCCTTCTCTCGAATAGTTTCCCTCAGTTCCATTGCCGGAGCGATCGCAGTTACTCTGCTGATGATTCTCCTGAAACAGCCCTTACCCTACCTGCTATTTGCGATCGCTGGCGGGATATACGTTATCTGGCTACACAGGGGCAACATTGAACGCCTACTTGCCGGAACCGAACCTCAATTAGGGCAAAAGTTACAGCAAGAGTAGGAATTGCTAATTTGAGGAAGCCACAGCCATGAATACATCTCGGTTAATGTTGTGATGCAAATTTAATCCCCCCAACCCCTTAAAAAAGAGAGTTGAGCAGGGTGGTTTCATACAACCCTTAGAAAATATCGAAAATTGCAACATTTTGCAGGGGCATGGCATTGCCATGCCCCTACCACCAAGCAAAATCAACGTTACAAAATTTTCTTTTAATAAATGAAACCACCCTGCTAAAAAAGGAGAGTTGAGGGTATCAAGCCTTATCGCTTGACGTATTGCCATATACTCCTCTTTTACTATTAGCCATTAGCCATTGCGACTATTTTCCCAACTCCTGCGATCGCCGGGAAGCTGCCACAACTGCTTCAATCAAAGCTGAACGGAAACCCGAACGCTCTAACTGTGCGATCCCAGCAATAGTAGTACCGCCGGGACTGGTAACGCGGTCTTTCAACTCGGCGGGATGTAGCCCGGATTCGTGCAAAAGTTGGGCTGTACCCAGTACAGTTTGGAGAGCTAACGAAGACGCGATCGCTCTTGGCAACCCAGCAGCGACGCCCCCATCCGTAAGAGCTTCCACCATAATTGCCACATAGCCGGGCCCTGAACCAGAAAGCCCAGTCACCGCATCCATTAAGGATTCTGGCACCTCCACCACTTCCCCTACCGCCTGGAAGATAGCTTTTGCCTCTTCCAGGTGGTGATTAGTGGCGTGTTTGCCGCGTGCTAAAGCAGTCATTCCCGCCCCCACCGTCGCCGGAGTATTCGGCATGGCGCGCATCGCCCCTGAAAGCGAGAAAGCCGCTTCTAACTGGCTCAAAGAAACACCCGCCATAATTGAAATCACCAACGGCGGTGATTCGGCACGCTCGTCATCCGCCAAGTCTGCCACCACCGCCTCAAACACCTGCGGTTTAACCGCCAACAACAGCACATTACTTGCTGCTGCTACCGCCCGATTGTCTGCCGTCACCTGTACGCCGTACTGCTGCGCCAAAAAATCGCGCCGATGTAGTTGCGGGTCACTCACCAAAATCTCCTCAGCCGGATAAATCTGCTGAGCTATCAGGCGAGATAACAGAGCTTCTCCCATTACCCCGCCGCCAATCATGCCAAACTTGATGGACAACCTTGCCCCCATCACTTAAATTAATTTTGAATTTTGAATTTTGAATTCATAACTCAAAACTCATAACATTTACTGCGCCATCCGCGTCTGTTCTGCTGACCAAGCTGGAGCGGGAGCTGCGGGACGAGAAATGCGGACTTGCGGTTGGGGAGCTTCGTGAACTACGCCCGTCTGGGTACTTACCTGAACACAGCTTGGTGTAAACAGAAAAATACTTTCCCCAATTCGCTCTTGATGTCCATCAATGGCGTAGGTGCCTCCAGCAACAAAATCCACAGCTCGTTGCGCCTGATCTGGATCCATAATCGTCAGGTTTAACACAACTGACTTCCGCTCCCGCAAAGCTTGTATCGCCTGGGGCATTTCTTCAAAAGAACGCGGTTCCATCACTACCACTTCAGAAATGCCATTTACGGCTCCGGGCATCCCAATCACATTATTCATTGTTGACCCCATTTCTACTTCTCGTACAACAGCTCTTGTATCCCGTGTCCGACGACTCTGGCGGCGTTCTTCCTCTGGTGTTTGCTGAGGATGCTGTTCCTGATAGATGTTTTGGTACTCTTCGCCGTCTGGTTCTTCGTACTCATCGTACTCATAACTGGCAGGCTCGTTGAGTCCCACGAAATCTCGCAGTTTGGAAAAAATATTATTCACAGTTCACGCTCCATCACAACTTCAGGTTTACTCTGGGGATTATTTTACATAGCACCCTTGAGACAGAAGTCTTGGTTAAAGAAACGACAATAACAATCATATAGTCGTGTTGGCAATATAATAGCTGATGTCTTATCCCTTACCCTACCCTTATCTTCAGAATTCTTGTCTTCTTCAGGCGTGGAAAGGCTTCTCAAGGATTCCGTTGGCCAAAAATAATTCTCCCCAAACGCACCATCGTCGCCCCAGCTTCCACAGCTAGAGGGTAATCATCTGACATCCCCATCGATAGCTGCTGCATTTGAATATTTGACCAGTTTTGTTGCCCGATTTTATCAGCTAATTCGCTGGTACTCTCAAATACTGAGCGAATTTCTGGCGGCTTTAGTGCGAAAGGCGGAATTGTCATCAAACCTTGAATTTGCAGATTGTAGCACTGATTTAGGGCTGGTAAATCGGCAAGCAGTTCCGGAACACTCCAGCCATACTTGTTGGGATCAGGCAGAATTTTGACTTGCAGGCAGACTTGTGGCGACAAGGACAGCTCGTTAGCCAGTTGATTGAGTCGCTGGGCTAATTTTAAGCTATCCACGGAGTGAATCCACTGAAATAACTCTAGGGCTTTTCGGGCTTTATTGCTCTGGAGATGTCCTATTAGATGCCACGTGATGTCTGGTAAGTCTTGGAGTTCGGCTTGTTTGAGTTCGGCTTCTGGTGTGCGACTTTCGCCAAAATCTCTTACTCCAGCAGCATAAGCTTCCCGCATGGCATCTACCGACACTTGTTTAGTGACGGCGATCAGGCGAACAGATTCTGGTAATTGTTGACGAATCTTGACAATTCGTTGCGCTAAGTCTCCGGTCATTAGACCTATCTTCAAAAGGGACTAGGGGTTAAAAAACGCTTTCATGTTCAAAATGAATTTTTCACTTTTTGCATGAAAGCCTTTTTAAAGTGCATGGGGATCGTACTTAAACATCGGCAGGGCAGCTTTAGGAGATAAAATTAAAAATGTATAATTATAAATCAAAAAAGTTTATTTTTAATTTTAATTGTTAATTTTTAATTTTATATCTTAGCAAAATGTTTGCTTGTGAATAACCTGAAGCTTATCGTACTCCTGTAATTGACTGCTGCGACGGAGCATCCGCATACGGTTTTCTACCATAAGACGAGCATCGTTGCGACCAATTGGTTCAAATTTAATTCCCGTGGGTGTGGTGTTGACCAAAAAAAATAGACGCTGTGCATACAGGGTGGTGAATAGTTCCTGGTTGTCTTCCAGTAAACAGACTCTGTAAAGTAGACCAAATGTTGGGTGATTCAGATAGGTTTCGGTACTCATTAACATTCACATAAGGAATACCCATCCCTAGCTTGGGGATTGGGAAGAGTCAAAGAGTGGAGATGGCAGTTTGACTCGCGCCAGCCCCCCTCTTTTTATACTCAGGGAGTTGATTCCGTTTAAAACTATGCAGATGATAGCTTGATTTGGAGCCACTGGGATGAAGTGGTAGTTGTCATATTTGTGTTATCTGTCGGTAGTTGTTTTTCCAGCGATCGCTGACAGACAGGATCTCCGTCCTATCCTACCCACTGATATTAAAACTGTTCAGTGCTGCCAGCAGAGCTTGAGCTTTGTATAAAGACTCATGCCATTCTCGCTCAGGATCGCTATCCGCAACGATCCCTGCCCCAACTTGCCCGTAAACAACAGCTTTATTGTCGCGCTGGGTATAAAGGAGGGTGCGGATCAAAATATTTAAGTCTACGTGTCCCCGCCAATCAAGATAACCACAGGAACCGTAGAACAAGCTGCGACGCACGGGTTCAAGTTCTTCAATGATTTCCATACACCGGACTTTGGGGCAACCTGTGATGGTGCCTCCGGGGAAGAGGGCGCGAATTAAGTCAACAGTATCGTAGTTTGGGCTAATCGTGCCGATAACGTTGCTGACGAGGTGCATAACATGGCTGTACCGCTCTATAGTGAAAAGTTCATTGACTTTTACAGAACCCCACTGACAAACGCGCCCCAGGTCGTTACGCTCTAGATCCACCAGCATGATGTGTTCAGCTCTTTCTTTGGCGTTGGCGATCAAGTCACGAGCTAGTTGTTCGTCGAGGGTTGGGGTGGTGCCGCGCGATCGCGTCCCGGCAATTGGTCGCGTCTGCGCTTCTCGCTCCCAGAGTTGTACCAATCGTTCTGGAGAACAGCTAATTACCGCTCCCCAAGGCGTCTGCCAATAGCTAGCGAAGGGGGAAGGATTAATGTGCTGCAACGCCTGATAAATATCCCACGGGCGGGCATTGGTGGGCTGCTCAAATCGGAGGGAAAGATTTGCCTGAAAGATATCTCCAGCCTGGATATACTTTTTGGCTTGGCGCACAGCGTCTTCGTAATCAGTTTGGGATGAAAAGAGATGGACGTGAGGGGGCTGGGGATTGGGGATTGGGGATTGGGGATTGGGGAATTTTCCTTCCCTGTTTTCCCAGCTTTTCTGTTCTAGCTGGCTTTGCCACAAGTCGAGTTCCGAGGGGTCGCTAGCTGCTAACCAAAGGGTTTGTTCCCAGTGGTCGAGAACGGCGAAAGACGCTGGTTCATACCAATAAGCGACTGGGAACGGCAACGGGTCGGTTTTGAGATTGGGTAATTGCTCAATCTCCCAAGCGAGGTCATAACCTAACCACCCCAGCCAGCCACCAGTAAAAGGAAGGGCTTCGGCTGAGGTGGGGCCTGCTTTCCCTGATTGTTGCAGCTTCCGGCGTAGGAAGGGGAGAATTTTGCCTATAGGTGGTGTCCACATCTGAGGTTGTCCATCCACAATTCGGGGGACACCAGCACAGATGGAATATCGAGTTAAGGAGTTTTTAGTTTGGTTGGAGCTTTCAGTATAGGGACTTTCTAGAAGGGTAGCAATTTGAGAATCCAGAAATAATGCAGCGAATACTATTGATCCAGTTCGATGTTGTAGAGGAAGCGATCGCCAGTACCAAGGTTGCATCTTTAGTCATTAGCCATTATCTAGGAGTAGGAGGCGAGGAGTTATTAATTCAAAACTCATAACTTATGTTTCCCATCCCCAAATCAGCCGCGCTCCCCATAGTACAACCAAACTCACCAACGCCACCAGATCGCCCCTCTTGAGGCGCAGCTGGTGCCACTGAACGCGATGCCGATCGGGACTGGTGAAGCCGCGTACGTTCATGGCACTGGCGATTTGATCGGCTCGTAGGAGGAGATTTTCCAGTAGTCGTTCGGCTACCAGCAACCAGACTTGCAGACTTCTGCGGAGACCTAACTTTTTCCAGTTTATCGCCCGCGTCCGCACGGAACGAATTAAATTTTGTATTTCTTCTAAAACTAGGGGAATGAAGCGTAGGGAAAGGGTTAAGGTGAGGGCAATTTCTGTTACGGGCAGTTTGAAGCGCCGCAGAGGTCGCATTAAGCTTTCCATACCAGCAGTAATTTCTTCTGGTGCGGTTGTGAGCAAAAAGAGGTTGGTGCTGTAAATCAGGATGAACAGTAAGGTGCTGACGCTTATTGCTAGATCCAGGGACTTGCGAGTAATTTTAATCGGCCCTTGGTGAAACAGGATGTAGCGGTAGTTTTTGGAGTTTTTTGCTTGGGACTGTAAGGGCGAAGCATTCTGGTTATTCTTTGTCGGCTGTTGTCCAGATTGCTCACCTGAAGGCTTCGCCTCTACTGTAAAGGCTATTTCATCTGATGGAAGGCGACGCTGATAGTCAGATGCTAATGCGTCGGGGGCGATCGCGCTCAGGATGAAGACAAAAAAACTTACCATTAATAGCCAACCCATTTGCTGTCGCCAAACGCGCAAGGGGATAGCCGCACTGAAAGTAATAATAATTAGTATGAGTACTAAGCCTATACGCCAGTAGGGATTTGCTAGGACTGGCGCTATGAGAAAGCTCATCAACCAAGCTATTTTCACCCGTGGGTCAAGGTTATGCAGCCAGGTAATCGGTTGTTCAAGGTACAGTCCCAGTGGCAGACTTCGCAGTAAATCCATATTCCGATTTTAGATTTTAGATTTTAGATTTTAGCTTTTAGATTTTAGATTCTCTTCCCAGTCCAAAATCTTTGCATCCAAAATCAGGCGCTGTTTTGGGAAGAACGGGAGGTTGGAGGAAGAACCAGTAATGGTTCAACTCCCCGATCGATCTCCCCAAAAATCGCTTTAAAATTTATACACGGGTGGCTCGGTTTCGGTTCCCTGCTTCGACTTCGCGGACTTTTTTGCCTCGCCACATCAAGCGCAACGGTGTTCCCTTAAAGCCTAGCTGTTGTCGGAATTGACGTTCGATGTAGCGACGGTAGTTGTCGTTAAAGCGCTTGGGTTCGTTAACAAATAGCGCGATCGCAGGCGGTTGACTGCTTACCTGAGTGCCGTAGTAGATTTTACCTTGTTTCCCTTGCCTGGTGGTTGGGGGCGAGTGCCAGGAAATCGCTTCTTGTAGCACTTCGTTAATCACGGCGGTGGTTACTCGTCGCTTGTGTTCTTCGGCGGCTACGTTCACCAACTCTAGAATTTTCTCTACTCGTTGTCCAGTGTGAGCGCTGACAAAGATTGTTTCTGCCCACTCGATAAAACTCAGTCGTTGTTTGAAGATTTCTTCAAACTCGTAGATCGTGTGAGAGTCTTTTTCAATAGCGTCCCACTTGTTAACAACAATTACACAAGCTCGCCCTTCTTCGTCAATGCGTCCTGCTAGTTTTTGGTCTTGTTCGGTGACACCATCAACTGCGTCAATTACTAACAGAACCACGTCTGCACGGCGGATAGCTTTGAAGGCGCGATTAATTCCAAAAAATTCTGCGCCGTACTCAACGTTTTTCTTTCGGCGAATTCCTGCTGTATCGATCAAGCGGTAGGTTTTCTCGTCTCGTTCCACAACGGTATCGATAGCATCGCGGGTGGTGCCTGAAATTGGGCTAACGATGGAGCGATTTTCGCCGACAAAGGCGTTCAACAAGCTGGATTTGCCGACATTTGGTCGTCCGACAATGGCAACTTTAATTTCGTCGGTTTCTTCGATTTCTTCTGCACTCGGCAAGTATTTAATTAGTTCGTCAAGTAACTCGCCTGTACCGTTGCCATGAATGCCAGAGACGGGGAAAGGTTCACCTAATCCTAGTTGCCAAAATTCAGAGGCTTGGGTTAAACCTTGTTCTGGTGACTCGCATTTATTGACGGCTAACACTACAGGTACGGTTTGTTGACGCAACCATCGGGCGATCGCTTCATCTGAGGTGGTTAATCCGGCTTGACCGTCCACCACAAATATCGCCGCTTTTGCCTCTGTAAGCGCCAGCATTGCCTGTTCCCGAATCATTGGGAGAAATTCGGTGTCATCATCAAACACTAATCCGCCAGTGTCCACGACTACATACTCCCGATCTTGCCAGAAGGCGCGGCGATAAGTGCGATCGCGTGTCACTCCAGGCTCGTCATGCACAATGGCATCTTGTACACCTGCCAAACGATTGACAATAGTAGATTTGCCCACGTTTGGGCGACCGATAATAGCGACAATTGGCAGGGACATAACGGGGTATAGTCATCCAACGGGATGATGAAAGTTCCAAATTTCCATTGTAACAATCCGGAATAAACCTGCTGTTATTCTTGGGTGCGTTGCAATGAATTCAAAGCCTAAGTCTGGGAAAGTGGTAAGGGCGATCGCATATGCAGCAGTAGTAGCTGTTACTGGGTGCATACCCCAATCTTCTGCAAAACTCGTCAGCTTGGAAAACTCCAGCTTAAATCTTAGTGCGATCGCGGAGTCTGAACCAACCGCCAAGCCTGTTGCCATCCTTACTGGACATCCTAGCTATGTTCAGGCGATCGCTATCACCTCCGATGGGCAGATTCTTGCCAGTAGCGGCGATGACAACAGCATCAAAATTTGGAATTTGGCACAAGGGATACGCATCCGCACCCTCACCGGGCATTCTAAACCAGTTCATGCGATCGCCATTAGCCCATCAGATGTCAGCAAGATGCCTGCGTTACTAGCCTCTGGCAGTTATGATGGCAGCATCAAAATTTGGAATCTCGCCACCGGAGAACTCATCCGTACCCTGACTGGCGATTCCGATTCAGTTCTCTGTCTCGCCATCAGCCCAGATGGGCAAACATTAGCTAGTGGTGGTTTAGACAAAACTATCAAGATTTGGAACCTCCGCACTGGGACACTTATTCGCACCCTGAGTGGGGATTTAGATGCAGTTAATACTGTCAGCTTCAGCCCAGATGGGCGAACATTAGCCAGTGGGAGTGCCGATCAAACTATTAAGCTTTGGAATCCCAACAACGGCATCCGCATTCGCACTCTCGCCGGGCATTCCGACTGGGTTAATTCTGTCACCTTCAGTCCGGATGGGCAAACATTAGCTAGTGGTAGCAATGACGGCACGATCAAGATTTGGAATCTTGTCACCGGAGAACTGCAAAGCACTCTCAAAGGAAAGGCAGTTATGGTTAATTCCGTCGCCTTCAGCCCCAAGGGGCAGACGTTAGCCAGTGGCAGTTTAGATAATACTATCAAGCTGTGGAATTCTCGCACTGGCGAACTCAAAAGCACTCTGGCAGGAGATGACAGCCAAGTAAATTCCTTTGCCTTCAGTCCCGACGGGCAAATAGCGAGTGGCAGTAATGACGGCAGCATTAAGATTTGGCAAGTGCCTGCTCAAGAATGACAAGGAAGGTTTTTCGAGATTAAAAATTTTAACTACCTAACGTGCTAACTTTTGACACGCTTGCTGCCTTGTCCTTTGCAGTTCAAATTCAAAAACGCGATCGCCCATTTAAATAATTTACTCTTCTGGCCGTTAGCAACTACACTTTAGATTTTGAGGGTCAGACGTAAATACCTGCAACAGAGGTGAGTGAGCCATGTACGTATTGATTGGTGGAGCAGGACTGGTCGGGCTGAACTTAGCCCAACAATTAGTAGAATTGGGACACACGGTTGCCGTCATCGATACCGATCCCACCGCCTGCCGCTATGCTCGCGAACAAGTAGGAGCGATGGCTTTTGAAGGCAGTGCTGTCAGTACGCAAGTGCTAATGGAAGCAGGAATTCGCAAGGCAGATGCGCTTGTTGCTGCCCTCCGCAATGATGCTTTAAATTTGGCAATGGTGACACTTGCCAAGCACTATGGCGTCTCCCATATCGTGACTCGGATGCGCCAAAGTGATTTTGCCGAACCTTATCGGATTGCCGGAGCGCATCATGTCATCAGTACGGTTGACTTAGCCGTGACCACGATGGTGAATGCTATCGAATATCCCCAAGTAGAATCGATGATGCACTTTGAGCAGGGTCAGGTAGAAGTCTTCAAACTCAAAGTGCCACCGGAGTCTGACATTGCGGGTCGTACCGTGTTACAAGTCGCTCAGGATTCCCGGTTTCCCAGTGGTTCCTTAATTATTGGCTATCAATCCCATTCCCAAACCGATCTCGTAATTCCGAATGGCAAGACAGTGCTAGAGGCGGGAGCAACCGTGCTAGTAGTCACTAAATCGGAAAAGTTACATCAGGTGATTGATTTCCTAGGTTTGTGTTCTAGTCATCTTCCAAACTTAGAAGTTGCTCGTTAATGGTTTTGATGCGTTCTTGCACCACTTCTTCTGAGAGAATTCGCCTGCGGAGGGCGTCATTGAGTACCTGCTTTTCTGCCAACAGTAATTGCCGACGAATCGTGTCTAATTTTAGGCGATCGCTACTTTCATTAGCAGCATCTTCTGGACGTTGATTATATATCTCCCGCAACGTTCTTTCAGAAGCTGCCACTCGCACCTGATAAGCGGCTCGCATCTCTTCGTAGATTGATTTTGGTAAAACTCCCGATTTCAGGAGACTTTCTAATTCATCCTGCGCTGCTTTGGAAGTCATCAATTGAGCTTGCAATTCTTCGATTTGCTGTCGTGATTCGGAATGGCGATCCAGTTTTAAACGTCGTACAAACCCAGGTAAACTTACTCCCTGTCCCACCAACGACAGCAGCACAATCCCTAAGACAATGACAACCAGCTTATCTCGCCCTGGCAAATTAGCTGGTAAGCTTAACGCCAAGGCAGTTGAAAGCGAACCTTTAATATTGCCCGAAAAGAGAACGTGCCGCCATTTCACCGGAATCGGTTTGTCAAAAAAACGCACTAAATCCAAGAGTGGATAAACGGTAAGCGCCCTCCCGACTTGGTAGGCAATTAGTGCGAGAAGAACGGCGGGTAGCGTCTGCCAAAGGGTGATGAGATTAATCTCTAAGCCGATGAGTAAGAAAATAAAGGTATTGACACCAAACCCGGCGAATTCCCAGAAACTGAACAAAGTGACTTGAGTGGAAGCAGAGGTACTGCGAGAAACCCCCAGGTTGCCTACAATCAGTCCTGCCACCACAACCGCAACCACGCCGGATACGTGGAAAAATTCGCCTAATTGGAAGGCTCCCAGCGCTACGGCAATCGTGAGTAGAATCACGCTGAGAGGATCGTCTGCTTGGCTAAATAAACCAATACTTAGGTAGCCCAAGGCTAAGCCAACTAAGATTCCGCCGACAATCACGAACAAAAATGCTTGTACGACATCGAGGGGCGTTAGTGACCCAGTTGAATTTGCAGTCAAAATCAGGCTAAATAAAACCAGCGCCACATCATCGTTGACTAAGCTTTCACCTTCTACGAGCGTGACCAGTCGGTGGGGAACAGACACTTCCTTGAAAACCGCAATCACTAAGGCGGTATCTGTAATTGACAAAATGACCCCAACCAGCAGGGCGGGAACCCAATCTAAGCCCAGTTCTAGTTTCAGCAAGACTGAGGTGATGGCAGCGCAGAGGGGAAATCCCACTCCTGCTAGCAAGGCAATCGGTTTAAACGTGCTGCGTAGGCGACTGATATCGGTATTAATTGCCGATTCAAAGAGTAGAATCGGCAAAAAAAGATTAAAAATTAGGGCGGAATCCAGACGGATGCGACCTGGCAAAAGCTCTGTAATCGCCAACCCTGCCAATACTAAACCTGTAATGTAGGGAATCCGTAATCGTCGAGATAGTAGGGCAACCCCGGTGGCAACCAACAACAAGACGATCAGAAAAATTACTAATTCAGCAACAGTTCCCTGATTCTCGCTGCCTGCGACCGTTGGGACTGCCATGAGCGATCGCTCGCTTAGCCACTGCATAGCACGTACTCACAAGTGATTAACGATACATATAGGGCCAGGTTCTACAGAACTGCCCTTAGTATCTTAAAGGATGAGCTACGATGCTTTTGTTCTAAGTTATAGCGATCGCTTTAAATGCCAAATTGAAGGGAACAAAGCGATCGCCCGTTTAGTGGCAGAACTAATCAGCCGATTACTATACCATTTCCTCCAGTTCTTTACCTTTAGTTTCCTTAATCAGCAGCAAAACGAAGAACAGGGAAATCGCCGCAGCAGTCGTATACAAGCCATAGGCAAAACCTAAACCCACATCCTTGAGAGGCGGAAAGCTGGTGGATACCGCAAAGTTGGCAATCCACTGGGCGGCGGCAGCTAATGATAGGGCAGCCCCGCGAATTCTATTGTTAAACATTTCTCCTAGCATCACCCAAACGACTGGCCCCCAAGAGAAGCCGAAGCAGAAGACGTAGAGGTTAGCCGCTACCAGAGCAATTATGCCAGAGTTTCCGGTTAGGGCGGGATTCCCAGCAGCATCTAGGGGCGCGCTGCCAAAGGTTGTCGCCAGCGTTCCTAGGGTCAGAGTCATGCCCAGAGAACCCAGAATTAGCAGAGGTTTGCGTCCAAACTTGTCCACGAAAGCGATCGCTACTAGCGTTGTCACAATATTGGTGACACTGGTAATCACCGTAATCCACAACGAATCCTTCTCGGAAAAGCCTACCGCCTGCCACAGCACGCTGCTGTAGTAGAAAATCACGTTAATCCCCACCAACTGTTGTAGTACAGATAACCCAATACCAATCCAGACAATCGATAGTAAACCATGCCTGCCTACTAAATCGGACAGTTGAGGTTTGCGTTCCCGCAATACCGTCTGCCGGATCTCCTGTATTTTAGCCTGAACATCTCCACCCAAAACCTTTGCCAAAACGGAAGCCGCTTCTGCTTCCCGGCCTTGGGCGACCAAGTAGCGGGGTGACTCTGGAATCCGCAGTGCGCCTACTGCGTAGGCAATGGCAGCTGGGATCTCAGTCCAGAACATCCAACGCCAAGCCGGGACTCCGAACCAGAAGGGCGCTTCAGCGGAACCAGCAGCGACAGCGATGAAGTAGTCGCACAGCAAGGCGATGAATATCCCGGTAACGATCGCAAGTTGCTGGAGAGAACCGAGTCGTCCGCGCAAGTGTGCAGGGGAAACTTCGGCAATGTATGCGGGAGCAATCACACTGGCAGCACCGACAGCCACTCCACCTACTAATCGCCAAACCATGAAATCCCAAATATTAAACGCAATACCGGAACCTACGGCGCTGATAAAAAACATAATAGCTGCGACGATCATCGTTTTTACCCGCCCGTAACGATCGGCAAGCTGCCCGGCAAAGAAGGCTCCCACCGCCGAACCCAGTAGTGCGGAGGAAACGGCGAATCCCGTTGCTACACTACCCGCTTGAAAATCTTTTCCCAAAGCTGCTACTGCACCATTAATTACGGCAGTATCAAAACCAAACAAAAAACCGCCAATTGCAGCTACCAGCGCCAGCATCAGCACATAGGATGTGCTGGCTTTAGGCATAACAGGTTTGTTGTGAATAGTCATTTGTTAATTCCTAAGTCAAACGCCAATGCAAAGCTAAATTGATTTCGATTTGCTCATCCATGCGAACTTGGAAACGCAAAGCCTGCCAAGGGATAGAAAGCAACTTATAGGTTGCTTTCTATCCCGGCAATCTCTCATGTACGAGGGCAATTTTTACTTTTGTTAACTATGGTGACAATGAGCGGATTTGTGTGATACTTCAGCTTCCGTGTTTAATGGGAGAACTGATATAAACTGGATTATGAAAAGAATGTAAATTTATTCGTCACCATAAGAACATTGTTTGACCTCATACCGTTACTAGCATCAATCTTTAGGATTAAAGCAGCGAACGTGTAAGAAACTGTAAGATTCAGTGAAGAAACTTAACACAACAGCCTGATTTAAGTAAATGTCAGAAAATACAGAATCTTCAGGTTGTAAATTATATTTTCAATTAGAGATAAGAAGAGGGATTTATCTAGAAACAAACCCTCCCCTCAAAAATACACCATCTATAGCAATCCTATTTGAGTTGTAAGGTGCCAGCCTTTCAGATACCTGACTTCTTTAGAAAAGTCGGGTATCTCGCCTTCAGAAAGCAGTTTTACAACTCAATTATGATTGCTACATCACAATTACCAATTAGTATCACAAGAGTTAGTACCTTTATAATGAGGGCATTATAAATATATTCATGTTGCAATGAAGAAACTATTAGTCACAGGTGCCAGTGGTTTTTTGGGATGGCATCTTTGCCAAGCCAAACAAGAATGGGAAATTTATGGAACCTATTTTTCCCATGCAATAGACATTCCCGGCGTAAACCTGTTGAAAGTTGACTTAAAAGATTTTCAGGAACTAAAGCGTATTTTTAGCCAAATTAAACCAGATGCAGTTATTCATACTGCTGCACAATCTAGCCCAAATTATTGTCAAAATAATCCTGAAGAAACCCACTTAATCAACGTAACAGCATCTGCCAATATTGCCGGACTTTGCGCGGATTATTCTATACCTTGCGTTTTTACTTCAACCGACCTAGTTTTCAATGGCTTAAACCCTCCCTATAAAGAAACAGATTCGGTGTCTCCTGTCAACCTATACGGCGAACAAAAAGTCATGGCAGAGTCAGGAATGTTAGAACGTTATCCGATGACCGCAGTTTGCCGTATGCCTTTAATGTTTGGGAATGCGACACCCACAGCTATCAGCTTTATTCAGCCATTTATCCAAACTTTGAAGGAGGGAAAAGAGCTACGTTTATTTATAGATGAATTCCGCACTCCAGTTAGTGGGGTAACTGCGGCTCAAGGGCTTTTATTAGCATTAGATAAAGCCCGTGGTATCATTCATTTAGGTGGGAAAGAACGAATATCGCGTTATGATTTCGGTCGCTTATTAGTGGAGGTGTTTAAGCTTCCTGACGTAGGGCTTAAATCCGGCAAGCAAAAAGATGTGAAAATGGCTGCACCACGACCACCAGATGTTTCTTTAGATAGTTCAAAAGCTTTTTCGCTAGGATATTCGCCTTTATCTGTGCGGGAAGAATTAGAGGCGTTACGGGAGAAGTGATAAATGTCCTGGCGAATAGAATTCGCGGCTACACATACCAAACCCGCCGGCGCGGGTTTCAATTTATTAGTCCGCGACGGCGGAATTTGCCTGTATAGATGCGATTTATAATCGCGTATTAATTTATAAATACTTCACTAACGAGCTTGATATGCTTGCCAAAAATAAAGCCCATTTGTGACCAAAAACACTGGCATTACTACAGAGAAAAAATCGACGCTCAATTCAGCCGAATGTCCCAAGCTTACCTGGATAATCTGCCATTCTATAAATGCAAGTATCCACATAAACTCTGCCTTATTCCAGTCTAATAAATTAACAGCTAGCTGATATTGTTTGGCGACATTCTGCTCTGTAATTCCCCAAGTATAATTAAAAGTATGGGGAAACTGACGCAGCACTGTAAACGCTACATAAACTAAAATAGCTAAGCTGGGGAAAAGCCAGATTAATTTTTTGCTACCCGTAGCATCTGGTTTGCCTCCCATCTCAAAATGGATGGGAATACTGTTGGGTAGATTTGCCCAAGATTGCAGGGTGATTACAATGATGCAGAAAATCCCTGCAACTGCGGCTATTTCTAGTACCCAACCAATAGGCGATCGCGCTATCGTCAAAATCGGTCGTTGATTTGATGGATTCCTAGTCATAGGGTAAATTGCTAGGCGATAACGGCATATATTTAAAACACAGTTTATCTCTAAAGTCAATCGTCCTAATTAGAGAAAAGTTAGTAAAGCCATCAATCTTAACATTGGCAGATAGAGGGTTGATGGGCTACAACAAAATGGCAAGCATAGCCAACCTGTGACAGATGGTACTTGGATTTACAGCAGCAAAGATTGCAGAAATTGCCTTTGGCGGAATGATAGAAGGTGGCGCTGGTAAGTTGACGGAAATCGCCATTGAAAAGTTAAATCTGCTACGCCAGAAGATTTGGAATCAATTATGGGGTAATCCGGAGGCAGAAAGAGCCATTAAAGCCGTTGAGCAAGGCTCGAAGTCCGAATTAGTGCAGGTTACTGAATATTTGCAGGCTTGCATGGATAAAGAGCCAACCTTTGCCCAAGAGATTCAAGCACTTGCCAGGGAAATTAATGACAGCAACCTGGAAGACAACAGCAGCATGAATCAGAGTAACTACGACAGCAGTAAAGGCTATCAAGTCAAAGCTGATACAGTTGGGCATATTGGTGACGTTATCCATAACCCCTGACTGCTGGTAGTCAACCAGGGAATAAACCCTCAACCAGTTCAAAACTCAGCTAACCTCGATGAAAGGCACCCCAGCTTGGATTATTGGCAAGGGCGCACGGAGGAAAGGCAGAAAATCCGGGAATGGATGGCGGATGGAAATATCCGACTGATCGGTATTACGGGTTTGGGTGGCTTTGGCAAATCTACTTTGGCTGTCAAAATCTACGAAGAAGATAGCGCAGAGTTTATCCGAATAGGTTGGGTAGATATCAATCGCCGCGTGACTTTTACCGAGTGGGCGCGACGAGTCTTGCAGCGCTTGGGACTTTCCCCGCCAACTGTGGAGGCAATTCCAGAATTGTCGCTGGTGGATGTGTTGGTGAACCATCTGCGGGAGGGGCGGTATTTACTTGTCATAGACAACCTAGAAAGTCTGTTGCAACCAGATGGGCAATGGTTGGATACTATCTACGAGCAGTTTTTTCACGGTTGGTTGGGATGTGGCGGTAAGAGTGTCATTCTGGTAACGACGCGGGAACGCCCGGATTTGCCAGAAATTAGGTTGCAATGGCTTCCTTTGCCGGGATTGTCACCAGCAGAGGGGGCTAATTTGTTGAGGGCTTTGGGGATTCTGGGGACTGAGACAGAATTGCAAGAGTTTGCGAAAAAGGCAGAGGGGCATCCCTTGCTGCTGACGCTGGTAGCAAATTTTTTGATAAAAGAGGAAGAACCAAATCCGCACATTAGCTACTTACAGAAGTATGGTTTGGCTAACGTACCCCAGCTAGTGACTGACGAGAAGCTGAAAGGGTTGCACCGGGGCAAAATTGATATTTGGATGCGCCTGGTGTTAGATGCCAGCTTTAACCGACTCAGTGACAAGTTGCAAAGACTGCTACTAAATTTGAGTGTCTATCGGATTCCTTTTAATACTGCCGCAGCAGATGCCCAGTTGCCGGGAGAGAATGTATCGGAGCAGGATCTAAGGCAGTTGGCTAGGCGTTCTCTGTTACAGGAGGAAAGGGACAACAAAGGGGGGCGATGGTTTCAGTTTCACCCGTTCATTTTGGTGTATGTCAAACAAAAGGCGGGCGATCTAACCGAGGCGCACCAAAAGGCAATTGCATACTACAAAGAAAATGCCAAATCAGAACCCTGGCAGACAAAAAGTGATGTAGCAGAATACTTAGAAGTTTTCTATCACTGTTATCAGTTGGGAGAGTATGATGACGCCTTCAAGACTATTCGCCTGTGTGACTATTTTCTAAGTTTACGAGGTTACAACACTGACCTAGTTGAACTGTACGGGAAGTTAGTTGAAACATGGCAGCAAAATAACTCCAAGAGTTGGGAATTCGCAGCTTCTCTGGCTAGTTTGGGCAATGCTTACGATTTTCTGGGACAATCCCAACTAGCAATTGATTACCATCAGCAGTCCCTGGCAATAACACGGGAGATTGGATATCGCGATGGGGAGGTGGCTTATCTCAATAATTTGGGCAATGCTTACGATTTTCTGGGACAATCCCAACTAGCAATTGATTACCATCAGCAGTCCCTGGCAATAACACGAGAGATTGGCGATCCCGATGGGGAGGTGGCTTATCTCAATAATATGGGCAGTGCTTACCGTTCTCTGGGACAATACCCACTAGCAATTGATTACCATCAGCAGTCCCTGGCAATAACACGGGAGATTGGCAATCGCGATGGGGAGGCGGCTTCTCTCAATAATTTGGGCAATGCTTACAATTTTCTGCGACAATACCCACTAGCAATTGATTACTATCAGCAGTCTCTGGCAATATTCCGGGAGATTGGCGCTCGCAATAGGGAAGCCCATTCTCTCAATAATTTGGGCAGTGCTTACGATTTTCTGGGACAATCCCAACTAGCAATTGATTACCATCAGCAGTCCCTGGCAATAACACGGGAGATTGGATATCGCGATGGGGAGGCGGCTTCTCTCAATAATTTGGGCGATGCTTACCGTTCTCTGGGACAATACCCACTAGCAATTGAATACTATCAGCAGTCCCTGGCAATAACACGGGAAATTGGCAATCGCAATGGGGAAGCGACTTATCTCATAGGTTTGGGCAGTGCTTACCATTCTCTGGGACAATACTCACTGGCAATTGAATACTATCAGCAGTCCCTGGCAATAAAGCGGGAAACTGGCAATCGCAAGGGAGAAGCGATTTCTCTCATAGGTTTGGGCAATGCTTACCGTTCTCTGGGACAATACTCACTGGCAATTGAATACTATCAGCAGTCTCTGGCAATATTCCGGGAGATTGGCGATCGCAATGGGGAAGCTGTTTCTCTCGGTAATTTGGGCGCTGCTTACGATTCTCTGGGACAATCCCAACAAGCAATTGATTACCATCAGCAGTCTCTGGCAATATTCCGGGAGATTGGCGGCCGCAATGGGGAAGCGACTTCTTTATTTAATTTAGGAACGACCTTGGCAAAGCTAGGTCGAAAATTAGAAGCCCTTGCTGCTTACCAAAATGCCTGCGATCTGTATCAAGTAATGGGACTGGGTGCAGATGTCCAAAATGCTAACAATGCAATTCAAAGCCTTTTCAGAAAGACTAACATTTGGATGAGTTTGCCAAAAGCTATAGTTAACTTTTTATTACGATGGGTTAATCGCCTATGGCGACTACTACACACTTTCCTTCGGCAGCGATGAGTCAAGGACGATACCCCTTTTTCGTTCTCTGCGCCTATGCGGTTTAAAAAAAGATGCGATCGCACTCACCAATCAATAAGTGCGATCGCGTTTTCTTTCAAACAATACTAGCCTTGTGAATAAGCTTCCATTGGGAGACAAGAGCAAACTAAATTGCGATCGCCAAAAGCATTATCGATACGTCCGACAGCAGGCCAAAACTTGTGTTCGCGTGTCCAAGGCGCAGGGTAAGCCGCTTGTTCGCGAGAGTAAGGATGGTTCCATTCGGAAGTTATCAGACTTTCTGCGGTATGAGGTGCATTCTTCAAGACATTATCTTGAGCATCTACTTTACCCGATTCAATTTCCTCTATCTCTTGACGAATAGATATCATTGCATCGCAAAAACGGTCTAACTCTTCTTTCGATTCGCTTTCCGTTGGTTCCACCATCATCGTACCCGCGACAGGCCAAGAGACAGTAGGCGCGTGGAAACCGTAGTCCATCAGACGCTTAGCGATGTCATCTACTTCGATTCCGGCGGATTTTTTAAGCGATCTCAAGTCTAAAATACACTCATGCGCCACTAAACCCGCTTTCCCCTTGTATAAAACCGGGTAGTAACTTTCTAAACGACGGGCGATGTAGTTAGCATTCAAAATTGCCACCTTGGTTGCATCCGTCAAACCCGCGCCACCCATCATGGCGATGTACATCCAAGAAATCGTCAAGATGCTGGCGCTACCCCAAGGCGCAGCAGAAACAGCGCCCATCGATTTTGGATTATTCGCATCCATTTTGACAACAGAATGTCCAGGTAGGAATGGTACTAGATGCGGTGCGACACCAATTGGCCCCATACCAGGGCCACCGCCGCCGTGAGGGATGCAGAAAGTTTTATGCAAATTTAGGTGACAAACATCCGCCCCGAAGTCTCCCGGACGGCACAGCCCGACTTGAGCGTTCATATTCGCCCCGTCCATATAGACTTGTCCGCCGTTAGCATGGATGACATTGCAGATTTCCCGAATCGGTTCCTCGAATACGCCGTGAGTGGAGGGATATGTCACCATCAAGGCGGCGAGTTCTGACTTGTGTTTCTGGGCTTTAGCTTTAAGATCGTCTAAGTCCACATTGCCTTGAGTGTCGCAGTTAACTGGCACTACTTTCATCCCACACATCACCGCACTTGCAGGATTTGTTCCGTGCGCTGATTGGGGAATTAGACAGATATTGCGGTGTGTTTCACCGCGACTTTCGTGATACTGACGAATTACTAAAAGTCCTGCATATTCCCCTTGAGAACCAGCATTCGGTTGCAGAGAAATTCCCGCAAAACCTGTGATTTCCGCTAACCATTCCTCAAGCTGCTGGAAGAGAACTTGATAACCCCGCGTTTGCGACTGGGGGGCGAAAGGATGAATTTTGCCAAATTCAGACCAAGTTACAGGTAGCATCTCAGATGTTGCATTCAGCTTCATCGTGCATGATCCCAAGGGAATCATAGATGTAGTTAAAGACAGATCCTTTGCTTGCAAACGGTGCATATAACGCAAAAGTTCTGTTTCCGAGTGATAGCGGTTAAAGACGGGATGAGTGAGATAGTTGCTGGTACGGGAGAAGGGGGAGTTAGATTTTGGTGCTAACTCTTCAACTGTGAAGGGTAGGGAATCGGAAAGGGCGAAAATCTCTAATAAATCGATGACATCTGAGAGTGTAGTTGTTTCGTCTAGAGTAATCCCGATAGTTGTATCTATCCGCAGGTTAATTTGACGGGCTTGGCAACGTTGGAGAATTTCTTCTAAGTTGCGAGCGCGTAAGCGATGCGTAGCATTATCGCCTAATTCTACTCGCAATGTATCAAAATAATTCTCACTACCAATGCTGTAACCTAGTCGCTTCAGTCCTTCTGCCAGAAGTACCGTCAGATTATGAATATTTTCGGCAATATTTCTCAATCCTGCTGGCCCATGATAGACCGCATACATACCCGCCATCACCGCCAGTAGAACTTGGGCGGTACAAATATTACTCGTAGCTTTATCGCGGCGGATATGCTGTTCGCGGGTTTGCAAGGCGAGACGCAGTGCAGGGTTTCCTTGGGAATCTTTAGAAACGCCGACAATTCGCCCCGGAACTTGTCGCTTATACTCTTCTTTGGTGGCGAAGTAAGCGGCATGAGGCCCCCCATAGCCCAAGGGAATACCGAAGCGCTGAGTGCTTCCTACCGCGATATCAGCCCCAAATTCTCCAGGGGGTGTAAGCAGAGTTAAACTCAAGGGGTCGGCTGCGACTGTAACTAAGGCACCGACTGCATGAGCTTTTTCGACAAAACTCCGGTAGTCGTAAATTGTGCCATCGCTGGCGGGATATTGCAAAAGTACGCCGAAAACAGGTTGCTGGAAGTCAAAGGTTTGAAAGTCGCCGACAATGACATCAATACCCAACGGTATAGCCCGTGTTTGCACGACTTCGATAGTTTGGGGATGGCAGTCTTTTGAGACGAAGAACGCATTTGCCTTATTTTTGCAGATGCCATAACTCATCGTCATCGCTTCGGCGGCGGCGGTTGCTTCATCGAGTAAGGAAGCATTGGCAATTTCCAAACCTGTGAGGTCTATAATCATTGTCTGGAAATTCAGCAACGCTTCCAGACGACCTTGGGCAATTTCTGCTTGATAGGGAGTGTATGCTGTGTACCAGCCGGGATTCTCTAGGATATTGCGCTGGATGACAGGCGGGGTGATACAGTCGTGATAGCCCATGCCGATGTATGAGCGGAATACCTGATTTTTCGAGGCGATTTGTTTGAGGAGCGCGATCGCTGCGTACTCGCTTTTTGGTTCTGGTAACTGTAGACTTCCCTTAAGGCGAATCGTCTGCGGAACCGTCTTCTCAACCAGCGCATCAAGGTCTTTCAGCCCCAACACCTCCAGCATTTGCCCCACTTCATCGGGGTTTGGGCCAATATGCCTGTCTGCAAAAGAAATCGATTGCCTTATTCCTTCCATCACTTGCTGACGGCTAGACTGCGTTTGAGCGGTATAATATGCCATTTGCTCTCCAGAATTGTCTGCTTATTACTTTGTAACAGTAATTTCAGAGTCAGGAGTTGGGAAAAGTTTGAAGTTTGAATGAAGAGAATGTTTTCAAAACTCAAAACTAGAGACGCGATATATCGCGTCTCCATGTAAAACTCTTATTCCCCTTCCACCTGGACTCGATACTCATCCGCCGTCAGCGCTTCATCCAGTTCATCGGGGTCATTGATGCGAACTTTCAACAACCAACCCTCTCCATAAGGGTCTTCTCCCAGATGCTCTGGAGCTTCTACAATGACATCATTGCGCTCAATAACCGTACCGCTGATTGGCGCATACATATCTTCAACCGCTTTCACTGATTCAATTGTGCCAAAGCTGGCTCCCTTTTGTAGGGCATCGCCCACGTCTGGCAACTCCAAAAACACTATATCGCCCATCTGATCGACAGCAAAGGCACTAATGCCAATTGTGGCAATTTCGCCTTCTAGCCGCACATACTCGTGGGAGTCTAAATACTTCAAGTCATCAGGGTATTCCAGAGCCATCTCACTTCCTCATCAGTACGCTGAAACTAGCTTAAGTTAGCCATTAAGTTTACAGCTTTCAGACTTAGAATCAGCACAATTATGGATAAACAAAAGCTCTATCGTCTACTATTTGGCGAATTTTCCTTGAAAAGACTGGCCTTTTCCGCAATCTTTATCTATGCTTTTCTTTGCTTCTATGCCTACTTTTTTTCAGACCGGATGATTTTTTTGCCGCAACCTTCTAGCTATCAAGACAGTGGGGAGATTATCAAGCTAACGACTGCGGATGGCGTGAAAATCTCAGCGGTGCATCTGCCTAATCCTAGCGCTACCTACACAATGCTATACAGCCACGGCAATGCGGAAGACCTGGGAGACAGTCTACCGGGTTTAAGAGAACTGCGGGATATGGGCTTTGCTGTCTTTAGCTACGATTATCGCGGTTATGGCACCAGTCAGGGAACTCCCACTGAAGCCAATGTTTATCGGGATATTGATGCCGCCTATAATTATCTAACTCAGCAGTTGGGTGTCCTGCCAAATCGGATTATTGTCTATGGGCGTTCTGTGGGTAGTGGCCCGGCTGTTGATTTGGCTTCTCGCAAGGCTGTTGCTGGTTTAATTTTGGAAACTCCGTTTCTTAGCGCGTTTCGGGTGCTGACGCGGATTCCGATTGTGCCTTTTGATAAGTTTAATAATATTAGCAAGATTAAAAAGGTGCTTTCTCCAGTGCTGGTGATGCACGGGAGGCTGGACGAAGTTGTACCATTTTGGCACGGGGAGCAACTTTTTGCCGCAGCAAATGAACCCAAGCGCTCTTTTTGGGTGGATACTGCACGTCACAATGATCTAGCGTGGGTTGCTGGCGAGTCGTATGCGAAAACTTTGCGGGAGTTTGCCCAGTCTATTTCTCTGGTTAAGAGTTTCTGATTCTTAACGAGTAACGAGTAACTATTCCACTCAGCACTATAGCAGTCCTAAATGATTCGTGAAGGCGAGATCCCCGACTTCTCTAAGAAGTCGGGGATCTGAACTGCTGGCATCTCACAACTTAAATAGAATTGCTATAGAAGCCGAGGCACTTTTACTTGCTGGAGAGACGAGTAGGGGAACGATAAAAAGGTTTCTTGACAACAACCGCTGGATATGATTTACCCCGGACTTCGACCTCTAGCTGCTGCCCAATCTGCGCTAAATTCGTGGGAACATAAGCCAGGGCAATTGGTTGCCCTAAAGTTGGTGCCAGCGTACCGCTAGTGACAACACCCACAGCTTCACCATTATGCAGCACCGGGTAGCCATGACGGGCGATGTAACGCCCTTGCATTTGCAACCCTACCAGACGGCGTTCTACTCCATTAGCTTTTTGTTGTTCCAGCGCCTCTCGCCCGATAAAGTCGCCTTTGCTATCGAGGTGAACTACCCAACCCAAACCAGCTTCTAAGGGCGTGGTGCTTTCATCAATATCTTGCCCATAAAGTGCCATTGCTGCTTCTAGGCGCAGGGTATCTCTAGCGCCGAGTCCGCAGGGAACCACACCAGCTGCTACAAGATTTCGCCACAATTCTACCCCTACTTCTGGGTCTACCATCACTTCAAACCCATCCTCGCCTGTATAGCCAGTGCGGGCAATAAAGGCTGGCTGTTCGAGTATGGTTGTATCGAGATGCCCAAATGCCTTAATCGGTGTCAAATCATCTTTGACAAATTGCTGTAAAAATGCGATCGCTTTCGGCCCCTGAACAGCAATCAAAACTTTCGCTAGTGACAAATCCTCGAAATCAACTGGGTAAGATTCCAACTGTGCAAACATCCAAGCTTTGTCTCTGGATCTGGTGGCGGCGTTGACTATCATTACTCCCCGCTGTTCGCCGTTGTCTTCGCCTTGATAGTAGAAAATTATGTCGTCCAAAATCCCACCTTGAGGATTTAGCAGCACGCTATACTGAGATTCACCGGGTTTCAGACGGCTAAGATCCGAGGGAACTAGCGGCTGGAGGTGGGAAATTAGCTGTTTCCCTTTGAAGGTAAATTTGCCCATGTGGGAGATGTCAAACATCCCCGCTGAGGTGCGAACTGCCTGGTGTTCTTGGGCAATGCCGATGTATTGTACTGCCATTTCCCACCCGGCAAAGGCGGTGAGTCGGGCTTTTTGTTCTAGGGCGAGTTGATATAGGGGAGTTCGGGCGATCGCTGTCTCTGGATGCAGTTCTTCGGTAGCCACAGCTGGTTATTCCGTCGCAGGTGATTATCTTTATCCTACGAGATGCCTGCATCTTCATCAGTGTAGAAAAAGGATTAATGTAACGGTTTTCAGCAGATTTGCTTTTGATGAAAGCCCCGGCGATTACAAACATCGCCGGATATTTATTAACTAGCTGCTGATAACAACTGATTGCTAAGCATCTGCAAAATCTCTTCATTATCATTAATGATGCTTTCAGCTTGCAGTTTTAAGGCGCGAATATTTTCCTTACTTGCATCATCCATGTGATCGCCGCGTTCGGTCAGCCTTGTCTGAAAGCGATAGTAACGACGTTGATCTCTTACCGGAGGAAGTAACTCTTTGAGTTGGTAATGTACGGTGTCGCTGACCCCATCAAAAGTTACATGGATTATCGGCTGCGCCCATTGGAGAAGTCCCCAGTCTTTCACCTTCTCATAGGGCAGAATTGTGGTTAGTTCTCCAGTACCAATTGAGACAATTAGAAAATCATTTGCATCTGGATAGTTAATTTTTGCTTGAACATATGCACACATGGCGGGATTGTTAGCAAAAACGCCACCGTCAATTAAGGCATAGTAATCTGTCAAGTCATTTGTTTCCAGTTTTAGGGGTTCAAAATATGTTGGGGCGGCGGAAGTTGCCCGTGCCACTTTTTTCATGGGAAAATTGTGGCAGTCTGGGGTTTTTCTAGCTTTGGTGCGTTTGAAGAAGTAGGGACGGCGCAATTCAATGTCATAGCTAGGAATCAATATTTCTGTCAGCGCTTCGCCAATCATGGTTTCGCCAAAGTATTCTTGTAAAACTCTTTCTATCCCATGTGAGGGATATTTTTCGTCTTGTAAATTTTTGAGTTTAGTAAAATTAGACTGAGGAAAAATGCGGATTCCTTCTTTTTCGTACAGTCTGACTAAATTTGCGGCAGGATGTTCAGGCTTGCCTCCCCCATTGGGTTTAGTAAGACCTAAAGCCAAAATCCCCCCGGTTGAAGTACCCGCAATCAGATGGAAAAGCTCTGCAATCGGCTTTGATGTTATCTGTTCAATCTCGGCTAAAATCATAGCCGGAATGATGCCGCGAATACCGCCTCCATCAATTGACAAGACTTTGATTAATCTAGACATGATGCACTCCTAATTCTCTTAGTATTAAATCATTTATTTACAGGAAATGGTATGAGTCGCAGATAATGCGATCACAATTTAATTTTTGTTATATAAATTCAAGGTGTGGATGCAATACATCTGTAGGGATATGGCATTGCCATGTCCCCGAACATCAGAACACTGAGAAAAGCTATAGTTTATTCAGCAAAAGATAAAATTAAGTAAAAATGTCCGACTAAAGTCAAGGGCGAACCAACAAAGCCTGCCAACGCAGGCTAATAATATAAAGCCGTTGCGTTAGCAGGCTTTGTTCTTCCAGGCTTCTAGCCTGTAGACTTATATTTGCTCTCATAGGTATGCTCCCTATTCATTTACGCATGGTAGTATTAAATATTTCAATATAACCTGTTGAGCTTTGCTGGACGCTATCTATTGAGGATGATTGGGTTTTGGCAGTTTTAAAAATTTCCCCTCACCATTTGCAAGCCATTCGGACTCATGCTGAAAGCAGTTATCCTAACGAGTGCTGCGGCTTGTTGCTGGGATTGGCTGGGGATGAGAAAATTGTGGCGGAAGTGATACCAACCCAGAACAGTTGGGATGCGGAAGCCGCCCAAGCGTTTGCTGCGATCGCGGGTTCGGATAAACTAGGTAGTAGCAAAAGAGATAGATACGCGATCGCACCACTAGATATGCTAAAAGCTCAGAGGGAAGGACGCGATCGCTCTTTTGATATCATCGGCATATACCATTCCCACCCCGACCATCCCGCAGTTCCCTCAGAATTTGATCGAGCCTGCGCCTGGTCAGTATACTCTTATATTATTGTCTCTGTGCTACAAGGCAAATCTGGCGACCTGTGTAACTGGAGTCTGGACGATGCACACCAGTTTCAGCCAGAAGAAATGATTACGGTAGAAATAACCTAGATTAAAAACTATTAAGACACAAAGATACAAAGACTATTGTATTTTTGATAGGCTGTTAACTCTGTCTGCCCTCACTGAAAGGTCATGCTTAATCCCAATCTGGATGAAATCCAGTTAACGAAAGAAGAATACGAACGCTATTCCCGCCACCTCATCCTGCCCAAAGTGGGACTAGAAGGACAAAAACGCCTGAAAGCAGCAAGCGTCCTGTGTGTTGGCACTGGGGGACTGGGTTCGCCACTATTGCTGTATCTTGCCGCTGCTGGTATCGGACGCATCGGCATTGTCGATTTTGATGTCGTTGATAGTTCCAACTTACAACGGCAAGTAATTCACGGCACCTCTTGGGTAGGTAAACCAAAAATTGAATCGGCAAGAAACCGGATTTTAGAAATAAATCCTGATTGCCAAGTTGACTTATACGAAACCCGCCTGACTTCAGAGAACGCCCTGGACATTCTCGAACCCTACGATGTTGTAGTGGATGGCACCGATAACTTTCCCACACGTTATCTAGTTAACGATGCCTGCGTACTGTTAAATAAACCCAACGTTTACGCCTCTATCCTCTTCTTTGAAGGTCAGGCTACCGTATTTAACTACGAAGGCGGCCCCAATTACCGCGACCTCTACCCCGAACCACCACCACCCGGATTGGTTCCCTCTTGTGCTGAAGGCGGCGTTTTGGGTGTTTTGTGTGGCGTTATTGGCACCATTCAGGCAACTGAAGCCATTAAAATTATCTTGGGTCAGGGTAATACTCTGAGTGGGCGACTGCTGTTGTATGATGCCCTGCAAATGAAGTTTCGGGAACTGAAACTGCGTCCGAACCCAGAAAGACCAGTTATTGAAAAATTGATAGATTACGAACATTTCTGCGGGATTCCACAAGCAAAAGCAGAGGAGGCAAAGCAGCAGATGGAAATGTCAGAAATGACGGTTAAGGAATTGAAGGAATTGATAGACAGGGGTACAGATGATTTTGTGCTGCTTGATGTCCGCAACCCCAATGAATACGAAATTGCCCAAATTCCCGGTTCAGTTTTAGTGCCGTTACCGGATATTGAAAGTGGCGCTGGTGTTGCCAAAGTTAAGGAATTACTCAATGGTCATCGCTTAATTGCACACTGCAAAATGGGTGGACGTTCTGCGAAGGCGTTGGGAATTCTGAAAGAAGCTGGCATTGAAGGCACCAACGTGAAAGGTGGGATTACTGCTTGGAGTCGAGAAATTGACCCTTCAGTGCCGGAATACTAAAAAATTGTGTGGGGTGCGAAGCGCGACAGCGTAACGTACCCTACGCTGCTACATTGCTGGATTAAATTCGGTGGCATACTTTGGCTTAATTGTCAACAGGTGTATTTTTGCTTTGTGGCATTGTCTTAAGCTGCTGGAAAGCATCAGTGGCAGTGTAAAGTGCAAAGTGTGTGCAAAGTACAAGTAGGATAGCTTTTGAGCGACTTGTATAGAAATCAAAATGCAAAACAAAAGTAGCGATAAGTTTACTGCGATCGCGCTAACAGCAGGATTTTTTGCAATTATCATCCCCAGCAATCCTGCCGCCGCCACCCATCTGAGTCCATTTCAATACTGTGCCGCCGACTTGCGGAATGTTGGTATTTCCGTAGAACAAGCTGCCTCAGCTTGTTCAGACGCACTCGATCCTCAGCAATTATCCGCTTGCGTGTATTATATTAACCAAGAAACTCAGCTTGCCGCGCAAGACGTTCTGCCTGCCTGTACCCGCGTGCGCCGCCCGATAGAGTTAGGCAGGTGTGTAATTAATATTAACAACGACACCAGAAATGCGGCAGCGCTTGATGTTCTTGATAATTGTCGCCGCAGCCTGCTGCCAATCCGCTTTGCTGAATGCGTCGTTGGCTTGACTCGCCAACTGGAAATCACCGCCAGCACCGCAATGAATCGCTGCATTTCGGCGGAAGATTATCCTACCAACTTGTCCCCCACCTTTGCGCCACCGCCTGCCCCAAATCCAACGCCGCAGTTTACACCTCCGGTAGCACCTCCGCCGGGGCTGACACCTCTGCCTAATTTGGACGCAAATCCAGTTATCCCGGCTAGACCAAGACCAGTTAATCCTTAAATACTTAGAGGATGTCCCAGAAGTGTCAAAAGTTAGCTTGATCCCCCGTTTCAAGGGGGATCAAGTCTTAGTCCCGCTTTTTAAGGGGGATGCAAGGGGGATCTCCACCATCTAAGCGTGTGGATTATGACTTTTCAGACATCCTCTCAGTAGTCATTTTCGCATTCCCCAGCCCAGCCAGGGAATGCGGGTAAATTAATTTCCCAGTGCTTCCAAATCAGCGGGAGTGTTGCAATTAAACAATACTTGTGGTTGAGTTACGGGTAGTTCCTGTACAGAATGCTCCGCCAACCAATGCTGAAAGGATCTGCCGCCTCGATTGATATATTCAGACAGTAGCGGCAAACAGCAACGGCGGTAAAAACCACACAAGGGTTCCCAGCCTTTCGGGTGTCGGGGAAGAAGCGCGATAGCATCTTCTGGCACTGGCAACTGCTGTAACCAACTCTGCAAAACTTCCACTTTTAAATTTGGCAAATCGCAGGCAAGTAACAGCACCCAATCTGTTTGCACCAATTCTAAAGCTTGTCTAAACCCAATTAAAGGCCCGTGAGTTTTCCCTGCTTCCAAGTCATAAACTTCTCGAATTAATTGGCAGTTAGGTGGCAATATATCTTGATATCTTTCAATCCAAGGTGTCACCACATAAACTACAGAAGCACACTCTTGGGCAACTTCACAAACCTGCCGAATCAACGGCACATTATTAACAGAAATTAAGGCTTTATCCCTTCCCATCCGCGAACTTTGTCCGCCAGCCAACACAATTGCTGTCACCGATTCAGCTTGGGAAATGTTCATTATCTTGCACCAATTGCGATCGCCCGCCTTGGATTTGAATCTAACGCTATAGCGTTTCTCAGTTGGGTGGAATATATCGCGTTTCTGACGTTCTCCCTACCAAGGTTAGGGACATGGCAATGCCATGTCCCTACATATGTATCGCACCCAACTCTTGCATAGGACGATAGCAATCCAGAAAAAACCAGAGATTTCAGTCGATTAAAATGGACTTTAGCTATTAGCCCGGAACTTAAGTTCCGGGCTAATAGAGAATTTATTTTGCGCTTAAAATAACCGTCCGAGAGGGATTATCCCATTTAATAGACACATCCAACTGCTGTAAATCAACCGCTTTGATATATTCAAGATTGCGGTGAGTAACTTTGGGAAAATTGGCAACTTTACTCGGATCGATCTTCAACGAATTCAGAAAAACAACGGGAATAGAGGCATTACCGTTAACCAGAATACCCTGATTATTATAAAGCTGGTCGTTGATTTTGACGCTGATAACTGGGTATGACCGAGGAGGCGGGGGAGTCATGCCTTGTCGCTGCGCTTCTCGCGTACTCCAAGCTTGCAGTCCGTCAGCTAGTCCACGGGCGAACTCTTTACGTTTACTTTGCAGTAAAGCGCGATCGCCTGCACTGGTAAGAAACCCCAACTCCAACAACATTGAAGGAATATCCACTTGACGGCAGAAACCCAAACTCCCAACTCCGGTGCTAGTATCTGGTTTAGTTGCACGAGAAGGTAATCCCGGAACTACTCTGAGCAAAGATTGCAGTACCAACTGGGCATCGGCTTGCCGCTGAGCGTTGCCAGCGACGTAGAAGATGCTGGCACCCCGCACGTTAAGATTATTAACAGCATCGGCGTGAATTTCTAGCGCCACATCGCCACGACGCGATCGCACGTTAATCCAGGTAATAGTTTCCTTTAAACTCAGCGTGTCGGGAACAGAGGTGACATCTAAACCACGCGATCTCATTTCGGCTACAGCAGCATCACGGGTGAGTCTCATTTCCCTGTCTTCCGTAGTGCCTCCTGCGATCGCGCCCGGATCTCCAGCACCATGTCCAGCGGAAAGAAAAATCCTTACCATTATAATTATCTCCCCAAAATTCTATTATTTCTGGACGTTATAGTTATTCATTGTGCTTCATCCCCATAAAGCTTGAATCCGGAGGAGCAAGTGATACTTTCTTGTTCGCGTATCCAGGCTATGATACGCCGTATTCTAACTTAGCGTTTTAAGAATCGATGGAGCGGGTAATTTCAGCAGTTGGGTTGGCTGTTTTTATTGGGTTGTCCTACGCCTTCTCGATAAATCGCCGTGCGGTGCGCTGGCGTCCGATATTGTGGGGGATGGGATTAGAATTTATTGTGGCGCTTCTAATTCTTAAAACACCAGGCGGTTTAGCGATATTTAAGGCAATAGGCGATGTGGTGAGTCGCTTTCTATCATTTTCTGATGTCGGTGCGAAATTTGTCTTTGGGGAAAAATACGAAGATCACTTTTTTGCCTTCAAAGTGCTGCCGACAATTATCTTTTTCTCTGCCTTCATCAGCGTACTCTACCACTACAAGATTTTACAGCGCGTGGTGAATGGATTGGCGTGGGTGATGATGAAGACAATGGGAACATCGGGGGCTGAGTCTTTATCTTGTGCTGGCAACATCTTTTTAGGGCCAACTGAGTCACCCCTGCTAATTAAACCTTATGTAGCGACAATGACCCAATCAGAACTGCACGCAGTAATGACTGGGGGCTTTGCCACAATTGCGGGTGGAGTATTAGGCGCATATCTGTCCTTTGGAATTCCCGCCGAACACCTGATAGCTGCTTTTTTTATGACTGCGCCCACCTCACTCGTTGCCTCAAAATTGCTTTATCCGGAAACAGAAGAACCGAAGACCGTTGGCAAAGTGCAAATAAACGTGGAAAGCACCTATGAGAATGTCATTGATGCAGCGGCTGTGGGAGCGGTGGACGGGACGAAAATAGCAATTAACGTCGCGGCGATGATTATTGCTTTTTTGGGGTTGCTGGCGTTTGTGAATGCCGTTTTGGGATGGTTAGGGGGACTGGTGGGGATGGCAACCCTGTCGCTGGAGTCGATTTTATCTTATGTAATGGCACCCGTGGCGTGGTTGATCGGGGTGCCTTGGGTTGATTGTAGGGAAGTTGGGGTGTTGTTGGGCAAAAAGACTATTTTGAATGATTTTATCGCTTACCTGGATTTGAAGACGCTGATTGAAACTCAGGCGATTTCCCAAAGGGCAGTAATTATTGCTACCTATGCGCTGTGCAACTTTGCCAATATTGGCTCGATTGGCATTACGATTGGCGGGATTGGCGCGATCGCACCGAATCGTCAGAAAGATTTGGCGCGAATGGGTGTAAGGTCGATGATTGGGGGTTTGTTGGCGGGTTTGATGACAGCTGCGATCGCGGGTATGTTGTTGTAGATTTGAACCACGACCGATCACACAGAAAAAGTTAGAAGAGTTAGTCTATCTGTTCTGCCATTCCTTGCTCTATTCGTTCTAGCAATGTATCAACATCTGCGCCGACCTGCTCAAAGCAAATGGGTGGTGGGGGATCTGGTTCAAACTGAATTATCTTTAATTGTCCCTCGCCAATTCCAATAATCAGAACTTCCACTTCCGGTTTATGAGCATCCACAACTCCCAATATTTCCTGAAGTTTATTTTCAACTTGGTTATTTAGTGCTTCTATAGCTTGTTTGGGACAATAAACGAAATGCGGTTTTGGTTTGATATCCAGCCCTAAAGTACCTTTAGTGTCTCCATTTTCTAACCACAATCCCCAAGCAAGTGCTGCTAATTCTTGCTGATTTGCTTTAACAAATTGATTTAGCTGGTTTCGCCAGTTCTTTTCCCCAGAATCAGGGGAGGTACTACCAAATTGAATCATTTTACGTTCAGTTATTGTGCATTTAATGTGTTGATAGCGATCGCCCTTGCCAAAAATCGAGCGATCGCTAGTAAAGTTATTTTTCCGGAGATTTTAGCGCCTCGTCTAGCACCGCACGCGCTTCCTCTGCTTTAGATCGAGCTTCCAGGTAGCGCTGATTAACTTGGGCAAAGTTTTTGAGAACCTTAAAACCGTCCTTGAGGCTGGAGATTTCCTCCTCACTTACCGGCTGCTCTGTAAATAGGATATCTACCTGAGCGCGAATTTTCAGAGCTTCGGAGCGTGATTCCTGCACCTTTAGCTTCAGAGTGGCAAGGTTGCTGAGAACTTGTACAGCTTGGGTTACAGCGTCCTCATCGCTCTTTTCATCTGCTTGGAGTTCTTTAACTTCAATCAGCTGTTGCGGACTAAATCCCTCTTCGAGATCGGTGGGTAGCTCCTCCGCATCCATGAGTTCCATAAGCTGCTCCATCGCTTTCTCACGGGCTTTTTTTGAATCTTTGCCTGGAACAGTCAGGATGACTTCTGGGCTTTGAGCGAGAGTGTACTGAACCATAGTTTTGCCGGAGAACTTGTCGAAAGACCTTATGGGCTGGTTATTTGAACCAAGCCGACAGGATTATTTTAGGGTAAAAGAAAGCGATCGCCCAACAGAATATATCCTAAAAGGCGCTAGCTTATGGACAGAGCAGTAACACTCCTACCACTTGCGCGATCGCCTGAAACTCAAACTTATGGATGCAAATACTTCCACCGCCCTTGAGCAAGCTTTAACAGCGATGTCTCACCAAGAGCTGTTGAACTTGATTATAAACCTTTCCAGCATTGAAGCTGACTTTCGCCGCATTCTGTTAGCAAATGTCAGTATTTCACCCCAAATTCTCCAGCAACAGCCTGTATCCCCTCAAGTAGTCAAGCAATTTAAACGAGACATCAGCAAATTTTTTGACGAACTTGAAGAACGTGGTCGCTACGATGATTATTACGATAATGAATATGACGAAAGTGAAGAGTATTCTGAATTAGAGATTTTGTTAGAAAATGCCAGAACTTTGAATCTTGTCGATCAAATCGAGGTTTTTTGGCATATTGCAATTTGCGGCAATGAAGTTTTTGAGGAAGGAGAGTTTTTCATTGGTACGCCACAAATTGAAGAAGCAATTTGCTTATACGGCGAAGCTGTCACTAAATTAGATTTACCTCATCAGCAAAAGCACAATTACTTTGACGTGCTAATTGATGCTCTTAGTTGGGCTATTTGCGGCTACGGTGAAGTTACTGAAGCGATTGAAGAGGCGCTGGACAAAATTTGTACTGGCCCAGAAGATTTTCGCTATCTTATTCAAAAGTTTGAAAATAACGATTACGAGAGAAGCTCCGATTTGATTGCCCAATATTATCTTGAATTAGGAGATGATGAAAACTATCTCCGAGTTCGGCAAGCTAATCTGGAAAAAGAGAAAGACTATTTACAGTTAGCAGAATTTTGGCAGCAAAAGGGAGATAGGAAAAAACACCTGGAGACGTTAGAGCAATGGGTATCTGATTTAGTTAACAGAAAAGCTCCTCCTCAGAGTCAGTTAAATTATCTTTTTGCTCCCCGTTATTCATCTTTAGAAGACAGCCCGATTTTAAAGAGATTAGCGGAACATTATCGCCAGCAACAGGATGATGAAAACTACTGTCGCATTTTGATGACTTTGGCTCAATTCGGTAAAACCACGTTAGATTTATATAAACAAATTGAAACGCTTGGTGGCAAGTTAGGTAACTGGCAAGAACTGAAACTTAAGCTGATAGAATTTGCTCAAGTAAGTAGCACTAATCTGGCGGAAATTCATCTTTACGAGCAAGATTGGGATGCGGCTGTTCAACTTGCACAGCAAAAAGCCAATTCTTATTATGAGGAGTCGTTGCGAATTTTAGTTGCAGAAGGGGTGAAGCAACACCGCACGGAAGCATCTATTCAAATTTATCAGCAACTCGTGCAGAGCCATATTGACAGTAAAAACCGCGAACATTACAGCATTGCGGCTCGTCATGCTAGTGCAATCAAATCAATTTATTTGTCCGTTTTGAATGATTCAGCGGCTTGGCAACGCTATATTACTGATATCCGGCAGCGTTATCCTCGTCATCGGGCATTGCAAGAAGAATTTCGGGGGTTGTAAGGAATTTTTTCTCGTTCCTAGGGTCAGCCTGGGAACGAGAATTTAATATTAAGTTCCCCAAGTCTTAAACAAGTTATTCCAAATGGTGTTAATTGATTGTTTAATTTGGTTTTGGCGATACCATCTTTGAAAGGCTTTTTCGTAATCTTCGCCTTCAGATTGATAGGTATTCCAGGCATTGAGTCCTAGCCCTAGTCCCCAGAATAATAAAATATACAAAGACCAAGTAAGCTCGCCTCCATTAACTAGATTCAGCCCCATAAAGAATGAGTTTACGATCGCAAAATTGCCAGCGTGTTTCTGTAATCTTCCATGTCGATAAATATTAAAATCTTGCCGCTTTTGGATTTCTCCTTGCTTCTGTAGCCACTGTTGTTCTGCTACTTGAAGACATTCTGGGGAGATTTCTAACTCGGCGGCGATTTCTAATAGCTGTTCGCGAGTAAATTCTGTGTCATCAGCTTGACGCGCAATCGCTATCTGCAAAATCTGCTGTATATCTTCTTGATTGTAAGAACGAATCATTTGGGTTTGGGTGACGGGCATAATCAGCACCTGCGGTCGATGTTGGGAAAGCTTTTCTGCCCTTAAAATTCCAGAGCAGTGCTGATTCTATTATGCCGAGGCAAGCCGGGGAACGGCATAGAACAATATTCCCAAAACCGAACCTGAATGGACGGATACTACGATAGCAAAAAGATTAAGACACTCGTTACATTCCGTTACGATAAGGATATGCGAGAGGTTCAGTTAAGCCTCTCAAAGAAAAGACGTGATCGCTTGCGTCTGTAAAATTAGAGGTGGCGTAATGAACGGCACAATTCGCGTCGGCAATCTTTTTGGAATTCCCTTCAACGTGCATCCGTCCTGGTTTTTCGTCCTGGGTTGGGTGACTTTGAGTTATGGTAGCGGGCTAGCGGCTCAATTTCCTTCCCTTAGCTTGGGATTACCCTGGTTACTGGGATTGATCGCAGCGCTACTGTTGTTTGCTTCGGTATTGGCGCACGAACTAGGACATAGTTTTGTCGCCATCCGGCAGGGAATTGAAGTTAAATCCATCAATCTGTTTCTGTTTGGTGGTCTGGCAAGTCTAGGTAAAGAACCAAAGACTCCAGCAGGAGCATTCTGGCTGGCGATCGCAGGGCCTTTAGTTAGTTTGGCGCTTTTTGGTCTAATTAGCGTTATTAGCTTTAGCTCAGGCATTTCCGGGCCATTTGCCGCAATTTTAGGAGTGCTGGGTTACGTCAATTTGGCGCTGGCATTGTTTAACCTGATTCCAGGCTTACCCCTAGATGGTGGTAATGTTCTCAAAGCGATAGTTTGGAAGATTACTGGCAATCCTTACAAAGGTACTGTCTTTGCTGGTCGCGCTGGTCAAATCCTGGGATGGATTGCGATCGGATCAGGACTGTTACCTCTACTAATGGGTAGCTTCAGCGGTGTCTGGAATATATTAATCGGTTGGTTCTTGCTGCAAAATGCTGGTCGTGCAACCCAAGGTGCCAGAGTGCAGGAGCAGTTAGCAAATTTGACCGCCCAAGATGCAGTAATGCCGGATAGCCCGATTGTATCTGAGGCGCTTTCTGTGAGAGAGTTTGTTAACGACTACATTATTGGCAAACCCCAAGCGCAACGGTTCTTAGTGACTAACGAGCAGGGAAAATTGGTGGGCGCGATCGCAGTTGACGATCTCAAAACCATCCCGACATCTCAATGGCCCGAAATATCTGTTAGTCAGCTAACGCAACCTATCGAATTCTCCACAACTGTCAAACCCGATCAATCGTTGCTGGAAGTGGTGACGCTGCTAGAAGAACAAAAGCTCACTCAGCTTCCCGTCATTCGTGACAACGGCGTGCTAGTAGGACTTCTGGAAAAAGCTTCTGTTCTCCAGTTGCTCCAAAAAAGAGCGCAAGCAAACCCCGCTTAATCGATTTTAGATTTTGGATTATCAAATCTAAAATAAAACCTCCCTCGGACAATGAGATGCTTGTCAGGGGGAGTTTTTTTGTGCGCCATCTCTTCCAGACCTGGGAATGCGTTGCTTCTTTCCCACAGTTCTCCCTCTATCGGCACAATAGAATTAAACTGCTCTGAACACAAGGCGCTTCAATGGAACTCACTAACAGTTTGCCTAAAGGGCCAAACACTCCGCGATCGCTGCGGTTAATAAAGTTTATTTTTCAGCCCATAAAGTACCTGGATGATAATGCCAAAGCCTATGGTGACACCTTCACCATCAGGGGAAGCAAAAATACTCCGATTGTGTACTTCAGCCAACCACAAGCACTGCAAACGATTTTTACTGCTGATGACCGCCAGTTAGACGCTGGAAGAGGGAACAGCGGTTTAGAGTTTTTAATGGGAGAAAATTCTCTGCTACTGCTAGATGGCGATCGCCATCAGCGCCAACGACAGATGTTAACCCCTCCCTTTCACGGGGAACGGATGCGGGCTTACGGTCAGATTATCTCTGAAATTGCCCAGCAGGTGATGAATCAATGGACGGTTGGCAAACCCTTCAACATCCGTGTGTCGATGCAAGAAATCGCCCTGCGCGTCATCTTACGAGTGGTGTTTGGACTGGATGAAGGGTCGCGTTTGGAAAAACTACGCAGCTTAGTCGGTTCAACCCTGGACTTGATGACTTCCCCCTTCAACTCCAGCGCCTTCTTTTTTGAGTTTCTTAAACAAGATTTAGGCGGTTGGAGTCCTTGGGGTCGGATGCAGCGCCAAATAAAACAAATTGACGAACTGATTTATGCTCAGATTGCGGAACGTCGAGCAGAATCTAACCCGAATCGCGAAGATATCCTCAGCTTAATGATGTCTGCTCGTGATGAAGCGGGTCAACCGATGACGGATGTGGAGTTACGCGATGAGTTAATGACTCTGCTAGTCGCCGGACATGAAACCACCGCTTCTGCGCTGACGTGGGCTTTGTACTGGGTTGACCAATTACCCCAGGTGCGGGACAAACTGCTCCAAGAGTTGGATGTTGATACCACAGCAGATCCAAGTATCATTGCCAAACTGCCCTATCTAACTGCGGTTTGCTCTGAAACGCTTCGCATTTACCCAATTGCTCCAAATACTTTTATTCGGGTTGTGCGATCGCCAATCGAGATAACGGGCTACAAATTAGAGCCGGGTACAGTAGTAGTCCCCAGTATCTATTTAGCCCACCATCGCGAGGAAACTTTCCCAGAGCCGAAGCAGTTCAAGCCAGAACGCTTTTTGGAACGGCAATTTTCTCCATACGAGTATTTGCCCTTTGGTGGCGGGAATCGTCGCTGTATCGGCATGGCATTTGCCATGTATGAAATGAAATTGGTTCTCGCAACAATTCTGTCGCGTTTTCAAGTGTCGCTGGTTGATAAGCGTCCGGTTATTCCGGTGCGTCGGGGCTTAACTTTAGCAGCACCAGGAGGCATGAAAATGGTTGCTACTTCTCGGCTGAAGAAGCCTGCAAATACTCCAGTCTCAGTTTAATTAGGTTTTTGACGGCTTAAACTCCAACTCCTTCAGATTAGCTGGGGGAGTTTTTGTAAGTAGGGGCATGGCAATGCCCCTAGGCAGGAAATTGGGGGTTAATAAATCCATGCTCCTAAGCACCCCATCAGTGTCAATAAACGTAATTTAATAGCTGTCTTCGCCCGCAACCAGGTCGCTATCACTAGGCACGCAAAAGTCTTGATTTAGGGAGGCATCACGGATTGCTTGCCACTGACAAAGGAGTTCATCACCCCTTAGATCGTTGACTATGTATTGTTTAACAGCCTGTTCCAATTCTTGCGGGGTTTTGGGAACGGGAACAGTACAGGTAAGTTCTGGCATAAGGAAACCTCTGCTGAAAGGACGGATATCAGGGTTAAGACCCTATAAGTCATATTTTAATGACATTTAAGAGAAAAGTAGCGAAAGTTACATTTTTAAAACATAACTTAGGTTATGAACTGGGAGAAGTACCTAGCCTGTAGCGATCGCTCCCAGCATTTTGCAGATAGCAAGTCCCCTTGTTCGAGCTTAGGTTGGGTAAAGCGATGACTCTCGAACAGCCAATCATTTTCCAGAAATGCTACAAGGAAAAAGCAACTGTTGTAGCTCAAATCGGAATCTCTGGGGATGTTGATAAAAAAAATTTTGGTGGCTACGGCTGGAGCAGCGATCGCTTTCTTCACAGTTTTGGGCTTTCCCAAGGAAGTTTCAGCGCAGAATTTTGATGAGATTTATGTCTTTGGCGACAGCATCTCGGATGTTGGCAATGCCTATAAAGTTACAAGAGGGGAAAGTCCCTCAAACCCTCCCTACTTTCGCGGACGCTATTCTAATGGTTTAGTTTGGGCGGACTATCTCGCAGCTAAGCTGAAATTAAAATCCAGTACAGAGACTAACTTCGCCTTCGGAGGTGCAAAAACAGGTAATTCTAGGCAACTTCCCCCAGGATTGCTGACGCAAATCGAAACTTTTAAAGCAACCCATTCTTCCGCAGATCCGAAAGCTCTGTATATTGTCTGGGCTGGTGCTAATGATTACCTGGGTGGCGCTACTGACTCTACCGCGCCAGTTAATAATTTAAGCGTAGCAGTGAAGTCTCTCGCTGACGCTGGCGCTAAAAATATCGTAGTAGTTAATTTGCCAGATTTAGGAAAACTTCCAGGTACGCGCATCAGTGAACGTTCCAACTCGCTCAACAATTTGACTCAGAAGCATAACTCTGCATTAGCTGCATCTCTCAACAATTTGCGCCAGCAACTAAGTGATATTAAGATCACCTACCTTGATGTGAATTCTCTCTTTAATCAAGTCGTCAACAATCCAGAAAAATTTGGTTTCACGAATGTAACTAACGCCTGTCTAAGCCAAGCTAAGATATGCGATAATCCCAACGAATATTTATTTTGGGATAACATCCATCCGACAACCGCCGCGCATAAATTACTCGTAGAATTAGCTTTTGCATCGTCCAAACCTGCGCCCCAACCTGTTTCTATCTCTACCCCTATTCCTTTTGTAATGGGCGCGATCGCATTTGGTGCAGGTACAGGTTTTATCATCAAGCGCCAAAAAGCCGTCAAAAACTGATTTTAAATTCGGTAGGCTATGTTAGCAAAAATAGTAGGGTGGGCAAAGCCAACCAAATCTTTCGATGGTAGGCAATCCCCGCCCTACAAAATTATTCTTTGAATGTACACCTATTTATAGTAACCAAGTCTTTGCGGCAAAATCCGCAGGCTCATCTGCGTGTTTGAAAACTGGTCGTTGTTGCCGCACGAATGATTGGGTTAGTTGTCCTTTGCTAGGTGGCTTATCTTGCTTGTCTTGCTTATCTTGCTTATCTTGCTTATCTTGCCTGCCTTTTTTCAGAGCATTAACTTCATCACTCAGTTGAGAATTCGCTTCTGCAAGTTGCATAGCTGCATTTTTAGCTTGCTCAAGTTCTGCCTTTACTTTGTTTAGTTGTTTAAGCTCTTTCTGAAGCTTTTGTACTAATTCTTTTTGCTCATCAAGATTGGCTTCCAAATTAGACATTTTTTCCATTAGAGAGCTTTCGTTTTGACGCGATCGCTCTATAGTTGCTTTCAAGTCCGTCACCATTGCTTCTAAATCAGCTTTGGTTGGATTTGTCCGCTTAGCAGTAGTTTGTTCAGAGGTATCTGTTGACGATTCCTCCTCCTCAGCTTGCAACTCTGATTCTGAAACTTTATGGGCGGTGACTTCTATAACAGTTTCACCTTCTTCTTTGTCTGGTAAATTTTGTGCTTCTTCGCGTAGCAAATCTGAGAGACGTTTTTTAGTCATTATTTCCTCCAATCACGTTGTAATTCATTAGCCACACGGCGGTAGTCTGCCTGAGCCTCCCGTCCATTCGTCCCGCGCCATTTAGTAATAGGCACCCCCTCTAGCGCCGCTCGTTCGTGGGCTTTGTAGGCGCGAATAAACGCATTACAGGTGGGTATTCCTAGCTCCATGAGAGTGTTTTGAGCCTCCAGTGCTTCCCCTACACTCCGCCCATCCACCTTAGTTAGCAGCACCCGATGGGCGACTCCCACGGGCATAACGGCTTCCCGCACTGTTTCAATAAGTACAGCCAGATCCATTGCTGATGGGGGTGTAGGCAAAACCAGATAATCTGCGATCGCTACTACCGCCGCTAATGCTTCGGAGTGCAACGCCGGAGGCGTATCCACTACTACTAAATCGTAGCCTTCTATCTCGCATAAATTACTCAAAAGTTTTGGGTCAGTCTCTTGGGCTAGGTCAAAGCCCATCCCTTTCTCACTACGCCCAACCCACCAACTCGCCGAACCCTGAGAGTCTGTATCGACCAGAAGAACCCGTTTGTTTTCCGAGAAGGTAGCCGCCAGATTGACTGCTGTCGTGGTCTTACCTACTCCTCCCTTCCCGTTGAGAATAGCGATTATTCTTGGCACTGTTCGCCTTTGATGCTGACCTTAGAAAAATATACCGCTTTATCGGCTATGAATTTTTTTTTTTGCCTTATTTCTTTGGCTGCGAACATATATCATGCCATTGATATATATCTTCAGAAAGAATCGACACCATCACTTCAGTCTGAAAACATCGGCAAAAATACTATGCGACTCCAGTATTCTGTTCTCGTCAGGTGAATCATAAACCACCATAAGAGAATTTTGCTGTCCTAAACAAGGAAAGAGTGCCAACCCCTCAGCATGATCTGAACCGAACCTGAAAGGCAAATCTAAAACTACTTCCAAGTCTCCCTCTTCCTGCCCAGATATACTGTTTTCAGGATAATCTAAGCCATTCTTTAACCGAAAAACTCGCAAAGCACCTTCTAGATCCATAGTAGGGCCCGCGAGTATTAATAAGTCTTCACCATCTAGACACAGTTCCCGTACACCTAAGCCATTCAGATTCAGAAAATGTTTTTTGTATTGCTCCCCTTCTTTACCGATTTTTTTCAGGGTTAAAATCCCCGGCTCTGTTTCTTCAACTTCTATCTCTAAAATTAGCGCCCAGCCTCTGAGTACAGGGCCTCGCAAGCCGATGAAAATTTTATCTCCTCGAACAGCTAATCCCTCAATATCAAATCCATTTTCTTTAGAGGGAATAGAACTTGTTATAAAATGCCCTATGTGGCGGTCTTCTTTTAGGGCTTCCATCAACACATTGGTATTATCGTCTATCTTTTGCAGACAACCTGCTGTCATTTTTTTCTCTGGATTATCTGGATGGGAGCATACTTTAAATAACTCCTTCCCCACTACCGGGATACGAGCTAGTACATAACGATTTAGCTCCCTTTCTACTGTGGCTAGTTTCTCTAAATCTTTTGCTAAATCTTTACCTTTTACTTTTTTCCGCTTTGTACTATGCGAACCAATTATCCATAGATAATTGTTGGCATAATCCATTCCTTCTATATCAATTTCGCCTTCTTGATTAAATAAATCAATAAAATTCTTAACAAAGAATTGCTGATGATCGCCGAAAATATATGGCTCAATAGGTGATAAACGCTCAATAGTTCTGGTTTCATCAGAACCTACCCACAAGCTACCATCAGGTGTGAAAGCAGCCGCAGATAAATCTTGTCCGAGAGGTTCATCTGCTTTGCCATTGAAGCGAATTAGCACGCGACTTAGTAGAAAACTTTCTGGCATAATGCTTACTTCCTAAAATTGTTGGGGAGCGTTACAATTCTGTATTAGCATATCCCCATGCAAGTTTCATACCCTCTATCGGAATAAATAATTATCTATATAAATAAAAAATAGGGTGGGAAATATCCCCCGCCCTATTTTAGTTATGTTGTTAGTTGCTCACAAACTATTAATCAACTCCGCCGAGTCATTCACTGGCTTATTCACCTTCGTGCTAACTGGATAAGCTGTCATTTCTTCGGCTGAGTACGAACGCAACAAAGGCTGCAATAACTCTGGCTTTTTTACCTCTGTATCAAGCCATAAATCGTAGTCTTTTGGATCAATAATTACAGGCATCCGGTTATGGACGGGGCGCATTAAATCATTAGGTTCTGTTGTCAAAATCGTACAAGAATCAATCACCTCCCCATCGCCACTTTTCCAATGCTCCCAAAGCCCAGCAAAGGCAAAGGGATGCTCATCGTTCATCCGAAAATAAAAAGGTTGCTTGTTCTTTTCTTGCTGCTCCCACTCATAAAAGCCATCAGCCAAAATTAGACACCGGCGCTGTTTAAAAGCTGCCCGAAAAGAAGGCTTTTCGGCTACTGTTTCCGCCCGTGCATTAATCATCCGCGCCCCCATTTTTGGATCTTTTGCCCAACTGGGAATCAGCCCCCAATGTAACATTTGAAACTCCCTTTGAGACTGTTCTGCATTCTGTAAAATCGTCTGAATTTGCTGGGTAGGTGCAATGTTGTAACGGGGCGTTAAGGGAGGAACATTATTTACCTGGAATACTTGGGCAATTGTTTCTGCTGATTTACTTTGACTGAATCTTCCACACATGATTTTATCCCACGCGACTAATTACAAAGTGGCGAGCTAATTTTCTTTACTTAATAGTATCTATGTACTATTTTAAGCCAAAATTATAAATTTTTATCTTCTTGTACTTGAATATGCAGAACTGGAAAAAAGTTTACTGTAGAGTTAATATTTTTTTAGGATGTACCGTCTCGGTTGGAAAAGATGATGACTCAGGGCGGCAGAGCAAATCGGTCTGGTAAAGTTTTAGAAAGAACTGTAGAAGCAACCCTGCGAGAACATGGATATTTCCAAGTCGCTAATAATTTACCGAATAAGCAGCGACGCGACTACATCTTAAACGGTTGTCTGCTACCTAAACGCTATGCAAGACAGGTTTATATTGGCAACGGCATTTATGGAACTGACATCTATGTAGACTTCTATATTATTGGTTTAGCTGCCTTTCCTTCGGGGTTAATTATTGAATGCAAGTGGCAACAAAGCGGGGGTTCTGTTGATGAGAAACTACCTTATGTCAACTTAAATATTCAAACTTGCTATCCAGTTCCATCTGTTGTAGTAATAGATGGTGGCGGTATGAAGCCGGGAGCAGTTAGTTGGTTTCACAAACAAGTTCACTCAAATGCAAATTTATTAGCAGTGCATACATTAGTAAGTTTTATGGTCTGGGCTAACAACAATCTTTAATAGGAAGTTACTAAAATTTCGGAAATCTTACCTCGTTTTTGGGGATTGGAATTAATTGCCCTGGATGCTGATATAGTGTGAATAGTAGGAAGATTATTGACTTGAAAAATTTTATCGTCACTGTAGAGTTCTCGAATGAAGGTACAGTCAGAATTAGAGAGCATAACTTTGACACCCTGCGCTGCAAGTTCTGCAAATATATTCCTAAGTTTTATCTGATTGTCTTCATTAAAGGAATAGCGACTATAGGCTGTGAAGTAACTGGTATCGCTTAGAGGATGATAGGGCGGATCGAAATATACAAAGTCATCAGAATTTGCGTACTTCAGGATATCTTCAAAAGGTCTGACATCAATAACAGCAGACTGAAGTGCAATTGATACTGAACGCAGTAAATCTGGCTGGCAAATCGCAGGATTGACATATCTGCCTATGGGTACATTAAATTTACCTTTGGAGTTTTCTCGATAAAGTCCATTAAAGCAGGTTTTGTTTAAATAAATTAAACGAGCTGCCCTTTCTAAGTCTGTGTTATAAGACAGCGATCGCATCTCATAATAATACGCTTTATTATGCTTTTTCTGATGGTGTGACAACAACTCGATTAAATGCTCAACGTTATCTCTGACGCACAGATAGGTTTCAATTAAGTTGTTATTTATATCGGTTAATACAGCTTTTTTATGAAAAGCTTGATTAATATAAAAAAATACAGCGCCTCCCCCTAAAAATGGCTCGTGGTAATTTTTGAAGTTTGTAGGAAAATAATATTTATACTGTTCTAGTAATTTGCTTTTTCCTCCCGCCCATTTTAAGAAAGGTTTGGTAATATTTTTATTTTCTGTGTTGGGTTGTACTAGCATTTAGCAATGAGTTTGAATTAACTATATAAATGTTTTATAATTTTACAATATAAGGGCTTAATATCAATAGTGGGTTAGATAAATAATTGCTGAGAATTAAAACATTAGTTGTAACAGTTGAAAGCCATAGAATTAACCATAATAACGCGCTCTAAGCAAGTTAATAGGTGTATAATCGGTTAGTGTTTGGGCGAGAAGACCAATAAGTGCGATCGCGCTTGTTCCCTGACGATAGCAGGATAAAGCGATCGCGCTCTTGCGGACTTGTCGAACTTGCGCTTTAAATGTTAACAGTTAAAATGCAGTACCTTATAGCTGCGGTCTCCAACATATGTTTGATGGCTTTTGGGATAACATCTCTCGCTACCCTCGCTACTTGGTGACAATCATCCTGGGGGTGTTCTTTTACGCCTTTGCGTGGTTGCAGCCACTGATGAAAAACCCGATAAGCGCGATCGCCACGATCAGCTTATTTGTAGCAGGCTTAACTTTTGTTGCCCTCACCCTACGGGCGATGCTGGGCTTGGCCCCAGTTTAGTACGATAAAAAATCATTGCTCAGACTGTCTTAAAGGCAGCGGACTACTATGGCTACGAGTCGTCGCGTTTCTCGCGTTTCAGCACTAATTAAACGCGAAATCAGCCAATTGCTGCTCCAAGAAATCAAAGATGACCGCGTAGGCGCTGGAATGGTCAGCGTTACAGATGTCGATGTTTCCGGCGACCTGCAACACGCTAAAATCTTTGTCAGCATCTATGGCACCGATGAAGCAAAAGCAGAGACAATGGAGGGTTTAAAGGCAGCAACCGGATTTGTGCGCCGGGAATTAGGTCAACGACTGGGGCTGCGTCGGACACCAGAAATAATGTTTCTGGAAGATGAATCTTTGGAACGGGGCGATCGCCTTCTGAGTTTGATAAATCAGCTTAGTAGTGAGCGTAAGCCAGAAAGTGGGGAAATAGAAGACACCGTTGAGGCCGAAGATTGAAATCTGTGCCGGAGTCGCTACCTGAGTGGGAATCGCTAACTGTGCCACAACAGGTAGCGCAAATGTTTGTAGTCAGAGCATCGGGCTACCTGTTCGATCACCAAATTCAGTACCCAGAATGGGAACCACCCAGAGCAAAGCTGCAACACTGGATACAGGATTTGGGCGTTGGCGGTGTAATTTTGTTGGGAGGCAGTGCAGGAGAATTGGCACTGCGATCGCAACAACTACAAAGTTTTGCCAAAATCCCTCTGCTGATTGCCGCTGATATTGAAGAAGGCGTTGGGCAACGGTTTTCTGGGGCAATTTGGTTTCCCCCGCCGATGGCAATTGGGGCAATTTTCCGGAAAGATGTCGCCAGAGCCTTGCACTACGCCCAGGAAATGGGCGCTATCACCGCCTCGGAAGCATTAGCTATTGGAATCAACTGGGTGCTATCGCCCGTCGTGGATGTCAACAACAATCCCCTTAATCCAGTCATTAACGTGCGGGCTTTTGGGGAAACCCCAGAGGAAGTAAGCCAGCTGGCATCTGCTTTTATTCAGGGCGCACAACGTTTTCCGGTGTTGACTACTGCCAAGCATTTTCCCGGACATGGCGACACGGCAGTTGATTCTCATCTAGATTTGCCCGTCTTGCCACACTCACCAGCACGACTAGGGGAAATTGAACTGCCACCGTTTGCCTCAGCGATCGCATCCGGTGTTGACGCTGTGATGAGCGCTCATCTGCTCATCCCCGCCTGGGATACCGAACGCCCCGCCACTTTGTCTTATCCTATTTTGACTTCTCTGCTACGGCAAGAGTTAGGATTTGAAGGTTTAATTGTCACCGATGCGCTGGTAATGGGAGCGATCGCTAACCGTTATGGAGCTTCGGAAGCCCCCGTCTTAGCTGTAGAAGCCGGGGCGGATATTTTACTAATGCCAGTAGATCCTGCTGGTGCCATCCAAGCAGTTTGTGACGCTGTGACAGAGGGGCGCATTTCCGAGGAGCGAATTCGCGCCTCTGTCGAACGTATCTGGAAAGCTAAACGCAAGGTGCAGGGAAGTAGGGCAGACTTGGGAGATGCCCCAATCTCCAATCCCCAATCCCCAATCCCCAATCCTCTACAACTCGCCTCACCCCACGCACTAAACACATCTGCAAACATTTCGCGAGATTCCCTGCTAGTTCATGGCCAGGTTCCTCTGCCTAGAAACACAGGCAACTTACGCAATTTAATAGTGGTGGATGACGTACTCAATTGTAAGTTTTTGAGTAAACTTGCCCCGGCTGTGGCATTGCCAAAAAGTTTAGGCTATCAATTGCAACTGGTTGACCCCCATACCCCGACTGCGCCATTGTCAGACGCGATCGCTCCCATCTCGACAACAAAAACATTGCTTCAACTTTTCATCCGTGGCAATCCTTTTCGAGGCAGTGCTGGCTTAACACCCGTTGCCGAAGATTTATTTAAGAGATTATTAAAAAACGCCGAGCTACAAGCCTTAGTAATTTATGGTAGCCCGTATATCTTAGAACAGTTTCTTCCGCATCTGCCGCCAGAAATACCTTGCGTGTTTTCTTATGGACAAATGTCAGAAGCTCAGGCGATCGCTCTGGAAGTTTTGTTCCCTCCCCAATAAATTGACTGTTAGAGGTATGCCAGTTTTTTAAACTTTCTTTAACGTTTTGCCTGTCCTACCTTTACTTATTCATAAATCAAGAGCGCTAGGCTAGGCGTACTACGCCCTTTTTGGCGTGATTTCATCCCTATAGAGACGGAATTTATTGTCAAAAGTCCCTGACTTTTGCAATCTTTATTAAAAAGAATATTTAGTTTGTAACTCAATATACTGAACTTTTTATGTGTTCGCGCTACGAACTATTCGTTAATATTAATTTTATATCCGTTAGTTTATAGGTTGAGGACTTATGAGCGTTGACACAATGCTAACTGGTGCGTCTGTATATTCCATCGATGTTATTCAAGATGAAGCACGTCAATTAGTGGAGAAGGGAGTTGTGACTCGTCAGCAACCGATCTACGTCCTGTGTCAGTACATTCCCGCTCGTGAGTGGGTTTGTGTTGAGTGTGAACTAGAAAGGTGCAATATCTTACTCCGCGATCGCATCGGCGATCTGATGGGTCAAGAAGAATGGGATAACGACTGATAAATCTACATTGAAGACAATTTTAAGACAAGGAGAGCGGTTCACCAGGAAACTTGGTGCAACCAAAAGCAATCCGTCCTCCACGCTTAAAACCTCACAGTGGAAGACAGCTATCTCTGGATTACCTGCCAATTTTTACTTTTAATGCCCGATCTAGAGAACTTATCTCTTATGCGGGTTTGACAAAATCAATTCTAAAGCCGATCTAAATCTCTGAGTCGGGGTTGCGTAGCTTCTCTAACTCAGTCCGCATAGCAGCAATTTGTGCAGTCAACTCCTGTAGCTCTATCTGCACATCCTGTTGGGCAACCGATGTCGTCGAGGTTGTGACGGTAGAACTGGGTGTCCCATAGGTAGGCGTACTCTCAGTCCGATCAGTTGGTGTTATTAGCGAATCAACAAAACTTCGAGCTACCTGCTCCGTTGTCTCTCCTTTTTGTGCCAACTGCTCTAAGAGCAAATTTGAGTCTGTTTTTAACAGTTCAAGATTTTGTTCTCGCTTTTGCGGGTCTTGTACGCTCTCCACCAGGGAAGCCGTCGCACCCAAGGTGACGCGAAATCCTTTGTGTACTAAGTCAAAGAGATTATCAGAGTTCATTAGGTAAATTAAGCCAAATTGAATGATTTGATAAGAATTGAGCGATCGCTATAGTTGACTTCCTTTTGGAATGCCAAAATGCGAACTGTGGGGCGAAGCTCACCTTGGTGCCAGCTAAGTACGGATGCCGATGACATCTAAACTTGCCGACCATTTTAAGCATACAAGGGGACATTGTGCTGAGATACAAGCTAAAAAGCATCCTTCTTAAGAAAGATGCTTTTTAGCTTGCTTTTTAGCTTCCTGGTTTAGCTTACTTGCTCTAGGTACTGATTGATATCCTCAATCAAGCGAGTAAGTTCAGCTTCCGTAGTCAAGCGGATGCGTTCATCGCGCAGGGTAAGCAGAACTTTGGCTGCAAAAGGGCTGGGCCAGATATTAGGGTTGCAGAAAATCTCTAGAAAGACATCTCCGGTGTAGCGATACTCCATTGGTTTCTGGGGATTGGTTTTACCGCCGCCACCAGCTACCAACTTAAGACTCTGCATTAATTGTGCGATCGCGCCTTGTAAATCTTGCGCCGCTTGGGGCGTAAAGCTGAAGGTGACAGAGCCTTCAACCAGGTTAAGCCTGAGTTGTGAACCGGACATGAGTAATTAACAGTGAGAAGTTAGGAAGCGAGGATTGAATTAACTCGTAACTATAACTTCTTACCACACAATAGAATCTGTAGGTTGAGTTTCGCGAGCGCTCAACCCAACTTTCTTTTCTGGGTGAGGTTCTTCAACCCAACCGGCAAAATTTTTTCTAACCCGAAATAGATGCTATCAGCCAACAATAGGTTCTAGACTGGGTGCCATAAAATACAAATGGCGAGTGAAAGAAATTCTGTGGTTGCAGATAACCGCTCGGCAGTGCGTAAAGTTTTAATTATTACCCTGCTACTCAACCTGTTCGTGATGGGATTGAAGGCTGTAGTGGGAACGTGGACAGGTTCTCTCTCGCTGCTAGCTGATGCCTTACATAGCGTAACCGATAGTGCCAATAACGTTTTAGGATTAGTTACCAGTCAGTTTTCTTCTCCCCAACCGGATCGGGATCATCCTTACGGACACCAGAAATTTGAAGCAGTGGGAGCATTGGGAATTGCTGCTTTTTTAGGTATCGCTTGCTTTGAAATTTTGCGAGGGGCAATAGAACGAATTATCAAGGGCGGCGGCGACCCAGTAAAGATATCACCATCAGAGCTGTGGTTGCTGCTGATTGTGTTAGGAGTTAATATTTTTGTCACATTCTACGAGCGCCATGTCGGACAGCGGGTGGGTAGCCCGATTTTGATTGCTGATGCCCAGCATACGATGAGCGATGTTTGGGTGACGATTACCGTTATGGCTGGGTTAATTGGTGTCTGGCAAGGTATTCAGTGGCTAGATATAGTTTTAGCTTTTCCAGTTGCTTTGCTGGTGTTTTGGAGTGGCTGGAATGTTTTAAAAGATAATTTGCCTTGGCTGGTGGATGAAATGGCGATTGCGCCTGAAGCAATTCATGGGATTGTAATGCAAGTACCCGGAGTAATTAACTGCCACGAAATTGCCTCCAGAGGTGTCGTCGGGCGACAAGCCTTTATTGAAATGCACTTAATTGTAGATGCCATTGATGTCGAAACTGCCCATCGAATCACAGAAGAAGTCGAGAAACGCTTGCAAGAACGGTTCAACCCCGTCCGAATTCTCATTCACGTCGAACCACCCGCTTACCAATCTGACCAAATTACCTACAAAACGGAATCAAAATAGGCATAGTTTTCCACAGGAAGAGGGGCTTTTCCACAGATTTTTGCGGGTTTTCCACAAAAGTTAAGGAAAAGACAATAACTTAAAAATAAATTTTTAACGCAAAGGATCACAAAGGGAGGCGCATTACGCAAAGGAGATTACTCTGCGTATTTTTGGGATACCCTCTGCGAACCTTTGCGTTAACAATCCTTCCTTTTCTTCATTCCCACTCGATAGTTCCAGGTGGCTTAGAAGTGATATCGTAAACCACGCGATTGACACCCCGAACTTCATTCACAATACGAGTAGAAACGGTTTCCAAGAAATCATAAGGCACCCTTGCCCAATCCGCCGTCATGCCATCTTCGCTGGAAACGAAGCGTAAGACAATCGGATAAGCGTAAGTACGCTGATCGCCCATCACGCCTACACTGCGAATAGGTAACAACACAGCAAAAGCTTGCCAGAACTGGTTGTACATTCCCTGGCGATTAATTTCCTGACGGACAATTAGATCGGCATCGCGTAGAATTTCTAATCGCTCTGCTGTAACTTCGCCTAAAATGCGAATTGCCAGTCCAGGGCCGGGGAAGGGTTGCCGCTGTACAATTTCTTCTGGTAAACCAATTGAGCGCCCGACTTTTCTCACTTCATCTTTGAAGAGTTTTCGCAGCGGTTCGACTAACTTAAACCGTAAGTCTTTAGGCAAACCGCCGACGTTGTGATGGCTCTTAATTTTCACTGCTACCCGTTCGCCAGATTTGGGATCGACGTTGGTATCAGCTGATTCAATAACATCTGGGTAGAGAGTGCCTTGGGCAAGATAATCAAAGGGGCCAAGACGTTTAGACTCTTCTTCAAAGACGCTGATAAATTCGTGACCGATGCGGCGGCGTTTTTCTTCGGGATCTGTGACACCAGCGATCGCATTTAGGAAACGTTCTCTTGCTTGAACGTGTTCCACAGGAATATGAAATTGCTCTTGGAACAGCTTCACTAACCGTTCTGGCTCCTCTTTCCGCATGAAGCCTTGGTCAATAAACATACAAGTCAACTGATCGCCAATTGCCTTGTACAGCAAAAAGGCCAGCGTGGAAGAATCGACACCGCCGCTTAAAGCTAACAGCACTCGCTTCTCGCCAACTTTGGCGCGAATTTCTCGAATTGACTGCTCAACAAAAGCTGCTGTCGTCCAAGTCGGTTCGCAGTCGCAGATGTGATAGACAAAGTTGCGGATTAAGGCAATACCCCCAATCGAGTGAACGACTTCTGGATGGAACTGGACACCGTAGAGCTTTTTCTCGTGGTGAGCGATCGCAGCGCAAGGAGTATTCGCTGTGTGTGCCAGCACCTCAAACCCTTCTGGCATCTTGGTTACAGAGTCCCCATGACTCATCCACATGGTGGTGCCATCTTCCACATTTGTGAGCAGATCCGTGGGATCGTCAATCAATAAGGATGCCTTGCCATACTCTCCCCGGTCAGCACTGGTGACTTCCCCACCCAGCTGCTGCACCATCAGCTGCATTCCATAACACACTCCGAGTATGGGAACGCCCAGATTCCATATTTCGGGATCGCCATGGGGCGCTTTCTTGTCATAGACGGAACTAGGGCCACCAGAGAAGATTATTCCCTTGGGATTGAGTTGCTTTAGCTGTTCGGCTGTGGTTCGATAAGAAAGCACTTCCGAGTACACTTGTGTCTCCCGAATCCGACGCGCAATCAGTTCGGAATACTGAGAGCCGAAGTCAAGAATCACAATTATTTGGCGGTTCAGTTGCCCCAAATTCTCTTCTAATTGAGGCAGTCGTTGTGTCTGTAGAGTCACCGGAGTATCCTAAATGGTGATAGTGTGGATATTCAATAGTCCTTAGTTAGTTACTAATGACTAATAACTACTAATTTTCTAGAAAAACTGCTTTATTGCTATTTATTAAGTTAATTGGTATTCCTATAAAATTAACACACTTGATACAGTAACGCGGCACCATTTTGGCTTTTGACGATAATCCGGCGATCTCGATCGAACAGCAGGGAACCGACGGTAACTTGAGTATCGATCATCGTGCGGATGTAAGCTTGCGATCGCGTGTCAATAGCCTCACAAAGTGAGCTATAAACTTGATCGGCGATCGCGCCTCCACTAGCATCGTCCAATTGCCGCAGGTAAAAGAGCGCATCTTCCGCTGTAGCACTTTGGAAAATTGCCTGCAATGCCGCAGTCGGTAAACCCAGCTTTGCACAATGAGCAGTCAAAATTTCCATCCTTCCATCAGCAAGGTGGTGGTGAGTGTGAAAAATTCCCCCCGCAAGTTTTATAAGTTTGCCGTGGTAGCCAAATAATAAGATTGACTTAACCTGCTGCAATCCAGCTTCTACCAACATTGGGCCAAGCCAGTTAGCAGTTTTTACCATTCTGTCTGGGTGAATACCCAGTTGTCGCGCCAAGTCTAAGCCATTTTCCCCTACGCAGAACACCAAACAGTCGAAGTGAGCTTTGTGTTGCAGTTCCTCGCGGAAAGCTTCTAGCTGTCCAGTAGCACTCAACGGCTGAGAAATGCCTGTAGTTCCCAGTAGCGAGAGTCCATCCACAACGCCAAAAGCTGCATTTGAGGTGCGTTGGGCAAGCGATCGCCCGAAGGGCAAAATAATCGTCACCTGGATTTTTTCCTCTGGTGACAGCAGACGCTGCAAATTCTCTTGTAACAGCCGCTGGGCATAAGCATAAATTGCCGGTTTGTCACCAGCATTCACCATTCGCCCAATTCCTTCACCGCCTTTGATCCGGATGGAGGAGTGAGAAGTTTGGAGTGAGGAGTGAACTGATTCTTCTCCTTTTGCTACCCCGTTTAAAAAAGGCGATTGCCTTTTGTCTTCTTCAAGCCATTCCACCAGTACCCAGATTGGTGTGTTGCGGGTGAGGTCAAGGTTATCGCCGGGATCGCTGGTGGTAATTGCCAGCGCCATCCCCTCACCGATCTTAGCAACCTGCTCAATGGGTATTTCCACTGTGTCGGCGGGTTCAACTAAATCCACCGACACAGCGTTTATTTCTGGTTGTTCTTGGCGTAACCAGCGCAGGGCGGCAATTGCAGCGGCACAAGCAAAGACTGGCAAGGTATATCCAAAGCGGGGTGGGGTTGAGGTCATTGTGAGAGTGCGATCGCGATCGCTGCGCGAGGGTGACTTTTAACAGCTCTGTCATCAGTCTTTCATTGGATTCTATCAATATAAAGATTTTGTAAGTATTTCCTGCTCAACGAGACACTCTGGAGGTTTCATGAAATTTTTCTTTACGAACTTGTTTTCCAAAGCTCCTGCTCAAATTTCCAAATCAGAATTTCGACCAAGCACTGTGGTAATCAGACCCAGTGGGTGCTTGGATAGCAAGACCAGTCCTGCTTTTATTAAGTCTCTAGAGCAAGCCTTGGAATTGGCGACAGATACTGTGGTGGTGGATATGATTGCGGTAAATGCTATCAAAAGGGAGGGGGTCAAAAGCCTGCTGCATGGAATGGAGAAAGCTGCGGCGCTGGGCAAAACCCTAACTTTTGAATTTCTGGATGTGGCGACGCAAAGAGTTCTCGAAGCTGCCTGGAACTATGAAATATAATTTGCAAAAATTAAAAGCTCGACTTATGCAACCTCCTAAGTCGAGCCTTTTGGTTTTAATATTCTGGTCTTTGTCCTACGCTAGGACAATTATTTTTTCTTGCAGGTCAGCGATCGCTTCTTCAATTCCCACTCAAGCAACTTCCAGATTGTCTACTGTGACTGTAGGGTTATCAAGAACAGCGATCGCCAAATTCAACTGCTTCACTCCCTTTAGGTTCAATTCTGATGTAAAAATCCTATCAACTGTACAACCCTCAAAGTTTGCCTTCTCCAAGTTTGTCCGAATCATCTGAGCCTCGCTCAGGTTTGCCCATCTCAGGTCTGCCTTGCTGAGGTCTGACTCGCTAACAACTGCCCGTCTCAGGTTTGCCCATCTCAGGTCTGCCCCACGTAGGTTTACCTCAGAAAGTTGTGCATCACTGAGATTGGCTCCACTCAGGTTTGCCTTTCTCAGGTTGGCAGAGGTGAATTTTACCTCGCTGAAGTTTGCTTGGCACACAACTGCATTACAGAGGTTAGCCCCACTCAGGTTAGCTCCACTCAGGTCTGCCCATCTCAAGTCTGCGCCGCTCAAATTTACGCCGCTCAAATCTGCGCCACTCAAGTTGGCAGAGGTGAGGTTTGCGCCTCTGAGATTAGCCGAGGTGAGGTCTGCGCCGCTGAGATTGGCTTGGCTAAGGTTAGCTCGTCTGAGGTTGGCATTTCTCAGGTTTGGTTGGAGCTGAGGATGCTCTTTTCTTGTCTGATTCCAGCTTTCTACTCCAAAATTTAGCAAATCCAACTCCTGGTTGGCTGCACCTTTAAACCGGGTTGCGATCGCAATAATTGTGGGATTATTTTTTATATCTATTTTGCTTTTCACTATATAACTTCCCATTTTTTCCTTAGTAATCTCAATTATTTGAACAAAGCTTCCGGATAATTTCACCTTATAGCGATCGCAATTTTTCATCCTTTCAAAGCAATTTAGCTTTTCTACTCTTGGAGTCAATTGATTAAGTTAACTAAAAGCGCGATTCGCTTCTAAACCTTACTTTCTATATCTTAAGGAATATATTTGATGTTTAAAAACATTTAGATTAACGTTCACTTAATCTTTAAATTACTGGCATTTATCTGAGGAAGTAGTAAAGATTAAAAAGCGGTGTTGGACAATTGGATAGCTATCAAGCAAAATTTTCAACAATGTACAACACCAAAAATGTCTGTATTCTAAGCTACAAAACTCCAAATAAACGCTATCCTAATACCCGCCCCGTAACTCCTGTGCCTTAGCTTGGGCTGGGGCAATGATTTTTTCTTTCAGGTCAGCGATCGCTTGGCTTAGACTCGGATACTGGTAAGTTGGGAGCATCCAAGGATATTCGTGCAAATCATCCGATATAGCTAAGTGGGTGGTATCAACTTGCACTAACGGTTGCACTGGGACTTCAGAGATACCTAGGAGGATTTTCAGTAATTCCTGGGGGATGTGAGGAGCGTCTGTGAAATCGGCAATGATAAACTTCACCATTCCCGCCACGGTGGAGATTGATTCCTTGAGTTCGGGCGTTGTTGATTTTTCTAACTCAACCGACATGGGCAAATAGTCATGTTGACGAAGAGCATCCCGAATTTCCTCCAGTAATACAAGGCGATCGCTACTTTGAAAGCAGCCCAGGATCAGCACAATGTTGGAGTGAATAGAATTAAAAACCTCGCGGACTTTCTGGTGATTTAGCAGAAAGTAAATAAACTGAGCGACTTCCAGATTATCCACCGCGATCACGCCTTCCCCTGGAGGAGCTACGCTGAGGTTTAACTGGTTGGCTGCTTCCAGATTCAACCCCCAAGAAGAAATACCATAAATTAAACAACCTGCAAGATTCGCCTGCTCAAAGTTAGTCTTGAGCAACCTTGCTCCCATCAAGTTTGCCTCACCCAGATCAGCTCCGGAGAGATCCGCACCTTGTAAATCCGCACCAATGAGAATCGCGCCTCGCAAATCCGCCCCGATCAGGTTCGCGCCGATCAGGTTTGCTCCCCGCATATCCACCTCACTCAGATTTGCCCCGATTGCGATCGCCCCGGATAAATCTGCTTTGCCGAGATATACCCAGTGAAGATCGGCTCCATCCAGGTTCACCCTACTCAGGTTCGCTTCTAACAGGTAAGCCTCGCTGAGGTTTACTTCACTCAGATCCGCCTCAGACAAATCTGCTTTACTCAGGTATGCCCCACTCAAGTTAGCGCCCCGGAGGTCGGCTTGAGACAGAGATGCCCCCATTAGGTTCACTCCGCTCAAATCTACGCCACTTAGAGATGCCTTCATCAGGTTTACCCCACCCAAATCTTCCTGGCGCAGATCGGCTCCTCTGAGGTCTGGCGGTATTCCTGGACTCAAAGAGCGCCACTTATTCCAAGCTTCTACTCCTTGCTTTAGCAGAGCCAGTTGTTGCTCGTTTGCCATGCAGCTCCACGCCCCTTTATTTTGGCAGATGCCATTACTGGCCTTTGGTACGATGTCTTGGCGCTTACTTCCTGGTAGTCATGCACCCAAGCCATAGAGATTCACTGAGATTTTTTGGGAAAGCTATATAAGACAGCCAGACTACTCAAACTACCACTTTCTAAATAAGTATGCTCTTAGGTTTATTTTTGTTTGAATAGATTAAGAAGTATTTCTTTGTGGAGTAGATTCCCCCGCACAGAATTTCTAGTCTATCAAAAGCCTTAATTTTAAACCAGCTTAGGAATAGTTGTGTTTATCAGTGAGGATTTTGGTGTTCGCCCATACCAGCTAGTTTGAAACCAGTCTAGGAGCGATCGCTTGCAAGCCCCAATTGAAAACGTATCTCCTCCAAATTTAGAGGTTCTAGAAACCACCCCAGGTTCTGTGGTGGTATCCCCTCAATCGCCAGCGAAAATTTCCAAAGATGCCATTCGGTCTAGTCTGAAGGCATCTGCCTGGGATGCCGTATTTGCTGCCATTTTTGGCAACATTACTGGCGGTGTCTTACTGAGTAATTTTTTGCTCCAACTGGGTGCTGGCCCAATTGAGATTGGTATGCTGTCCTCAGTTCCTATGTTGGTGAATTTGCTGCAACCGGTGGGAGCATATCTGTCGGAGCAAAGCACCAGCCGCTACTGGTATAACGTCTGGATTTACGGCCCATCACGGCTGCTGTGGCTGATTTTAGTATTGGCGATTGGGTGGAAAAGCTGGCATCACACCGATTTGCACACATTAGTCGGCTTGACATTGGGGATAGTCTTGGCAACCAATGTTGTTGGAGCCTTGGGAAGTGCGAACTGGATGAGTTGGATGGCGGTGTTGGTTCCCGAAAGGTTGCGGGGGCGCTATTTCGGCATTCGCAATAGTGTCACAAGCTTGACTACGCTGCTAGGCATACCCCTGCTGGGTCTAGCAGTGTCTGCTTGGCCTAGTGGGACGATTCAGGGTTACGCTGTGGTCTTAGTGCTGGGGGTAGTCATGGGGCTAATTAGTCTCGTCTGTCAATTTTTCATGGCGGATGTGAACCCCCGGATGCAATTCGCAGCAGCAGGGGAGAGTGGGGAAGTCGGAGAAGTTCCCTCCCTTACCCCATCACCTCAGCGCCCCCTCTCTTTATCTCGCTTTGAGCCTAATTTCTTGAGGTTTTTGCTGTACTTTGGCTTTTGGGCATTTGCAGTCAATATCTGCACTCCCTTCTTTGGTCTTTACCTGCTGGACAATCTGGATATAAGTGTCACCTGGGTAACTTTCTATAGCAGCTTAACGTCTGCCGCTACCTTGGTGATGATGGTGGTGTGGGGCAAGCTGGCAGACCGGATGGGGAATCGTCCGTTGCTGGTATTTGTCGGAATACTGGTAGCAGTGACACCTTTATTCTGGCTTGGACTTGGGGCTGACCCGATTTCTGTTTGGATTTGGTTCCCGCTTTTACACGTGCTGATGGGTGGGACTTGGGCAGCCATTGACTTGTGCAGCAACAATCTGCAAATGTCAGTGGCATCGGGGCGCAATCAGTCTACTTACTTTGCGATCGCTGCTGCTGTTTCTGGGGTCTGTGGTGCTTTGGGAACGACTACTGGCGGCTTTCTGGCTTCTCAAGTCAATTTTGGGGGTTTGCAAGCAGTGTTTGCCCTCTCTGCTGCCTTGCGGCTAATTGCTTTATTAGCTTTGTTCTTTGTGCAAGAAAAGCGTTCTACCCCACTATTGCAAGTGATGCGATCGCTTGTTCCCTCAAAATCTCAACTGCTCCCAGTTCCATTAGTTGTACCAGGAGTAGAACAATCCCGGTTAAATCCTGAGCCAGTTGAAGTTCCCGAATAAATTGGCTAGTAGCTAATAGCTATTAGCCATTAGCTATTAGACTTATATTTTCTACTGTTAGGAAAATACTTATTAATCAGATTTATCAGATTGTTCAACTAATTTTCTCAAACGAAGATATGCCTCTTCTGGTGTTAGAGGTTCAGATTCTATCTCGTTAGGGATGTAAAATTGTCTGCTATCTGGAAAGTAACGTACAACAAAACTAGGGATAAGTCCTAACTCCATAGCCTTTTTACCCAGCGCTTCGGCTGTGTCTGAAAGGCTTGATTCGTCATGGAAGTGATACTCGCTCATACCCTTTTGTCTCCACCATATCTGTAAAGCTTACACTCTTGCGGGGGTAACCGTCTTGAAAAATAGTGCTACAAGCCCACTCCACAAAAGTTACCGTTGAAAATTGGCTTTACAAACGCCCAACATCCGTTTGTCGTTATTGCTAAGGTTGGTAATTCGCTCATATCCGTGGAGTTGTAAGCTACCGTCAGTTTGCAAGCCGCTACTTGAGGCCACAGGAGATGGTTGTTGAAGGGTGATTGAGTAGGGATTTGTTGTTTGGTCGTAAGGATCTACAACGGTCAAATTCATTTTCTGTACTGCGACCGTGCCGGAAAAACAACTAAATTCTGAAGAGGGCATATACAATGCACCAACTACTTTTCCCTGACGCGCTTCAAACACCATATACTCTTGACCAATTTGTTCTGGCTTTTGGGAACTACCATAGAGGTAGATTCCATCAGGAACTCGCTTGGTTGGTGAAATAGTTGCTTGTGCAATTAGTGAAGGCGAACTAAGTTCGGCTGCTGGCAAAAGTGGGGCTAGTGTCTCCAAAGCCGCGGCGCTGGTTGCCATGCCTACTGTTAGAAGTAATCCCAAAGCAGGCACTTCAAAATGACGCTGTTGAAAAAATCGATCGAAGAATTTGTTTAGCACCGTAGTATCCCCTTAGCAATTAAGAGTAGACACACTCAAGACCCTAATTAAAAAATAGCTAATAATTGAGGTTGAATGCTTCACTCAAATGGGTGAAAGACTTCTCACCCGATAGGAGTTTTTGTTAAGTCAAGCGACGTATTGAGGACAATTTTTTCTACAGGAGATTGCCCCTGAAGTCTAGAAGACTGATTTGTACTCCCTTGATTGAGCCGTTCCATTAGCTTTCCTCAATGCGTCAGCGTGGGCTTGTCTCTTAACTGATCGTTGACTTCATCGGCACCAGCCTGAATTACGCAAAGACTTTAGGAAACTTTACAAAAGTAAGAGTGCGGGCAATCCCCACCTACTGAATGCTGAAGGACAGAGGGGAGGAGATATTTAACCAGATAGGGGCAAAAAAGCCAAATAAGTAATAAACCCGCTCCTAAAACTTAGTAGGGGCGGGTTTATTGGATATAACTGCCAGAACCGGGAATCATTGGTTAATCCCGCTCCCACAGTTAGCTAGCGGCGATGTATTCGCGGACATTTGCTTGACGACGGCGCAGATGTGCGAGGGCTTGGTGTTCGAGTTGGCGTACCCGTTCACGGCTGAGGTTCAGTCTCTCGCCGACTTTCGCTAGAGACAGCTCGTTGCCATCGTTTAAGCCAAAGCGGAGGGTTAAGACTTCTCGTTGCTGCGGTGTCAGTTCTGCTAAGAGATCATCCAGGTCTTGCCGCAGAGATTCCTGGGTCATGTAATGGTCAGGAGTGGGGCCGTCATCTTCTAGAAGGTCTTGCAGTTCGGTATCTTGGTTATCACCGACGCGCACATCTAGAGAAATTGGTTGACGGGCGATATTCAGGTACTCGCGGATCAAAGCGGGTTCTAATTCCAACGCTTCGGCAATTTCACCGGGCGTAGCGCTGCGACCCAGCTTTTGAGCCAGTTCCCGTTGTACTCGCTTAATTTTGTTCAGCTTCTCGGTAATATGGATGGGTAAGCGAATAGCTCTGGCTTGTTGAGCGATCGCACGAGTAATCGCTTGGCGAATCCACCAGTAAGCGTAGGTGGAGAATTTGTAACCGCGCATCGGGTCAAATTTCTCTACGCCCCGCTCTAAGCCTAACGTGCCTTCCTGAATTAAATCCAGAAATTCCATGTTACGCTTCTGGTATTTCTTGGCGATCGCTACCACTAGACGCAAGTTGGCTTCGATCATCTTGCGCTTGGCTCTTGTTCCCAGCTTTATTACTCTATCTAATTCAGCTTCACTCAGCTGCACATGATCTGCCCACTCTTGATGAGTTGGTTCGCGCTGCAATGTTTCTGCCAAAGCGTCTTTAGCTTCAAGCAACGCCATCATTTGCTGTACCTGCTTACCATAGACAATTTCTTGCTCGTGGGTCAGCAGGGGTACGCGCCCAATCTCATGCAGATATGTGCGAACCATATCAGCTGTAAACATGGGTTGTTTAGTCGTCTTTTTTTGGGTGTTGGCAATTGGCATGAGTGAGTGGTGACTCCGTAAACAAGCAACAAATCTGTAGCAGGGGTTAAACTAAATAGGAGATTGCCAGCTGTTAAGATGAGAATAGCTAGGTCAATCTGCCAGACACATCCTGCGAAAGTTGTAAAGATAGCCTACCCATTTGAATAGGCTACCGTAACACATAAGGAACCATTCGTCAAATACTTCCGCTGGGGATACCTCTCAAGCTGGTATCAACCACTTATTAGCCACTCCTGATATCTAATCAAGGCTAAAGTCAAAGTCGGTATGAGTTTGTCTTACATTTCTATAATATCACTAATGTTAGACGACGCTTGAGGGTGAAAGGTTCATCCGATAGGGTTAAAGTTGCCGCCACCACCAATTTTTTTGACGCTGGAGTGAGGCGGGGTCTAGAAGGATCTATCTCATATATATAATGATGACCGGAAAACCCTGAAACTGATACAGGTGTTCTTGTGGGATAACCGAACTGATTTTGGGAAGAAGTCCGTAGTCACCAGGTTAGGAATCTTCCCTGAGAACTGGCTAAAATCCAATATCAGCTTTAGCTGCTTCGGCGGCGGCGAACACGTCCTCATCAGACATTTCTTCCCAGCAAGTATCACCGATTTCTCTGTAGAAGGTTTCATCATAAGGACGAGTCCTTACTACTACTGGCATGGGGACAGCGTGACCTAAAATTAAAGCTTGTTGCTTGGAATCCAGTTTGGCGAGAACGGAACGCAGACTCGCACCGCCAGAGACACCTGTGAAAATGGCATCGATGTCTTTTTCATCATTCAGCAAAGCGGTGATGCGGGTGCCAATCTGAGACATCACCTCATTATCAATCCCAGAGGGACGCTGGTCTACCACTAACAGAGTGACAAAGTATTTTCGCATTTCGCGGGCGATGGTGCCAAAGATGGTACTTTGGACGATCGCTGGGTCAAGAAAGCGGTGTGCTTCTTCAATAGTAATTACTAACTGCTGCGGGCGATCGCTTGTATTTTTTGTCTGCAAAAATGTTTCAGCTTTGCGGACATAAGCTGCGTGAATGCGACGAGTAATCATATTCGTCACTAACATATAAGAAAGCATATCCGACTGGGAACCAAATTCAATAACTACGTGCTTACCAGCATCGAGAGATTGCAAAATTTGATTTACGTAGTTGTGAGGACAAGCTGTTCTGAGATATTTTAAATTTTCTAAGCGCATCAGTTTGCGCTGCAAGGACATAATCGAACCTTTATGGCCCTTCCTTTCCTCGCAGAACATCTGGATTTCCTCGTTGGTCATATTCAACAATTGGACAATCCAAGAGTTGCCAAACTCGGCGTTTAGAATGTTGGCGTTGTCTAAAGCAGCTTCGGAAAGACCTAACTCGTTCCGCACCAGAAAGATATCTTGAACTTCTATTTGGTCGTAGCTGAGGTAAAGTTCCTGCGCGTCGCGTACTCCTCGCCGCTTGGTAGATTGGGGGTCGAGGGTGTACATTTCTACCTGTCCGGGAAATAGCTGGCGCAAACCTTTTACAGTGCTGAATTGTTTGCCTTCGCGGACTGCTTCCCAGCCATATTCCGAGTGCATATCAAAAATTAAATTTACCGCTGCTTGCCTGCGGATGATGCCAGATAATAGTAGGCGGGTGAGAAAAGATTTGCCTGTGCCAGATTTACCAAAAACACCGTTGCTACGTTCTACAAATCGGTCTAAATCTATACAAACTGGTACTTCCATATCCAGTGGTTGACCGATGGCGAAGTTGCGACGGTGGGGGTCGTCTTCCCAACCAAAGACGGCGCGAAAATCGCGTTCAGTGGCATCATAAACTTGACTAAAGTGGCTGGGAACTGTTTTAACTGGCAGCAACTCCATGTCGCCGCTAGTTTGCGCTTGAAATGATGCGATCGCGCTTACTTTCTTGGGATTTGTGTCAGCTACCACGTAAGTTCCGCCAGATTCACTTGCATCTCTGGTCAGCATCAACATTGGTGTTAAATTGATGGTGCCATAGGTGCCACTTCCTGCCAAGACTGCTTGCAAAAAGGTGTCATCGGCACTGGGAGGATCGGCGACAATTCGCTGACTAGAAGTTCCCAAAGAAACGTCCGTAAGCATACAGAAGAAGTCTGAACGAACGCCTCTGACAACTAAGAATTTGCCTACCCGCATATCCTCAACAGAAACATCGGGATGCAGTTTTACTTCTAGTCCCTGACTGAGGGAACCTTGAACTACCGATCCTAATGGCTTGTCCATCATAGTTCGATCTGGCATAAATGCTGTTGCTTAGGCTTCCAAAGTTTATCGTACTTTTAGGTAACTATAGCAGTCCTAAATCATTTGTGAAGGCGAGATCCCCGACTTCGTAAGAGAAGTCGGGAATCTGAAGGGTTGGCACCTCACAACTAAAATAGGATTGCTATAGCTATTAGTTAAAAATAATTGTAGTTAGGTTTCGTTGCTACGCTAACTATGCTAACTAGGTGGGAAAAAAATGATCAAAACAATTAGTAGGGTGAGCAATGCTCACCCTGTTTCTTAGATAATAGCGATCGCTATCCTAGGATCTTCTAATCAATTTCAATCGCTGTCGGTGTCGATCCGGTTGCACCTGCGGTGGTGTTGGCGCTTAAGGGTTTGCGATAATCTGCATATAAGCGATCGCGCCAGTTGAAAAATGTTTCGTAGGCGACATTTTCCGCAAATCCGGGGATTCCTTTACCTTTGAGGGTTTCGGGAAGGTCGAGATAAGGCCCTTCGGGGAATTTGATTAGCATACTCAGTCCCGCGACAGCAAAATCTGCCAGTGTTGGGTAGTCGCCGACCAGGTAAGGACTTTCCGTTAGGATCAGGTTGATGGCTTCCAGGTTTTGTCTGAGGTCAGTTGTTGCTGATTGTACGGCCTCTGGGCCGTAGCCGACACCTAAGCCGAGGATATTCAGCACTTCACTCGGTACTGCACCGACGAGAGTTTTGACCACATCGGGCGTGTTGCTGGGTAAAATCGAGGTGCGGAAATTCTGATTTTGGGTAATTGCACCAAACAATACTTTACGACTTTTCAGACCAATTGATTCATCTGCCCAGTCTTCTAAAGCCAAGCATAAGCCTTTTTGTTTGGGGTCAACTGGAATTAGGGGTCGGTCTGGATATTGTCGGTCGAGGTACATAGCGATCGCTGTAGAATCAGCTATTACCGTATTTCCATCTTTCAGCACTGGTACTTGTCTTTGACCAGACATCCGGAACAGTTCCACTTGTCCCACTCCGGGTGTTACTTCTATTTTGCGGTAGGGTAGCCCTTTGTAATCCAATATCAGCCTTACTTTTTCGGAGTAGTGGGATAGTTCAAATTGGTATAATTCCAGCATTTTGTCTTTCCTGCAAGTTTTTCAGAACCGAGAGACGCGATCGCGTCTTTGGTCAATTTAACGCTTTTAGCCTACCGCAGTTGTCCTTTTTTCGCTTAAAATCAGAACGCCAAGCTGCAATTCTTTTAATTCTTAATTTTACTTTGCTTGCCGATACTATTACTAAATAATGTTTTAATAAAGTATTTTAAATCCCACAATTCTATTTTATCCCATTATTTTTATATCTAAATTATTGTTTTTGTAAATATAGCGGTTTATATTACAATTTTAACGAATATAATAAAAGTCCCCTAGCTTCAAGCTAGGGGACTTTTATTATATGTAACAAAACAAAGTTTTTATTAAGCACTCTGACGGGTAAGTAGACCCCACAGAAATAGTAGAACCAGTGCGCCCAAGACTGCAAAGGCGATGCTAGGAATAGTTAGCGCTCCATAGGCTGCGCCTCCCGACGTACCGAAGAACATACTTCCTAAATAGCCACCAACTAACGCGCCCAAAATACCTAAACCCATTGTTGCGAAAATACCGCCGCCTTGATGACCGGGATAGATGGCTTTAGCAATAGCGCCAGCAATTAAACCTAAAACAATCCAAGCAATAATTCCCATTTTTCAACTCCGTGGTTATTAACGTTTCAAAAAGTTTATTATTAAGCACTCTGACGGGTAAGTAGACCCCACAGAAATAGTAGAACCAGTGCGCCCAAGACTGCAAAGGCAATGCTAGGAATAGTTAGCGCTCCATAGGCTGCGCCTCCCGATGTACCGAAGAACATACTTCCTAAATAGCCACCAACTAACGCGCCCAAAATACCTAAACCCATTGTTGCGAAAATACCGCCGCCTTGATGACCGGGATAGATGGCTTTAGCAATAGCGCCAGCAATTAAACCTAAAACAATCCAAGCAATAATTCCCATTTTTCAACTCCGTCGTTAATAATGTTTTATTTTTTTCTTTTGTTATTCTCAGAATATCAACTGCGGTATCTTGGTACCCTCTATCAGAGGTTATAACCAAAAGGCATAGAATTTTAAAGTATAAATTCATATTTTTGGCTGTAAAAAATAGTTTTTACAGCTTGCTATCTTAAGTTGATGAAATTTTGGCTGACAAGGAAGGTGTCAACCTGTAGGACGGTTGCTGATGAGATGACAATCGTCCTACTTCCTCAGATGGAAAAGGTAGCGATCGCTGTTTAATCGCTCCAAATTAGGGATTGCTAGAGGTGAAATCAAAAAGAAAAAGTCTAGAGTCCCAAGTATGAAATATTTCCTATTTCAGCTAACTTTACCCGCAAGCCTAACTTTAGGCTTTCTTCTGGAGTATATCTAAAGGAATATTATCAACTTGGCAACAGCTAGATTAAGAGCGAGTTTATCCGAAGGTTTTTAAGGCTTATAACCTTTATCAGTCACACCTTTTTTCAACTTCAGATCCCCAAATTTCTCCTATTTTGGGTTGCTTCAACTGTAGGGACAGCAGCGGGAAGCTCATCCTAAAGACAGATGTAAAGAAGTGCAACAAAAAGTGAAGTTAGTTTAAGTCAGTAGACTCCTAGCTTTCAGGAAAATCTTCAGCAATGAATAATCAGAATCGTAAAAATTTGATTCAACCGCTGGCTAGCCTAGTAGCAGCTGTAAGTGCTAGTGTGCTAATGGGTTTGCCAGCCATTGCCCAGGAGAAGCCCAAACCCCAAACCCCAACTAATATCAGCCAGCCTAGCAACAGTAGCGATCGCAAGGCTCCGAGGGATACAAATGCGGCACCATCTCCTAAAGAAGGAGCAACATCTCAGAACGGTAACGTAGTTTCTGTAGCTTCTCAAAATGGTTCATTCAAGGTTCTCACTGCTGCCCTAAAAGCCGCAGGTTTGACTGACACCCTATCACAAGCTGGCCCCTTCACAGTTTTTGCGCCAACAGATGCAGCCTTTGCTGCTTTACCTCCCGGTACTGTGGAAGAGTTGCTAAAGCCAGAGAATAAAGCTTTATTAACTAAAATATTGACTTACCACGTCCTTCCGGGTAAAGTGACATCCACTCAGTTGAGTTCTGGTTCCGTTGCTACTGTAGAAGGCAGTTCGGTGAAGGTGAAGAAAGGAACTGATGGCGTGATGGTGAATAACGCCAAAGTTGTCCAACCTGACATTCAAGCCACCAACGGCGTTATCCATGTGATTGATAAGGTAATTGTGCCAGTTGGAGAGTAACTTTTCGGCATAAGAAACTAATCGAGAGACAAAACCCTGTTCAGAGAAATTGAACGGGGTTTTGTGTTTCTTGTTGTCAACAACAGCTTACGCTTGGAAATTCAAGATAAATTAGAATAAAATCGACAAAAATATGGAGCTTTATGCTTCATAGGCGTTGAGGAGTGGGGAAATGGGGCATTTTATGGGTTTGCTTTTGGAATTAGAAGCCGCTGTAGAAGGTAAAAGGAAGAAGGTAAAAAAAAGCCTTTTTTATTTGCTAGTTTTAAGTTTTTACTTTTTAGTTCCCGTAGCTGATTCGGCTTCTGGTAGAGTAGGCATTAGCTTTGGCAAGCCAGTATCAGCTCAGGCAGCATACGGAAGTTACGTAGGTGTTGGTGCTACGGTGGGGATTAATGAAAACGATTTCGGAGAAGGTCGCCAAGCGGGAGGGGTGATTGCTGTACGCTATAAACTGCTGCAAGCTCCTATTTCTCTAAGAGCGCAAGCTTTGATTGGTGCTAGTCCTGCGGTTGTGTCAACGATTTCTTATGATGTCCCGCTTAATTGGCAAACTGATGCTTACTTGGGGGCGGGTGTTGCTTTTGGCAGTGGAAATAGAACACCTTCACCTGTAGGAGATAAAACCAGTTTTGCTTTACAGCCTGGGATTGATTACGTTATTCCTAATAGCAATACAGTGCTTTTTGGCAACGCGATTATTGCTTTTGATGCCTACCGCGACGGTGGCGGAACCGCTGTCTCGGTGCAGGGCGGTGTAGGGTTGAGATTTTAGATTTCGGATTTTGGATGAGGAATCTAAAGTTCAAGATGCCTCTGAATTTGCTGCACAATTGCGTCTGGCGACCCAGAAACATCTACTGTGATGCCTTTTTGTGGCTCCTCTAGGGTGTCAAACTGGCTTTGCAAGAGCTTTTTGGTCATAAAGTGGTTTTGGCGTGACCCTAGCCGCTGCGCGATCGCTTCAAAGCTTCCCTTTAGGTAGACTAGCTCCATTTGTTCGGGGTCTCGCCACAGTGCTTGACGATAGGATTCTTTCAGGGCAGAACACGCTAGAACTACGTTTTTATCTTCTTGTAGCCATTGGTCGATGGCTTGTTGCATTGTTTGCAGCCAAGGCATTCTGTCGGTATCGGTGAGGGGAACGCCTTGGCTCATCTTTTCAATATTAGTTGGCGAGTGGAAGGAGTCAGCATCGCTGAAATCCCAGTTCAGTTCTTTTGCCAACAATTCAGCGACGGTTGATTTGCCGCTGCCAGAAACACCCATTACGATAATAACCACTTTTTTATTACTACTCGCTTTCAGTTATTTTAAAATGCGATCGCTTTCATAAATATGTCAATTTTAAATAATACAATTTACGCGATCGCGCTACATTACCTCAAGATATAATATTAAAGTTTACACCACTAACCTAATTGTAATAATGAGCCAGAAAACCCATAGGCGAGTGCCACGCGGCAGCCGAATTTTCCCCGACCGCGCACTACTTTCTCCAGAAGAGATAGCTAGACGCGAGGCTGAGAATGAAGCATTTGGCAAGCGGTGTCGAGAGATTTTTAACCGAGTTTACCCGGAATTAATCGCGGATCATTACGACTGGTTCATACATATTGAGCCAGAAAGCGGAGACTATTTCATTGACCCCGATGAAGAACTCAGTTTTCAAAAAGCCAAGCAGAAGCACCCTACAGCAGTGCTGATGGCAATGCGTTTGAATGAAACTGGAACTTGCGGCAGAATATGATCCAAGGCTATTTTGGCGACAAAGGTGAGCTATTTTTTGAGATTGACTTAATCGCCGATGATGGTTTATTAGTTACAGTTAATGCGTTGCTAGACACTGGATTTACTGACTGGTTGGTAATGGATCTCCAAGATGTGGAGAGTTTGGGATGGCCATTTGTCAAGAAAGAGCAAATGCAGACAGCAAGGGGAGAAGCAACGTTTAATCTTTATCGAGGAACTGTTGTTATGGAGGGTCAAGAAGTTACTATTCCCGTCTTAGGCGCTGAAGAAATTACCGAGGTTTTGATAGGTTTGCAGTGGCTAGGAAATCGGCGGTTAGTAGTAGATAGAAAAGCAGATTTACTGACGTTAGGAGAAGATTGAGGAGAAAGCGATCGCTTATTCAACTCCTTCACGCACTACTGCCATCAAATACTGTGTCAAAGTATACGCATCGACTCCCAACTCAGTTCGCTCCTGGGAAGCCAAAATTCCCGCTTGAGCGTGCCACCAAGCCGCACTTTGCACCACCTCTTCTAGAGGCAACGCCTTTGAGGATGCCGCTGCCACAAGTCCACCCATTAACCCAGTTAAAACATCCCCGCTACCACCACGGGCTAATGCTGGTGTGCTTTTCGGCACAATCGATACTGAACCAGAAGGATTAGCGATTGCAGTCCTCGCCCCCTTCAAGAGGATCGTAGCACCACTGAGTTTAGATGCCTCGCGCACCACCTGCACTCGGTCTTTCGTCGGATCGCCTAAATCGGGGAACAGACGCTTAAACTCACCGCCATGAGGCGTTAAAACCGTTGTAGCTTGACGCTTAGATAATGTTGGGATGGTTCCCAATTCAGCCAGGATATTCAAACCATCGGCATCGAGAACCAGAGGGCGATCGGTTGCTAACACTTTTTCAACTACTGACGTGGCATCTTTTGTTACACCGGGGCCACACGCGATCGCGCTAAATGAAGCAAGTTCGATATCTGGTAAGGATGCGATCGCGCCCGTTTCTGTCTCCGGACAACCAATAATCAGCGCTTCCGGCAACTGTGCCAACAGTAACGGTTTCAGGTATTCCGGCACCGCAATTGAAAGCATCCCAACACCACTAGCTCTCGCTCCCAAACCGGATAGAATTGCGCCTCCACCATACTTGTGAGAACCGCAAATCAGCAGCAGATGTCCTTGTTTATACTTGTGAGTCACTGGGGGGCGGGGTATGGGAAGATAAGCGATCGCAGCAGTTTTTGTCACGCGCTTCAATTTCGGTGCTCCCAAAACTCCCCAGATATCAGCAAGTGGAATATCAAAATCTATCAGTTCAGCAGTCCCAACATATTCCAACGCCTGATCCTGCAAAAAAGCAAGTTTCCACAAACCCAAGCAAAACGTGCGAGTCGCACGAACCGCTGTACCCAAAACCTCGCCAGTATCCGTATGCAAACCCGAAGGCAAATCAATACTAATTACAAGTTTCGACCACTCATTTAACTGATTAATAGCAGAAGCAATGGGGCCTTCTAACGCTCTTTCCAACCCAAACCCAAACAAACCATCAATTATTAAATCGCAGTCTTGCAATTGCTCAATTTGCTCATAACAAAGAATGCCCAAACTATCCGCATACTGGGCGTGTTGCGAAGTCAATTCCTTTAACTTAGAAATCGGACGATAAACAACAACCTCATAACCCTGAAAGTGCAACTCGCGGGCAACCACCAACGCATCGCCCCCATTGTGGCCTGGCCCCACCAACACGCCAACACGCCGCGTTTTGGTGGAAGGATAAAGTCCTTGAATTCGAGATGCAATTAACTTTGCCACCTTTTCCATCAAAGCCGCCACAGGCATTCCCGCCGCAAATATGCGCCCTTCAATTTCGCGCATTTGTTGGGCAGCCACCACAATTTGCTCAATTTGTTCTTGCCGTTTTTTCGCCTGTACCAAGGTGAGTTTCCTTTCAGCTATTAGTCACGAAGTAATTGGTAATTGGTAAGATAATTTTCCCAGTCCCCAATCCCCAGTCCCTATTTATTTATCTTCCAAAATAAACCCGCGCATCCATACCATTAGAACGCAGAAAGCTAGTCCAACGCTCTGCTTCTGATTGTTCTGCAAAAGGGCCAATTGCAACGTGCGGCCCTCGCGGTGACTTTCTTTGAGCAACAGCATTCTCTGGGAAGCCCAACCGAATCATTTGGGCGGCAATATCGGGTAAATATTCCTTACTTCCCGGAACAACCACGAAATAGGCTACGCCATCAATTTCGTTACCTCTTTCTACAGGACGAGAATCGACATCATCACCAGAATAAGTATCAACTTGCGCCATAATGCCCCATTCTTCCAAAGCTTGAACACGCTGCTGGGCATTAGATTCATCAGAAAATACTCCCGCTTGGATCATGCCCCCGCCTTGCCGCACAAAAGCTTCCGGTTCTATCCTGCGGACTTGCGCTAACAGCAGGGGACTATCGCCGTTGATGTAAACCCCATATAGCTGAGAAGTTCTACCTTCTCTTAAGAAATTCTCATCTCTATTTCTGTTGCGCGTCCTTGGCGGTGGTGCTTGAAAGTCAAATTCACGTCTACCAGCAGGATTTGGTGAGAGTGATGGTAAACGATCTTGAGGAGCTGCTGGCTCAACATTTGGCGATGGCGGTAAGCCAGGAATCACATCCGGTGGTCTAGGGAGGGGTCTTGCCGAAGCTGGCGTAGATGCCACGAACCAACATCCACCCCAAAAGAGGCAAGCTAGGAGGCGTAGGAGGAAAGAAGGTTTACTTTTTCTCTCGCGACTGGTTTCTAGATTATGGTGATCGCTACTCATTTCCAATCAGCCCTCCTGATCATCTTTCAGAAATTGTGGCGGCAAAATTTGTAGTAAATTTACCACAATTAGTCATTGTTCTGTAGCACCGGCGGGACACCTGTGTCAGTAATCCTTTGCTAATAACTAATGACTAACAACCAAAATGTTACTCTAGAGAAAAAACTGATAATTCAGTCATTCAAATTTTCGTTCCATGAACAAAGTCGTCGTTGGTCTCTCCGGAGGAGTTGATAGTTCCGTCGCAGCCGCAACCCTGCACCATCAGGGCTACGAAGTTGTTGGCCTTACCCTTTGGCTAATGAAGGGTAAAGGTCAATGCTGCTCTGAAGGGATGGTCGATGCGGCTTCAATTTGCGAACAGTTGGGCGTTCCTCATCACATTGTTGATAGTCGGGATGTTTTCCAGACAAATATTGTCGATTACTTAGTTGCGGGATACGAATCGGGTATCACGCCGTTGCCATGTTCTCAGTGCAACAAAGCGGTAAAATTTGGCCCAATGCTGCGCTATGCCCGTGAAGAGTTGCGAATTGACCGCATTGCTACGGGTCATTATGCGCGGATCAGTTATGATGCGGAAACTGGACTTTACCAGCTGCGTCGGGCTGTAGATTCGTCTAAGGATCAGTCGTACTTTTTGTATGATTTGACACAAGATTTGCTCTCTGGAACAATGTTTCCGCTGGGAGAAATGCTGAAGACAGAAACCCGACGAATTGCCGCAGAATTTAACTTGACGACTGCTGATAAGCCGGAAAGTATGGATTTGTGTTTGGTGGAAGCCAACGGTTCCATGCAAGCGTTTCTGGATAAGTTCATTCCCCAGAAAGAAGGCGATATTGTTGACCAGTCGGGCAAGGTGTTGGGACAGCATACAGGTATCCATCACTACACGATTGGACAGCGTAAGGGTCTGGGAATTGCGGCGGCGGAACCGTTGTATGTGGTGGCGTTGGATGCGGTGCGGAATCGGGTTATTGTAGGCGATCGCGCTAGCACTCACAAGCCTGAATGCACCGCAGCGCGGTTAAACTGGGTTTCTATCCCAGAACCAACCAGTCCAATCCGTGCCGAAGTGCAAGTCCGCTATCGTTCCAAGGCTGAACCAGTCAGCGTAATCCCCCTAGAAGATTCGCGCATTAAGCTTGTTTTCGATGAACCTCAGTTCGGAATTACCCCTGGACAAGCTGCGGTTTTGTACGATGGAGATATCGTACTCGGCGGCGGAATTATCGAAAGGTTTGAGTAAACGGTAATAAGGTATAAGATAGAGGCAAAAGTAAAGTCTTTTGCCTCTTTTTTTATAACTATGGCTTATAGTGACTTCACCCTAAGCGAACTTAAAAAACTATTTAGTTTAACGATTAACGAAACAGTAGATTTATTTGCGGCTGTTCCTCCGGTAGAATGTAGCGAACATTTAGCTTTTACACTTAAAGAGAATCTTCCTTTAGCTACTGCTATTAATACTGAGAAAGCTCGTTCTGAAATGATTATAGCCCCTATCCTGATTGAAGTTAGGAGACGCTTAAATTATCAAGTTAGTTTATTTTCAGGTGTGGATTTTAATGTAGATACGGCAAGAGGATTAAATGGGATCTGTGATTTTCTAGTTAGCCGTTCCTCAGAACAGCTTTTTATTAGCGCTCCAGTCCTTACTATTGTAGAAGCGAAAAATGAAAATATTAAGGCTGGATTGGGGCAATGCGTAGCTGAAATGATAGCAGCACAGTTGTTTAATGAACGAGAGGGGAATGAAATTATAACCCTTTATGGAACTGTAACAACCGGAACTATTTGGAAATTTTTGAAATTAGAAGGGCAAGTAGTTTCTATTGACTTGACTGAATACTTCATAGGGAATGCCAATAAAATTTTAGGGGTTTTATTATCTGCCTACCATGATGTCACAGAAAATTGAACAACTCACGCCTGAACAAGAAGCTTTGATTCCGGTTTATTGGGAAAAGTGGAAGCGAATTATCTTCTCTACTGAACCAATTAACTGTCAAAAAGCTACGGCAGTAGTAAAAGCCGCCTACAACGCAATTGATTTAGAAGAGCCTAAGATTCTTTTTTTTGATAGTCCTTATCTAGCTTGGAAACATATATTATTGAATACATACCTTCATGAATATATTGAAATAATAGACTTATTAGAAAGTAAATTAATAAAACCAATATCGATAAACTTAGCTAATGAAATAAGGCATAATTTATTAAGGGAAACCAGCCCAAATTTTTGGTCATTAATAACAATAGAATCGCATATTGTTGAAGCGGTAAATCATAAAACAATAAATTTACTTGAAAAAGAAGAATCGATTTTTTATAACAATTATGTTCCTAAGGGTTCTGAGAATTTTTATAGTAATATAGGTAGACTAGACTATTTCATTTCAGTTCTAGGGTGTAGTTGTCATCAAGACAGATGGCAAGTTCTTCAGCAGCTAATCAAAAATTGTGGTTGGATTTTTCCATTTGAAGAAGTTTGCTATGTGTGCGATCGCCCTCGCGTCCTCTCCTTTGACAACGAGCAACGCCTACACGCAGAAGGCACACCAGCAATTCAATTTGCTGATGGTTTCAGTGTCTATGCTTACCACGGTGTGGAATTACCTGAAAAGTACGGTGTACTGCACCCGAATCAATGGCACGCACAATGGCTTTTAGAAGAGGATAACGCCGAATTGAGGCGAGTTTTAATCCAAGGAATTGGTTACAGTCGAATTTGCCAAGAGTTGCAAGCGACTGAATTAGACTTTTGGCAGGAATACACTCTATTAAAAATAGATAATGATGTCGATGTAGAGCCAATTTATTTATTAAAAATGACTTGTCCCAGCACTGGATTTATTCATGCTTTGCGAGTACCTCCTGATGTTAAGTCAGCGCGTGAGGCGATTCGTTGGGTGAATTGGGGAATCGATCCAGAGAAATTTTCAGTGCAAACTTGAAGAACCTCTCCTAAAAGGAGAGGGAACAAGAAAAATATTTGTAGCTGGAAGAAACTCCGGCTCCCCCTTCCCTACTAGGGAAGGGGAGGGGGGCTAGGTTTCTTATCTCCCGGCTCTATATCTTGGTAGGATAATTTGGCAGCTAAATTTACAATTCGATATGAGCCTAGCACCTCACGGCGGTCAGCTAATTAATCGCATCGCTACACCGGAACAAAAACAAGAATTTCTCGATAAAGCCGACTATTTGCCCAGAGTGCAACTAGACGAAAGGGCGACATCGGATTTAGAACTGATTGCCATTGGGGGATTTAGCCCACTAACTGGCTTTATGGAACAAGCCGACTACGATCGCGTAGTGATGGAAATGCGCCTTGCCAATGGTCTCCCGTGGTCAATTCCCGTCACGCTTTCGGTGGACGAGTCGGTAGCCGCAAATCTCAAAGAAGGCGGTTTGGTGCGTCTGGACGACCCGACTGGGCGCTTTGTCGGCGTTCTGGAACTAACGCAGAAATATCGCTATGACAAAACCCGCGAGGGGGTCAATGTTTATCGCACCGATGATGAAAAGCACCCAGGCGTTAAGGTTGTTTACAAGCAAGGAGAAATTCATCTTGCAGGATCAGTTTGGCTGTTGCAACGCGCTCCTCATCCTTTATTCCCAAATTACCAAATAGATCCCGTCCAGTCTCGCGCCATGTTCAAGGAAAAGGGCTGGAAAACGATTGTCGGCTTCCAGACTCGCAACCCCATCCACAGGGCGCACGAATATATCCAGAAGTGTGCTTTAGAAACTGTAGATGGCTTGTTTTTGCATCCCTTGGTGGGAGTCACTAAAGACGATGACATCTCAGCAGAGATTCGGATGCGCTGCTACGAGATTATTCTGGAACACTACTATCCTCTAGACCGGGTAATTTTGGCAATTAATCCATCTGCGATGCGCTACGCTGGCCCCAGAGAGGCGATTTTCCATGCCCTAATTCGCAAAAATTACGGCTGTACTCACTTCATCGTTGGACGCGACCATGCGGGTGTCGGCGATTACTACGGAACTTACGATGCTCAGCACATTTTTGATGAGTTTGAACCGGGTGAGTTGGGCATCACGCCGATGAAGTTTGAACACGCCTTCTACTGTACGCGCACTCAGACTATGGCGACGACGAAGACAAGCCCCAGCGCTCCCGGTGAACGCATTCACCTGTCGGGGACGAAGGTACGAGAAATGTTGCGGCGCGGTGAATTGCCACCACCAGAGTTTTCGCGCCCAGAAGTTGCAGCAGAATTGGCAAGGGCGATGCAGGTTCCAGAGGAAGCAAAAAAATATGAGATTGCAAGTTTAAAATTTGAGATTTGAGATTGGAGATTGGAGGCTGCTTAAATTTGAAATCTTCAATTTGCAATTATCTGTATTCCCTAGACCCTGATAGGCTATAGCTGATGGCTCATAGCTAATAGCTGATATGGGATTGAAGCGGCGGAGTTTTCTGCAACGAGCGGGAATGGCGCTTTTGGCGCTGGGCGTAAGTGAAACGGCGCTATCTCTTCTACTGGGGGATCAAAGCCTAGCGGTGCCTCTGCTGGATCGCTATTATCAAGCGCTGGCACAACCGAATGGGCGAAAGTTGGCGCTACTTGTAGGAATTAACCAGTACCCCCATACCACGGAGACGAAAGTAGCGTCTCTTTTCGGTTGCGTGACAGATGTGGAACTGCAACGGGAACTTTTGATTCACAGGTTTGGCTTTCACCCCAGCGATATTTTGACGCTGACGGATGCTCAGGCAACGCGGGGAAATATTGAAACTGCTTTCCTTGAGCATTTGACAGCTCAAGCTTCATCAGGTGATGTGGTGCTGTTTCACTTCAGCGGCTACGGTAGCCGCGTGGGAAGGATGAAAGATGAAGATGATTCTTTAATCCAAAATCCCAAATCTAGAATCCAAAATTCCTTAGTGCCAGTGGATGGCGTTTTGTCAACCAAAGGAACAGTAGGGAATGATTTGTTGGAAGAGACGCTGTTTTTGCTGTTGCGATCGCTTGCCACTGACCAAGTGACAACTGTACTCGATACCAGTTACAGTGACGGCGATACCGTCCTCCAAGGCAACCTGCGGATTCGCACTTGCCCGGAAACGGTGTTAGCGCAGCAAGCCAGCGACGAGGAACTAGCTTTTCAAGAAGAATTGCGATCGCGTCTCAAGTTTTCGCCAGAAGCACTCAACAAGCTGCTATCCGGCGAAATGCCTGGAATTGTTCTGGCGGCAGCTGGCCCTAATCAGCCAGCAACTGAGGCGCGTTGGGGCGGTTTTAGCGCCGGATTATTCACCTACGCCCTAACTCAACATCTCTGGCAAGCAACCTCACCCACGACGGTTCAGGTTAGCTTCAATCGGGCTGCTGGAGTTGTCGAACAACTGGTAGGTAAAGAGCAACAGCCCCAGCTAATGGGCCAAAAAAGTAACGAGCAATATGCGCTTGCCTATAATTTGACGCCTGAAATCGGTATTGGTGCGGATGGTGTGATTACGGCCGTAGAAGAAGGCGGCAAATTCTTACACTTGTGGCTGGCAGGATTACCAGCACCCATTTGGGAATATTACGGAGTAAATTCTCTGTTCGTGGTTAACAGCAATCAACTATCAACTGCGAACAAGGAACAACCTGTACAAGTGCAAATTCGTTTTAAGGAGGGTTTGACTGCCAAGGCGCGAGTTGTTTCTGGGTCAGAAACATCTAATTTGCAAGTCGGGCAACTGGTACAAGAATCCATCCGCGTATTGCCCCGAAATATCGGCTTGACTGTGGCTCTAGATGCCAAACTAGAACGAATTGAGCGCGTAGATGCAACCAGTGCCTTTGCCAATGTTAGTTCTGTCTCATCGGTTGTCACAGCAGGCGAACAACCCGCAGATTATTTGTTTGGCAAAGTGGAGACTACCGACTCGGCGGGTAGCTATGCACTATTTTCTCCCGGCCGGGATCTGATTTTCAACACAGCTGGAGAACCGACTGAAGCGGTAAAAATAGCTGTTAATCGTTTAACCCCGAAACTGAAAACGCTTCTGGCGGCTAAGTTATGGCGTTTGACGGCAAATGAAGGGTCTTCTCGTCTCCCAATTGCGGCGACGTTGGAAATGGTTTCTCCTACAGAACAGGTGCTGCTGCAACGAGAAACTTTGCGGAGGACGCAGGAAACTAATCTTGATTCAATCAATACCCAAAATTCAAAACTTTCCGCCCTTGCAGGCATCCCCACTTTACCAATTGGTAGCCGCGTCCAGTACCGAATTCAAAACTATAGCGATCGCCCGATTTATTTCATACTACTCGGCATCGATAGCAGCGGCTCTGGCATCGCCTATTATCCCCCGTCATCCACTCCAGAGTCCCTGGAAAGCAACCCGACGGCAGCAGCAACCGCTGCCCTACAAGATGTTTTTATTCCGGCAGGGGCAACTCTGACGGTGCCACAACCTCAATCGTTGGAATGGGCGATCGCAGGCCCGGCAGGGCTTGCGGAAATTCATCTGTTCGCCAGTCGCGCACCCTTTACCCAAACCCTTGCTGCCATGTCCTCTGGGCGGCGTTCCCAGCGCGAAGGAGTGTCCGAATTGTTTAACCCGCTAGTCGTGGCGCGGGCCTTGCTGCAAGATTTACATCAAGCTAGTGCGTTACTTAAGCAAAACGCGATCGCGTCTGTGTCTGGAGAAAATATTGGTATATCCTCTGACAGCTATGCTTTAGATGTCAATGCCTGGGCAACTCTCAGCTTTGTTTATCAAGTAGGTTGAATCAAATTAAAGATGCCTAATTAAACTTCCATTTTAATTAGGCATCTTTAATTACTGTATAGGTGGGGATTGCACGAATTTTCCTAGTACCTGATAGTTTTGGCACAGGCTGGGAATACTTAGATTAAAGCTAAGAGTATTCTCATGAAGATCAATAAGCAAGTTGCCCTAGCGCTTTCCTGCCTTTTTCTATCTGCTGCTGCTGCCGTTGCCCAACCTCAGCCTGCTGCCACAACCCTATCGGTTCAGGAACAGCAGGAAGTAGAACGATTGCGGCTTGAGCTGGAAATACGCGATCGCGTACAATCGGAAGTTGACCGCGCCTTTAGCCGCACCACAACTTTACTCAATACTTTACTATTTATATTAACTTTGTTTCCGATTGTGGCAGCTGTCGGCGTTTTTTTCCTACGTCGCAGTGTTATTAACCAAATAGTTTCTGAAACCCAAAATCAATTAGAGCAAATTCGAGAAAAATTTGCCACCCAACTAGAGGAACAAGTAACTGCTAACTTAAAAAATCTAACTGACAATACCCAAGCAGAATATGACAGTCTTCTGCAACTAAACAACCTAATTTCAGAAGCTCAAGCTGTATTAGGAGAACTTAAAGAACAGAAAATTATTGTATCTCAAGAATTTGAAACACTAAGGTACAACCATTATTATGAGCCACAAATTGAAACCATAAACTCTGAGGAGCAGAATTACCTTTCGGAATTTACTTTAGATGCTCAATCTGATTTAGCAGTGCCAATTCAAGAATTGGATGCCAATGCTAACCAAATTTTAAATGCCAATGATTATTTAATCCAAGGAAATGCTTATTTTTCTGAAGGTCGTTATCTAGAGGCGAATCAATCTTATAACGCCGCTGTTAAGATTGAAGCAAACTTTTCTGAAGCTCGGTATAACAATTCTCGTTGTTATGCGGTGCAATACCGGGTAAATTTAGCAATAGGTAATCTACAATGGGCAATTGATATTGAGCCTAATTATAAAGAAATGGCAAAAGCTGACTCTGCTTTTGATGCGATTCGCTCCGATGCTCAATTTAAGAAGTTGATCAGTGAATAAGTTCTTCTAGGCTAGTCACTATTTTATTTTCTTAGTCCAAGCAGGCGGGCTAAGTTTCGTCTAGTCGCGACTTTAGCTGTCCTTGGCTTTTCATTCTTGAAATTGTGGTTTTTTTTATGAACCAGGAAGACACCAAGAATGCAAAGAGAAGATAGAAGTTAAGAATAAATGTAGGTTAGATTTTAAGGGTTCAAAACCTAACCTACATTTACTATTTTATTTTCTTAGCCCGCGCAGGGGGCTAAGTTTTGTCTAGCCGTGTCTTTAGTCCCTCTTACATCTTTACAAATACTTTTTCAACAGCAACTCCATCTTCTCCTTAGTTTCCGCCGGAACATTATCCAGGCGAGTTAAAATTGCATACTTCAAAGCAGAATGAGCATCAGAAACTGGAGGATTTTCACTCAGACGGCGGACAGTTTCTTGAATTACTTTTTGAGCATTCGCTGCATTGCGTTGCAAATTAGCAATCACCATTTCTACGGTTACGCTATCGTGATCTGGGTGCCAACAATCGTAATCTGTAACTAAGGCTAAAGTTGCATAGGCAATTTCAGCTTCTCTAGCTAACTTCGCCTCCGGTAAATTTGTCATCCCAATAATTGTCGCGCCCCAACTACGGTAAAGATGGGATTCAGCTTTAGTAGAAAACGCTGGCCCTTCCATGCAGACATACGTACCGCCGCGATGGAGGGTGACATCTGGTAAATTTAAGGATGCGATCGCATCCGCTACAACAAGAGCCAATTTATTACACACCGGATCGGCAAAAGCAATGTGCGCTACAATTCCTTCCCCGAAAAAAGTGGAAACTCGATTTTTTGTCCTGTCAATAAATTGATCCGGTACTACCATGTCCAAAGGTTTAGCTTCTTCCTTCAAGGAACCAACAGCGGAAGCAGAAATCAGATATTCGACCCCTAGCTGCTTCATGGCGTGGATATTGGCTCGAAATGGCAACTCAGACGGCAAAAGCGTGTGATTTCGACCGTGACGGGCCAGGAAAGCCACTCGCGTTTCATCTAAAGTTCCCAATATCAACGCATCAGAGGGAAAGCCAAAAGGTGTAGAGATTTGCACCTCTTCCACATCCTTGAGCGCTTCCATTTTGTAAAGACCACTGCCACCTATAATCCCAATACGAGCCTGAGCCATTGTTTTTGCCTTCTTGCTGCAACGCCAAGCTATTTTACCGGGAAATTACTGACTTTATTCAAACTCCGCGTTATTTGTCAATGATGGGAATCACGGATTTTTCAGGAAAATATTACAGCCTTTCTAGGACTGCGATCTGCCACATTTGTAAAGAAATATTGCATACTTAAATTATACTGAGTTTCAATTTATACAAAAATATCTACCCCTAGAATGATGATATCCCAACGCTCTCTACCTAAAGTATCAGTAGAACAAATTGTTGAGCGCATTTTCGCCTTTCGGCAGATTACGCGCACTGACCAACGGTTACTGATGTCCGCATTTTTATCAAAAAAATGCTACAACGAAACCGATCGTTTGCAAATTAATCGCGTGTTTGATGCCCTGCAAAGAGGATTAATTAAGGTTACGGATTAAGAATCTATTCCTTATTAATCCACCATATACAGAAATTGCTGTAGGTTCACCAACACCAGCTATGGTGTTATGGTACCGCTTTAGCATCATACAGTTAAAAAGCATTACAAGATATTAGAGATGGCATTGAGTCAGTTAAATTGGCCAAAATCTACCTCAGCGCCGTCACTTTGATAAAGATGAACAAAGCGGGAAAAACTCATGTAGCGATCGCGCTCCTATCTGCGTGTGTGATGACAGCTTGTTGAAAGTTGTAAGCATTTCTCCCAGCGCAGGCTCCCTTGTCTACTTATTTCAGCAAATCTATTATATTCTTACCCTATTTACTCGTTGGAGTTAACTTCTTGACAAGAGCAGCAGTCTCTTCTGGTTTTCCAGAGGAGGGAAACACTAAAATACTCTTGATTTTGGGGTTATTAACCAATGCTTGTAAACGAGACAACTGCTTATCTGAAATAGCTACTCCCGCATAATTTTCCGCATAATCTAGCTCTTGGGTAAAATTCGCATCGTTATAAATTTGAATGAAAGCTCGATCCACATTCCAATTTTCCCAATCAGCTGCAAAATAACGTTTACCCCAATAAGGATTATGATGGCAAAGGTCGAAACTAACCCTTGGGTTAGCTTTCTTTATGTCACCTCTCATTTGCCGCACAAACTTAGTTAAATGCGCCGTGCGATCAACTTTGCCTGGTAATTCAGCATGATAACCTAGGTAATCATCCCACTGAACTGCATCGATGGTTGGATACTTTTTGACGAACTCTACTGAGATTGTTCTGAATAAATTAGCAACCTCTGGAATCTCCACATCCAGTACATAATGCTCGATGCCAGCGTAGGTTTTATCGACCCCAGGAACAATCCATCGTTTAGAAATTGCTAAATCAAAAATTGGGCTATTTTTATCAATTTTAATCCCCTTTTCAAAATAGGCGTGAACTTGCATTCCCTGCTTGTGCGCCTCATCAATCAACCAATCTAACCATTGCTCTTGAAATTGGTTAGGACAGCTTTTGTATCCGAATGTTTGCTGCATGACATTGCTGTTGTACATCGTGCAACCATTCCCCCACACCCCATGAATAATGGTATTTATTCCTTGAGCGCGATAATAACGAACTCGTTCGCGAATCATTTTTTCGCTAGCATTATTAGTCGCCTGATACCGACTCAAATAAATTCCTCTTATTTCCTTTTTCTCCCAAGAATTTTGAGGTGATGGTAATTTCTTGGGGGTTACGGGTAATGCTGCAACTTGTGGCTTGGTTGTTGGTGTCGCAATCGGAATCGCTTTCGGAAGAGGAGGATTGGCGGTTGGTGTCGCAGTCGGAATCGCTTTCGGAAGGGGAGAATTGGCAACAGGTATGCCCTGGCTAGGCGCAGAAGTCAAAATAGGAGCGGTTGGTTGTTGATTATTAGGCAAAAATTTACTGATATCTAGTTTATCTAGATGCCTAAAGCCCCAATAACCAACACCTAACAAAACGATGATTAATGAAAATGGAATACTCGCACATCCACATCCATTGTTTTCTTTTTTAGGTGGCATGGCAACAAAGCATGATTGTTTAACGATGCAGCAACTTTCTTTACTCGACTGGGGCTTGCCTGTATTAACGGATACTCTTGAAGTACAGGAGGAATAATTTAGGGCTTAAGTGATACATCAAGCTACTTCACTTTGCGATCGCTTAATTCCGCATAGCCTTAAAAAATGGTGCATGAAGCGTAACTATCCTGTCGGGAATCGCATCCCGACAGGATAGCTAAAAGCGATCGCCCGAATAGCAGTTACAGCAGCAGATTGAGGCGTGGCAAGTGTTACTGGAAAAGTTGGGAGGGATTGACGGTGAAAAAGCGATCGCTTCACGCTTCTCCTTTCCTGATACCTAGTCGCCCTCTCATTGGAGGTCGTGGTAGTTTCTCGAATCGTTATGAGAAGCGCCTCTGCTAAAAGTCCTGACTTTGTATCGCCCTAAATCTCTCGACGGAACGCTCTAATCGCTTCTCCAGCGTCAGTCTCCGCCATCAAGATGCAGCGTTTCAATAAATCAAGATCCAGGTCATTGAGTCCGGGTAGCTGGCTGCGATCGATGGGTTCATAACTACCATCTTGAAGGTGATACAGCTTGAGCGATCCATCTTCCCAAAACCAAACTTCTAATACACCCAAAGCTTTGTAGCGTTCTAACTTGCTAATGCCTCCACTGGTAAAGACCACTTCAATCGACAAATCGGGAATCGACTTCACACTCCCAATGCAGTATGACTCATCCGCCTGAACCGAGACAACGCCTTCTTTTTCCTGAGTCATTGCTCCTGTAGGCTTGAAGAAGATTCCCTGTTCAACCAGAAAGGTAGTCACTAAGTAAAAAATGACGCGAGCAAAGGCTTCGTGGTCTTGTCCTGGCATAAGAATCTCGATCGTCCCGTCATAGTAAAACAGCCGCATCCCAGGAGAACCATCAAAGCCCTTCTGGATGAACTTGAACTGTTCCCAAGTTCCATGATGGACAATGCGTTGATCGGTTGTTTTGTCAAGTAGTGGGGGCATCGCGTTCACTTCTGGCGATGGTCGATTTTATTGTATCTTCTGGTTGGAGAGGTTATCGTGTCAGGCGCGATCACACTCATGAGGCTTTCATGCGATCGCATCCAACAATTACAGCAGCAGACTGAGGCCTGGTAAGCAATGCGGTCAAAGTTGGGAGGGAATCAATGAGCGATCGCTTCTCCTGATGACAAGGTATGAGCAGCATCAGCTGAGGTTGTTGGTCGTTGTGTCCCAGGTGTGGGAAGAGGGTTTAGATTACGGCTTTGTGGCAGGATAAGCGTTGTTATCAGTGTCAGTTGCTTTTTGTGGGAATGGCCACCTATCAGAAAGCTATTTGACCAAAGTATTTTCATGCGTAAAATTGAATAAAATGATTAATACTAATGTCTAGACGAGATGATTTACATTTTTCTCTGCGTCGTACCCTAGAAAAGGATGGTTGGACAATTACTGATGCTCCGTTAGTTTTGCTGTTAGAGAGAACATTGCTAAAAGCCGATCTTGGAGCCGAAAAGTTTTTTAGTGCAGAGAAAGAAAACCGTAAAATTGCAGTTGAAGTAAAAGACTTTGATACTCCTTCGGTGATTAGTGAACTAGAAAAAACGATGGGGCAGCTTCAGCTTTATCAGTGGGCTTTAGAAGAACAAGAACCAGATCGTCAGCTTTTTTTGGCTGTGAGCCAGTCTGTCTACTTAAAGCATTTTCAGAAACCAATTTTTCAGATGGCCATTAGACGGAATAAAATCAATCTACTGATTTATGAGCCTATAGATGAGGTCATTATCCAATGGATCGCTCACTAACCTATCCTGAAATTTTGACACAAGTATTACGGAAGGCATCAGCTGCACAACCCCGATTACAGACAATTCAAATTCGTGCCGTGTGCGATACTGAGTCAGGGCAGTTTCTAATTATTGCAACAGGTTGGGAGAAAAGTGTTTGGCTTAATACAATCTTGTTCCATGCTCGGCTCTTCGATGGCAAGGTTGTTATTGAGGATGATAATTTTGAGGAGGGAATGACTGAAGCATTAATTAAAGCAGGAATTGCAGCAGAGGATATCGTGACGGGGCTTTCTCAAGAACAGCGACAGCTGACTCTACATCGTTAAGCACTCACATTCTTACTGTTTGCAACCATCCAAATAATTGGGATGAGAAACAAGGTTGAAACGTGAGAAGCGATGCGATCGCACTCATGAGGCTTTCATGCGATCGCCCGAACAGCAATTACATCAGCAGATTGAGGCGTGGTAAGCGATGCGGTCAAAGTTGGGAGGGAATGAATGAGCGATCGCACTCCATAAGCAAAAGGCGATCGCATCCAACAATTACAGCAGCAGATTGAGGCGTGGCAAGCGTTACTGGAAAAGTTGGGAGGGAATGAATGAGCGATCGCACTCCATAAGCAAAAGGCGATCGCATCCAACAATTACAGCAGCAGATTTAGGTGTGACAAGCGATGCGGTCAAAGTTGGCAGGGAATGAATGAGCGATCGCACTCCATAAGCAAAAAGCGATCGCATCCAACAATTACAGCAGCAGATTGAGGCGTGACAAGCGATGCGGTCAAAGTTGGCAGGGAATGAATGAGCGATCGCACTCCATAAGCAAAAAGCGATCGCATCCAACAATTACAGCAGCAGATTGAGGTGTGACAAGCGATGCGGTCAAAGTTGGCAGGGAATGAATGAGCGATCGCACTCATGAGGCAAAAGGCGATCGCATCCAACAATTACAGCAGCAGATTGAGGTGTGACAAGCGATGCGGTCAAAGTTGGGAGGGAGTGAATGAGCAATTGTCTCACGCCGAGTTACCCTGTCAGAGAATAAAATCGCAGTTTAAGTCAAGGGCAAGGTATGAGCAGCCTGTCGTTTCTCGGAATGCAAAGTGCTTCGTTCATTACGGCACCATCCGTGGACAAAAATCACGTCTCCTAGCGAAAGGGTTTATCACAACTAGCGATTTCGATTAAGTCATTGAAGTTGCTTACTATCTTTGTTTTCTCATTAGCTTCAGGTATTCTGTACGAACGTATGAATCATCTTCATCTGGATATTTTTGGAACCAAATATCAGCCTGATTAATTGCTGTTTGCTGCTGTTGTGATGTTCCTTTTTGGTTAATTAATTTGAGATATTCCCAAAAAACGTAGCGATCACAGTTACTTCCATGCTCTTCCAGCCATAAAGTCATCTTAGAAATTGCCTCTTGAGAGTGTTCTGGCTTCCCCTTTTCCCTTGCTAATGCAAGGTACTGCGTGAGAACATATGATGATTGATCTGGATGTTCTGATAGCCAATTAGAAGACTGAAGAATTGCCTCATGACATTGCTCTTTTAGTATTCCTGGTTTTCTAATCAGCTTTAGATACTCCGTAAAAACGTAGGGATCACAGTTTTCTAGATTCTCTTGTAGCCAAAGGGACATTTTTACAATTGCTTTCTGCTGTTGTTCCGGCAAGCCTTTTTCTCTTACCAAAATAAGGTAGTGCCGACGAATATATGATTCATTTGGATGCCTTTCCAACCAAATAGCAGTCTTATAAATTGCATGAAGACAGGCATCAAGATTTCCTTCTGTTTTAGTATCTTGAAGATTCTCTAGAATTGTTTTTGAGTCCATCTTTAATATCTGTGCTATATCATTGGTAGGTGCGGACTTTAATATATCTTCAAGCCCTGTAAAAACTTGGCAAGCTGCATTTTCCCATGTCCAAATTTTAGACAGCTTTTCCTTAAGTTTCTTAGCGTTTCTCTTCGCTTTGTCTTTGTCATCGGCTATCTTATAGAGACAATCTACAACTTCTTGAATATCTGTATCTTGAAAGGATTTCTCACCAAATGAACCTGAGATATCAACATGATACAAACAGCCAGTTCCTTCTCCCTCAAGAGTTTGGTCTATAGCCTTATACAAACCAGTATTCTTTGAAATGATAAGCGGAACTTCAGCACTTATTGCCTCTAGACCAACAAGACCAAAACCCTCGTGAAGAGAAAGCATCATACAAACAGTGTTTCCTCTAAGCTCATTGAATAGTTCTTGTCGATTTTCGTTATATATCCAACCGTAAATCGATACGGCTTTTCTCGCATAATCTTCGCCTAACGATTTGAGTGACTGATTCCCCCTGTCTATCTCCTCATTGGACAATCCAATCACTACGAGTCCAGGATCTCGTCCAAGTGGGTTTGCCCTATTTTTTACAGCTTCCCCAAAACTAGCTACAGCTAAATCAGTCTGTTTAAGTAAGCCGTTTTCTTGATCCAGCCGTCCGAAAGTTATCGCTAAAAAGCGGGATGGCATCTCTACTGGTTTTATCTCTGCTAAACCTGGTTGAACTTTTATGACACGGACTTCTTTTTCTCCTCCACGAATTTTGTCTATTGCCGACTCTTCCAATTTCGGACCAATAGCGAATACAGTATCAGCTTCCTTCAGGATATTCTCTTGACGCGAAATCGAATCCTTATCGTTTTTGCCTTGGAAGGGCTTGTATGCCCTGTAATCCATGTGATGAAATACGGCGACTGGAACGCCAACATCCCTTGATAATTTAATGGCTCTCGGTCCAGTATGTACGTCATGTCCCAGCACGTATACAGGCTTTATTTCGTTGCCTTTAAGTTGGCTACTAACATTCTTCATGTCGAGGGCAGGCTCATCGTGGTGGGAAATAACAAGAAGTTCTATGCCAAGTGCCTTAGCCTCTTCGACCTCAGTGTATTTTCCTTCATTGACGATGCAAACAACCTTTAATTTGGGATGACCAGGTTCAGCTAAAAGTTTAGCCAAAGCTTTACAAAGGTCATAGTTAAAAGAATTGATACCTCCGTGACGTGTCCCCCAAGCTGTCGCGAAAAATACGAGGCATTCCTTCATAGCTATGGAATTTCCTACGATAATGGAATAAACGCTGTGTCTGTCAAATCTTTCTCTAGTCTTGCAGATTTGTATCCGTATGTTGCAGGCGACTGTAATGTAATGATTAGGCAAAACTGTTTTTTATTTCCAAATTTTTTTCTCAAAAAATCATCATAATTTTGAATTAAATAGTGAATAGCTCCCTGATTAGTTCTCCCTGTCTGTCCACAAATTAAAATCACAGGATGAGAAGTATAACTAGGATAGAGTCTTGCTAAAACAGCATACTCGCTCTTGTTTTTCTCATACCTAAATTTTTCGTTTTTGGTAACAATTGCAATATTATCAGGATCGCCTGGCTCGTAGGGTTTCAGATGAATCCCCTTAAGAAAATTTTCTAAATGCACTCTGGTTCTCTGATTGGAGTCTGGACCACCTATACAAAATTCAGTCGTTCCTCCAGCAGGTTCCAGTATTTCATCGAAGGGAGCAATTATTAATTTGGAGCCAATTTCATCGACAAGCCTAACAACTTCAATCAATGTCTGCACGTCTGAATGAGACATTGTATTCGGGCTTTTAGGATTATGATTCATTACTGCAAGGCATGTTTCCTTGGGTAAAAGACCAAAAAAGGCAGCCCTTCGATTTAGGATTCTGGATTTGCGTACCTTTTCCCATAGCCAAACAGCAAGGGCTGTTACAATGCTTGTTACTATGCCAACTACAAAGTTTTCAATAACTGATGGAGACATTGAGCCTGAAGCCAATAGGGTTGTAGTGGAATTCAGTACAGTTGTCTGACGATTTCGCTCACTCGTACAGATTAATGTCAACAACATCATAGTCTAATAGATGAATCGTCAGACCAACTCATCTACTGATCAAAGGTTCTGTGGTTCTCTCGCAAGCGTTGATGGATGCGATCGCAAAGTGGCGTAAAGTGCGATCGCACTCTCAGCAAGCTTCCACATATTCACATAGAGTCGTGGGTTCTCCGAATGAGTAAACGCTCATCTAGGCAACCAATCCAAATGAAAAGCGGTAAGCGAAGCCATGCCCTAGGCTTATCGCTTCTTTTATATGCTGTTCTATCTCTTTAAAAGTCACTGTTGTACAGCGACAACAATCTGCACTGACGACAAATAATTAGTCACTGTAAAAAAGCGGGTGATCGGACTCGAACCGACGACATTCAGCATGGGAAGCTGACGTTCTACCACTGAACTACACCCGCATTTACTTATCAGCTAATTGCTGATAGGTAAATCATATTATAACACTCATTTAATGTAGAGCGCCAGCATCCAGCATTAGGAAAACTGGCGCGAAAGCATCTTAAGGAGCCTGGACTAGATAAGGTGAAGCAATAGCCTCAGCCTTGCCAGCATTAACTAGCGCCTGATAGACAAATGCCGCTACTTCAGCACGGGTAGCATCGCGACTAGGATTAAGCTGAGCCAGCGTGGGATAATTTACTACCAACTGTTGTTGAGTCGCGCCTGCGATCGCAGTGCTGGCCCAAGTCGGAATTTGAGAGCGATCGCTAAATACCGACAACACATTAGTATTATCAGAGCGCAGTTTCAGACCACTCGCCAGAGAAACCAAAACCTGAACTCTGGGGATGCGCTGTTCCGGTCGAAATACAGGCCCCGGATACCCCGATAGGAAACCGCCCTGAGAAGCTGTTTGGATAGCCTGATAAGCCCAATAATTCCGGCTAACGTCGGTGAAATTAATCGCCGACTGTGTTTGTGTTGGGGCAAATGCCTTATTGATGATAGCCGCAAACTGGGCGCGTGTCACAGGTTGGTTAGGGCGGAAAGTGCCATCGGGGAAACCAGCAATAATATCTTTAGCTACCAACGCTTGAATATATGCTTGCGCCCAGTTACCTTGAATATCCGCAAAGCCGCCGCCTGGAACTGATGTCGCTACAAAGTCTACGCGGCCAGAAATCTTCTTGGCATCAATATCGTTGCCGACTGCCAGTATCGTATTGGTACGGGTAATGTTCGCAACATCAAACCTAGTGTTATTACGTATGCGATTTTGCCCCGGACTGTCAGCAGTACCTAGATTAGGTTGTGCAGTCCCGGTTGCCACCACTCCATAGCTGGTATTTGCCTCAATTATGTTACTACGCAGCACAGGGGCCGCTGAGTTGGAGGCAACCACCCCATCAACATTTTGGATGATGCGGTTTTCTACGATCAAAGGTGATGCCGTCTCAGTGATCACAATACCACTACCAGTCTCCTGAAACAGATTGTTGCGGATCTCTCCTGTCGCTGTCTTGGCAACAGAAAGACCATTTCCCTCGTTCCTGGTAAAGACGTTTGCTTCAATCTTGGGGTTAGCTGTACCCGTGACGAGAACCCCCTCCCGCTTGCTGTTGGAAAAGGTATTATTACTCACCTTTGCATTACTAGATTCAATCCACAGCCCAGTTCCTCTCGGATTAGGGTTAGTGATAGTTAATCCTGCAACTTCCGCGTCGTTGTCTGCGCGCAATGTAATATTCTGACCGGAAAAAGTGGGACTGTTGTAGCCACCACCGCCAATAATTGCTACTGTCTGTCCTTTGGTCGCAGGATCGCCGCGCAAAATCACGCCTTTTTTGACGACGAGGGGGAAGACTTCCCCTGTGTCAGCGGTGTAGGAACCAGATGCCAGCTGAACGACTGTGCCAGATGCAGCTTGCTGGAGGGCATAGGAAATGGTGCGATAGGGTGTGGTTTGGCTGCCAGCACTGGTACTATCGTTACCTGTGGATTGGTTGACGTAGACGACGGTTGCGCCTGCGGGAACTTGCGCTATGGATGTTGATGGCTCTATAAGGGCAGTAGCAGGAAGTGCCATTACCCCGCCAGACCAAAGCAACAAAGCGCTAAACAGGGATGTCCCGATGACGGTGGCTACCTTGCTGTGACGTAAATTGACGCTCTTAAGCTGAGAGGAATTCCGATGAGAACCCTTGTAGATCATACGATTGATGCTTTTTGTGTGCTTTCTTACTTTACGATTTAGGGACTCGCTGAGGGATATTTTTTTTTAAATTTAAAATTGAACACGGATGCGATCGCATTCCCCACTTGTGCGATGTCCCTGTAGTATTATTCGCCATTGTTTCTTGCGCCAGAGGTTGCAACTTATCGCTACAGAGTATCGTCAAAGTAGAACAAGATTTTGTGGTTCCCTATGCGCTATCTATTGCTGTCAATGCGTCTCGTTTGTTTAGCTGCTGTTGCAGGTGTTTGGCTCTTTGCCACTCCTGCGGATGCTGCCGAATCGGTGGTGCTAAAATACAGCATTCTCAGAGAATCAATATCGGTTCCCGAACTCGCAACTTTTGTGGAAACTGGGGAACTTTCGCCTGCGTTGCGTGCTTATCTAGCTATGGCTGGAAAAAAACCTGAAGAATTGAGAAAGGTACTGACGCAAGAAATAAAGGTGAATGCTCTGTTTTTAGACAAGGTGCTGAATAACCCTCTAGGGGAAATTGCCCTGACTCAAGTCTCTGATGTAATTCATACTGGTAGCGGTGCCAACGTACAGGCTTTGCGGGGAGCTTTGATGAGTTCGGCTCTATCAAATAATAAGATTACTTTGATTGAAGTGCTGCAAAACTACCCTACCCCAGAAGTTCATGTGGAGGGCGATCGCCTTGCCGATGTCTACAAGCAAGTCCGGCGACTAGCAGAAGGCTTGCCGAATTTGGGCGATTTAATCAAGTAGCGGCTGTTAATAGCTAATTGACCCAATGTGCAACTAAGAGTTGCTCCCCCAATTTACGATTGGGGGAGCAATTACAAAAGACCGTCTTGATTAACTAATTAGCCATTAGATAACTGACTAATAAGCCAAAGTTTCTAGTGTTTCCCGCAGGTAGCGGCGAACCCGATAATCGATACCCACGTCTTGAAGTTGTTCTTTATCCATAGGGCGTTCCAGCTCCCAACGCTGGAATCCGGAACTGGATGCGATCGCTTGTTTGAGGCTTTCCCAAATTTGGGTATCGCCGGAAAATTCGCTTTTTTGTGAAGCCGAGAAAATGACCATACGCACCTTTTATAGTAATAATGAGTTTTCAGCTTATATATCAAAGCAATTCTATTTTTTATTTTAAATTCTAAATATTAGATTTAGAGTTAAAACTCACTTGAAAATCTAATATCACTCGTTTAATATCTAAAATCAGCTAACCGCTATTTAATTAATTTGTCCATCTATTCCCAGGATAGCCTAAATCGCAAATTAGATTGTGCTTTTAAGCACATCTCAATTTAAACTATCCATGATTGGCTAGGTTGACTAAAGGCTTGTATTCTTAGTCAGAAGACACTGGTTCCCTCTTTGCTGATTCCAGCTCAGCTGGCATTTTAGCAGATGCTTGCGAGATTTCTGCTGGCAATATTTGATTTACCTGTAATCCCGGAATTGTGAACTCCTGACAAATGCGTTCTAGGGGATAAGGTGGCGTTGCCCAAAACGCTGCTTCGCTGATGAACAGAACTCGCGCCACGCTCAAGCTAACCTGCAAAAACAAATTGCCTGCCAGAAATGCCAGTGTCGCCGCTAGCAGTCCCGCCAGTCGCCACTGGGGAAGAAACGCTGCTTTGCTTGCCACTAAGGGTGCCGTCTGGTATAGGAGCCACAATAGCCCCAGCATGAAAACGGCTGCTGCGCCGGCGATAAACTTGTTCCCTGAAGTTTTGAATTGCGACAAGAGGCATCGTTGCTCATCTGTCAATTGCTCTGGCTTCATCGCCACTGCCAGGATGCTGAAAATGGAAAAAGGGCGGCTCCACTGCATCCACAATACTGGTGCAATGCCGACAACCGCCACTAAAGACATTTCGACCCACCCTGGTGACACAGGATCGCCAACAGCTAGGAATAGGCAGCACGCTTCCAAGCAAATAGGAACTGCTGCCAATCCAGCAAGATGAATCCACAAAAACGGTTCTGACCAAAAAGAGCGCATAAAAGAGTTTTGAGTGCTGAATTTTGAGTTTTGAGTTAAATATGTTTTTAATTCAAAACTCAAAACTCAAAACTAATTGGGCGATAGAGTCCGGCGCTTGCTTACCATCTGGTAGGCTTCGATAATGTCGCCTTCCTTCCAGTCGTTGAAACGATCAACACCGACACCGCATTCGTACCCAGCGTTGACTTCCCTGGCATCTTCCTTCATCCGCTTGAGGGAATCTAGAACGCCTTCGTGCACCACTTGAGAGTTGCGGCGTACCCGCACTCGGCAATTACGAACTACTTTGCCGGACAGTACGTAGCAACCAGCGACAGCGCCGCGACCGACGGGGAAGACAGCGCGGACTTCCACGCTTCCGAGGGGTTCTTCGACCTGCTCTGGTTCCAGCAGACCTTCCATTGCGCCTTGAATATCATCCAACAGTTTGTAGATGATGTTGTATTCGCGCACATCGACACCTGCCTCGTCAGCAGCTTGTCGCGCTCCACTGGCAAGAGTGGTATTAAACCCAACAATCACAGCGCCACTGGCAGCAGCTAAGTCAACGTCTGTCTCAGTAACTTCCCCAGGAGCGGCTAACAGCACCCGAACTTGCACTTCATTTTGCGGCAACTGTCCGAGTGCGCCCAGAATCGCTTCTACGGAGCCTTGAACGTCTGCCTTGAGAAGCAAGTTGAGTTCCTTGAGTTCGCCTTCTTGAGCCTGAGCTGAGAGGGAATCCAGGGTAACTCGGCGGGATGCCATCACCTGTTGCAGGCGTGACTGGCGTTGCTCGTCGGCTCTGGTGTTAGCGATCGCGCGAGCTTCTTTTTCGTTCGGGTAGACCTCGAATTCATCACCAGCAGCTGGAACGTCGCTTAAGCCCAACACTTCCACTGCGAAAGATGGTGTCGCGGCACTCACCCGATCTCCCCGGTCATCGATCATTGCCCGTACTTTGCCCAGTACCGAGCCAACTACCAGGACATCGCCTACTCGCAACGTACCATTTTGTACCAGGAAGGTAGCAACTGGACCTCTTGATTTATCCAGATTTGCTTCAATCACCGTACCTTTAGCTGGGCGGTCTGGGTTAGCGGATAGTTCTAAAACTTCCGCCTGTAGCAGAATCATTTCCAGTAGCGTATCCAGGTTTTCCCCTTTAATGGCGCTTACCGGAACCATAATGATATCGCCGCCCCATTCTTCAGGTTGCAGACCGTATTGGGTTAGCTCCTGCTTCACGCGGTCTATCTGGGAATCCGGCTTATCAACTTTGTTGATCGCCACTACAATTGGCACTTCAGCTGCTTTCGCGTGGCTGATGGCTTCTATCGTCTGGGGTTGAACACCATCATCAGCGGCAACCACCAGCACAGCGATGTCTGTAACTCGCGTACCCCGCGCCCGCATTGCCGTAAAGGCTTGGTGACCAGGAGTATCGAGGAACACAACTTGCTGATGTTGACCTTCATAATCCACATCCACATGGTAAGCACCGATATGCTGGGTAATTCCCCCGGCTTCTCCCTGAGCCACCTTGGTTTTGCGGATCGAATCGAGTAAGGTTGTTTTACCGTGGTCTACGTGACCCATAATTGTCACGACTGGGGGACGGCGTTGCAGGTGATCCACGTCTTCCTCGGTCACCATTACCGTTACTTTCGTAGCCGCAGCTTGTTCTTCTTGCGTCTCCACTTCCACACCCAGCTCATTCGCCACCATTGTGACGGTGGGGATATCCAGGGTTTGGGTAATGTTGATCGCAAAGCCTTTGAAGAACAGAGTTTTGATAATCTCGGTTTCTGCCACTCCCAGAGCCGTAGCTAGTTCTCTTACGGTCAAACTGCCACTCAATACCAGTTTTTCGGGACGTTCTGGTTTGGCTGCTTCCCGACGGCGATTATCATTTTGGGTATCGCGTGAGCTTGAACCTTTGCGAGCGCCAACTTTGGTGGCCGCTGCTGGAGCTGCCACTACTGGCCCTGCTGGACGAGCTTTTTGCTGCTTCGGAGGACGCGCCACTGAAAGACTTACCTGAAGTGCAGCTGGCAAACCTTCCACTTCGTCAAGATCATCTTCGTCATCCAAGACAATTTGATTGCGACGCTGCTTGGTTTTGGCTGCTGCCTTCGCCTTCGCTGCTTCTGGGCTTTCCTCTTCCTCTTCCTCCCACGCAGCCTTCCGCTTGCTGACCAAACGGGGCGGAGTTGGTTTTCTTAATAACAGTTCTTCTGGTGTATCTGCCGATCCCAAACCATCGTCGTTGTCCCGAAGCCCCTTAGAGCGTCCTGTCACTAAATCTTCTTGTGCTTCAACGCCTCCAGAAGATTTTCTGCCAATCGGGGACAGATTCCGCCCTGGTCTTTGCGGTGGCGAGTGCAGTTGTGGAACTGGCGGGGCTACGGGCGCAGAGCGCTCTGGTTTTCCTGCTGATCGGGGAGTCGGCGCACTATGCCGTACTGGCGACCCACTGCTTGGCCCGCCTGTTTGTGGTTTCGCTACTGGCTCCGCAGGAGGTGCATTGTTGTCAACCTTATTGGCCCGTTTCAATACAGGCCGTTCAACTGTTTGCCCTGGACGCTGCGCTGTTTGCCTTGCTGGAGGTTCAACAAGTTCGGGTCGTTTTTCAACGACTTGAGGTTCAGGGGCATTTTCCTCTGGTAGAACGTTTCTCTCTGGTTGTACTGCTTCTACTTGAGGCTCTTCTTGTAGTTCTACTTGAGACTCTACTTGCGTTTCTTCTACAGTTGGGGTATTATCCCGTTCGCTGAGACGCACCGGTTTATTGAGGGTTGTCGGCTTCATTGGTGACGGCGACTGCTGTCTAACTGGTGGTTGGGGAGGGATAGCCACTTGCTCTCCCGACTGTTGTGGGTTAGAACCCGAACCTGCTTTATGCTGACGAATCTCCAAGATTTGCGGCTTGTGTTCCAGCCTTGGTCGCACAGCTTGAGATACTGGCGGCGAAGTTCTGCGTTCCCCCGGCGGACGTAACGCGCTCTTCGGACGGGAGGCGTGTTGTTTCTCTGCCGCCGAACGAATACGCTCTGCCTCCGATTCTGTTATTGTGCTGCTGTGACTTTTGACTGCTATATCGAGCCGATCGCAAATTCCTAGAATATCCTTATTTTCCAAATCCAATTCCCGTGATAATTCGTAAATTCTGACTTTGCCGTTGTTCATCCAGTCTTTCCCCTCGAATCCTACCAGTTTTCAGACCATAACCATACGCTTAAACCACAACTTGTTGATCATTTGCGTGCTGTGTAAAGAACGGAAGCGCCAGACTGTTGTCTTTGGCTTCTCGTAATCATGTACAAGAAATTTTTACTCTGCTTACCACAAACAAGCTATCTGCCTATTTTAGTTAACTGCTTTTTTTCTAATCTTGCACAAATTTTTAACAACTTGGGTCACATTTCTTTTTTGCAGGCTTATTTCCTTACGATATCTTATTCGGATGGGTGTTATGGGCCTGGGACGATAGGCGGCTCTTGGCTGCTGGTTTCGCTAACCAACAGGAGACTTCGCTCGTGTTGGCTAGCGGTCAGACGCTGCCACAGGGTTTGGTAGAGTTCTTCTGAAACAGGTGCTTTGAGACTTCGCCCCAGTTTATTTTTTTTTCGAGCCGCTACCAAACAACTTTCCTGGGGACAAATATAGGCGGAACGTCCCATTCCCTGATCTAATTGTAACTTCCCCGACGGGTAGAGTCTTACAACGCGCCAAAAGTCTGACTTTAGCGCTACCTGGCGGCAACTTACGCAACGCCGATAGTTTGGTTTCATATCGAGGCAACAGTTTAGATTTGAGATTTAATCTAAAATCTCAAATCTAAACTTCCGTTGTCTGCGCCTGATTAACTTTATCTACCTCATCTTCCTCGTCCAGGTCGTCCTGCCAATCATGTTGTGAGGCAGGAGTTTCAAATTCTTCATACTCCTCATCGTCGTCTGCCAAAGCGGAGAGAGCTTCCTCTTCGGCTTGTCGTTGAGCAGCAGCAGCCGCTATATTCCGGGCTTCGGCTTCGTAGTCGTACTTGGCAATGTCTTTAATATCGATTTTCCAACCTGTTAATCGCGCTGCTAGACGGACATTCTGACCTTCTTTACCTATCGCCAAACTTAGTTGATCCTCCGCCACCAAAACATGAGCCTGACGAGCATCTGGGTTTACAAGGCGCACCTCATCGACTCGTGCGGGCGAAAGAGCATTAGAAATGTAGGTAGATGGGTCAGGCGACCAGCGGATCACATCTATTTTTTCGCCCCGCAATTCATTTACTACCACTTGAATCCGCGATCCTCTAGCGCCAATACAGGCTCCCACGGGGTCTACATCGCGCTCCAAAGTATCAACGGCGATTTTGGTGCGGGGGCCTACATGACGAGAGGGAGGATTGGCTTCTCTCGCTACTGCCACAATCCGCACCACTTCATCCTCAATTTCTGGTACTTCGTTGGCAAATAGATAAACTACTAACCCTGCGGCGGCTCTAGAAACCAGTAACTGAGGGCCACGCGCTGGGCCTTCCCGTACCTTTTTTAGAAATACTTTGAAGGTAGCATTGGCCCGGTAATTGTCGTTGGGCAGCTGTTCCCGCTTCGGTAAGTCGGCTTCCACTTCTGACTGACCAAACCCACTATTGACCGCCATAATTACAGATTGCCGCTCAAATCTCAGCACTCGCGCCTGTAAGACGGTTCCTTCCAGTTCTTGGAACTCTTCAGCAACGAGTTTGCGCTGCTGATCTCGCAGTTTTTGCGATAACACTTGTTTGGTTTGAATTGCCGCCATGCGACCAAATTCGGTTTGTTCTGGTGTGACGTCCAGAACCACGGTGTCACCTAGAGCCGCCTCTGGAGCTACTTCTTGAACTTGTTCTAGGGCAATTTCATGATCCGAATTTGTCACTTCTTCCACAATGGTCTTGGTAGCCAAGACGCGGAAGCCTTCCTCTTCTGTGTCGAGTTCGACTTCAAAGTTTTCAAAATACTCTTCATCAAAGTGCCGCTTGTCGAGGTTCTGGGTGCGACGATAGCGCTCGTAGCCCTTAAGAAGGGCTTCTCTGAGGGCTGATTGCACGGCACTTTTGGGTAAATTGCGCTCTGTACTAATTTTGTCGATTAGCTCTTTAAGTCCACGCAGACTAACCATTGACATAAAAAAAACCTCCAAAAGTAATATTTGTCATTGGCTAATAGCTAATAGCTAATGGTTCCTAGCTTGCGAACAATTAGCCATTAGCTATTAGCAGTTAGCAATCCTTCAATTAGCGTTTTTCATCCAGCTGTACGCGGCTCACCAGCTGGCGGGGAATAGCGATCGCCCGACCCTTTTGGTTGAGGTAAATACTGCTCTCATCGCGACCAATTAGTTGTCCCCTCCATTCTTTCTGCCCTTCATAAGGTTCGGAGGTTTTGACGATCGCGGGAAATCCCTTGAAGGATATAAACTCTCGATCCGTTGTCAGCTGGCGCGAAATCCCAGGGCTGGAAATCTCCAATACATACGCATCAGGGATGATATTCGCTGCATCTAAAGCAGCTTCCAACGACTTACTCATCCGTTCGCAGTCATCTAGTCCCGTGTCGGTGTCGCAGTTCCGGATGTCCACTCGCAGCACTGGCGGGCGTTGGTTGGTGTGAAAAACCGCCCCTACTACCTCCAAGCCCAAGTCTTCTGCTACTGGTGTCGCTAAATCAATAATTTGTGGAATCAGAGGATGAGTCATGAGACCTATCCGTACATTGTAGAATTTATGCGGGGCGGAGGTTCCAATCCCTATTAGGGTTGTAAAACTCCAACAAAAAAAAGTGGGTGCCGCCCCACTTCCTGCGAACACTATATTCCAAGAAGTCTTGCAACGAATCCGGTTGAATTCGTCCCTACGTTGATTTTAACGCAAGCTGTACTCTGGTGGCGAGTCAGGAAAAGGGCAATCATGTAAAAGGCAACAAAAAGAATTCTTCTGTTCCCTTGTTCCCTAGTCCGCACCACAGGTGTCTCGTCTGTGAATCCCCGAATCCCCACTCCCTAATCAACGCTTGACAATTTGGCTGATGGCTCTTTTTTCTTCTAATACTTGCTCCAAATCTCCCTCGGACAAGTTCTGAACGTAGTTGAGTTTGATTTCTTCTAACATATCGATAAGTAAAGATTGAATTTTCTGTATTGTCTGCTGTCTTTGCACTTCCGATCCCAAGGCTTGGGTGAAGTGTTCCATCAACTGTTTGGAGAGTTCTGCGCCAACCGGGTCGTCTTCCAGGGAGGAGGTGAGGGTTTGGTAGGCTGCTTGGGAGATTTCTCTAACCAGGTTCTCAGTTATTTGCGCGGGGATCGTACCCAATCCTGGCACCTGCTGGAGTCCTCGATAAGCTGGGGAAGACCGGAGAATTTTGTCTATATTATGTTTTAAAATTGCTTCTAAATCCGGCTGGATTTTCGGGAGGACTTGATAAACGGTTATTTTCATTAATAAAGTAGCGATCGCTTCCACTTCATTAACATTATTGATGTCAATGTATGGACGAGCTTCTTTGTTGGCAATCAACCGTCTAAGTTCTCCCCGGCGAATGGAACTTTGCACCTGGTTAATTACCCGGATAACGATAACTTCTGCTAGTTCTTCTGCAAAGTTTGCCGCCAGCCCTCGGTTAACTTGCAGCCTTACTGGTTCCAGGTTTAACAATTTGGCTTGGTGTAGGCGAAGTGCAACTGTAATGACACGCAGTAACCGCCAAAAAGGTAATAGCATAAAAATGTCATACCACCGCCACAGCATCGCTTCTATCCAAGTTAAACCGATGCGAGTACGGTGAATGTAGTAGGTACGAGCCAAAAACTCAATGGCAAACGGGATGATAAACCAAATATCAATTAGCCAAAAATGGTCAGCAAAATAACCTGTTTCTCCTATTTGCCGAAAATAATTAGTTGCGATTAAAGGCTGAATTTCTTGGTTATAAAACGCAATTTCTTTTTCCCAGTCTTGTGATAAGTAGGGTAAACTCCAGAAAGTTATGAAAGATTGTTTGGCGGAGTCGTTACCAATTCGCCGCCGCATCCGGTTTTTGATTTTTTCGAGAGTTCCTGTTTTGTTTGCTTCCTGAAATGGATTAGTCTCAATCATTTCCACGCTGCGATCGCGTAGTTCCTGTAACAAGGTTTCGACCCTTGGCGACTGCAACCCTGTAGGTTTTTGCAGTTCCACTTTGAGATTTTCTACCGTTTCCAGATACCGCTGCGTTTCTCGATGGGGTTCAATAGCTTTGATTGGGTCATAGACTTGGGTGAGGCTGCGGAACTCGCGCAGGTAGAAATCGCGTAAGGGGACATAGCTCAAATCAAACGCGACCAAGCCCAAGTTAGCCAGGGCTAAAAGTGCCATCACACGTTCATACCACAGATGACGGCGGGATTTGGGCCTATTTGCTATTTTTTGAGGGGTCATGGTAGGAATGAAGGATAAAGGAGGTTGAAGGTGGGGTTGCGACGCTTGCGACTGATAGACTTATCACACTTTATCCTTCATCCATGATTGACGATTTAGGCTGAAGAGGAGCGAAATAGACCCGGAAAATTGGATAGGCGCGACAGCGGGGAGCTAATTGCGATCGCAATTACCATTCCTAGAATTTAGACCAAATAATGCCCAAAGATTTGTCAACTCACCAAAGGTTAGCGTCAGGATTCCCAATTGGGCTTAAACTGTAACTATTTAATTCGCGATCGCATTTAATTCAGTGAGTGAGGAGTTTGAAGTATGTGGGGTAGATTTGGAATGCCTTTGGCTGCCGTTGCCCTCGGCATAACAGCCAGCTTAGTTAGTTACGAATTCGCTTTAGCCGACAGAAGCCGCGACTATACGCCACTTGAGATGCGCTCAGTATTGCGCGGCTTCGGGTATAACGTCACTCTGGGAGATAGCCTTACGGATGAAGCCAGTACCAGGGCTATCCGCGAATTTCAGCAGGGATACAAAATCACACCAGTTGATGGCCTAGCTGGGGAGAGAACGCAGAATTTGGCTGCTGATTTAGTCAGAATTCTCCAGGCGAACTTGAACCTAGTCGTTAAGCCAAACCCCCTTTTGCCCCGGACGCAGTTTTATGGCCCGCGAACCGAAGAAGCTATCAGGCAATTTCAGAGACAGTTTAATTTGCCTGTAACTGGGATCGCTACGTTACCAGTCCGTCAGAGACTCGACTTGGAAGCAAAAAGAATCTTAGGAACTGTTGACCAAGCACCAACGCCAAGAGCCACGCCAACGCCATCACCATCACCATCACCAACACCATCACCATCACCAACGCCAACCCCAAGAGCTACGCCATCACCAACGCCAGCAGCCACGCCATCACCAACACCAACCCCAACACCTCTGCCAAGAGCTACGCCAATACCAAGGGATACCACTCCTTCACCAGCACCAAGTCCTAGTCCCTCACCGACACCAGGGGCTACTCCTTCGCCAGCGCCAAGTCCTAGCCCCAGTCCCTCGCCATCAGCAAGATAAATTTTTATGACCGAGGATCTTCAGGCAGGGGTCTTCCTTTAGGGACAGGTAAAGCAGGCGCACCTTCGTAGGGCATGGGAATATACTGTACGCTTGGACGGCCGCCCTGGGGCTGTGGGTACAACTCCATCAAGTTATAGATTGACATTGGCAGCCCCACCGTAATTGGCAGACCGAGTTCCGTGGCTTCCTCTACTGTAATGGGATAGTCATGGGTGACGCGGCCAGTGGTGAGGGCTTCCACAATTTTTTCGATGTTTTCTGGAGCGATCTTTGGTTGGGGAATAGCGTCTTTGAGGAGGGTGCGGACAAACCGTTGCACCTGATCGATGGCTTTGCGTGATAGGTCTGCCATGATGATCGTTTGGTCGTCAACTTCGCTAATCGGCTTCTGTTCAATGACCTTGAGAATACTAGCAGCTGCCATATTTCCCAGTTGGGGATCGACTGGCCCTAAGACGGCGTTGGCATCCATGATGATTTCATCGGATGCTAAGGCTAACATAGTGCCGCCGCTCATAGCGTAGTGGGGTACAAAGACGGTGACTTTCGCTGGGTGACGAATTAAGGCTCTGGCAATCTGTTCGGTTGCCAGCACTAAGCCGCCTGGGGTATGCAAAATTAGGTCGATGGGAACTTCGGGCGGGGTGAGGCGAATTGCCCGTAGTACCTGTTCTGAATCTTCGATGCTGATGTAGCTAGATATAGGAATTCCTAAGAAACTAATAGATTCTTGACGGTGAATCAGCAAAATCACGCGGCTGCGACGCGATCGCTCAAATTCTCTTAAGGATTGAACTCGTCGAGATGCAACTTGGCGTTTTTGCAATACAGGTAGGAAGGAGGATACAGCTAAAATAACCCAGAAAATGTCAAAGAAACTAAAGGTCATTATTTTTTTGGCGAAAAAGCACTATTTCCTCTTATTGTTCCAATCTCTGCATTGCATAAGGTCTATCTGTGGATTGAACCACAAACGGCTGAGGGCTGAAGAATGCTGAGGAGAGGAGTTATCTGCTGACTCTCCTGCTCCCCTTTTCCCTTTATCGGCGGGCGATCCCTTCAGATCGGGCGGCGGCTTGTACCGCACCAGCAACAGCACTGGCTACCCGCTTGTCAAACACGGAGGGGATGATGTGTTCCCGGTCGAGGTCGGAGGGTTTGACTAGGGAAGCGATCGCATTGGCGGCTTCTAAATACATAGTGGTGGTAATTGTAGAGGCGCGACAATCTAAAGCACCCCGGAAGACACCTGGAAAGGCTAAAACGTTGTTGATTTGATTCGGGTAGTCGCTGCGTCCCGTTGCCATGACAGCTACATCGTCGGCGATTAATTCCGGCTGAATTTCCGGGATCGGATTAGCCATCGCCATGACAATCGGATCTTTTGCCATTGAGCGTACCATTTCCGGCGACACAACACCGGGAGCGCTGACACCTAAGAAGATATCTGCTTGTTTCATGGCATCTGCCAAGTTACCGCTAGATTCTATGGCAAATTCTCGCTTTTCTGGTGTCAAGTCGGGGCGGTTGGTGGAGATAATGCCTTTGGAGTCGCACATCCAGATTGACTTGGCACCAGCTTTTTGTAAAAGACGTGCGATCGCTACCCCAGCAGCACCCGCACCATTAATTACAATACGCACATCCTCAAAGGATTTTTTTACCAATTTCAGGGCGTTGATCAAAGCTGCCAAGCTGACAATTGCTGTCCCGTGTTGATCGTCGTGAAACACAGGAATATCTAATTCTTGCCGCAGCCGCGCTTCAATCTCGAAACATCGCGGCGCGGCAATATCTTCTAAGTTGATCCCACCAAAAACTGGGGCGATGTTCTTGACAGTTTCCACAATTTGATCTGTATCTTGGGTATTCAGGCAGATAGGAAAGGCATCAATTCCGGCAAATTCTTTAAACAGCATCGCTTTACCTTCCATCACTGGTAAGGAGGCGGCGGCACCTAAGTTACCCAATCCCAGGACAGCGCTACCATCGGTGACAATGGCAACAGTGTTTTGCTTAATAGTTAAGGTGTGGACTTGTTCCGGGTCTCGCGCGATCGCCATACAAATACGTCCCACACCGGGAGTATAAGCCATCGCTAAATCACCTTGACTTTTTAGCGGAATTTTGCTTTCAATTGTGATTTTGCCGCTGCGATGTAAATTGAAGGTGCGATCGTAGACATCGATCAGTTTGATATCTGACAGCTCCTTAATCGCTTGTACAATCTTTTCAGCGTGTTCTGTACTGGCAGCATCGACAGTGATTTCGCGAGTCACCGTCTGACGAGTGCGCTCAACCAAAGTAATCTGGTCTAAGTTACCCCCGACAGATGCGATCGCTCCTGTTACACTTGCTAACATCCCAGCGCGGTTGGGAATCTGGAGGCGAATCGTTAAACTGAAACTAGAGTTGGGTGTTAGTTCTACCATTGAGTTAAGAATTTTAGATTTGAGATTTTAGAGTTTGGATTGAGAATGTGGGATTTTAGATTCAGGAATTTGGAATGGTTAAGAGTCTTCCTCTTCACCATTCCCTAATCATCCAAAATTTACTCGCTCCTAGCCTAAAGGAGCTACAAATTTGCAATTGTACCCGCTTACACCACCTGATCAGCTGCTACGACATGGCGAGTTTCTATGCCGAAATTGAAATCAATGCTCCAAAAGCTAAAGTTTGGCAAGTTTTATTCCAAAAACAGCAGTGGCATAAATGGAACACTTTCTTATTTGACTTAGACCCTAATGCGCCATTTAAGCAGGGGCAAGAAGTTTTCCTCTCTTTGCGGCGGTATCCAGGTGAGGAGGAGACAGAGTTTCAGCCTACGGTTACTTTAGTACAGTCTGGGACGTGCTTGGCTTGGGTTTCTTCTATTCCCGGTTTTCAGAATGAGTATATTTTCGAGTTGCAAGAGATTGGTGTTGGGCGGACTAAATACGTTCACCGGGACAATTTCTCAGGGGTGCTGACGAGGGTGTTTTTGCCCTTCATTCGGCAAGATGAGCAGCAGGGGATCAAGCGGATGGCGCGGGAGTTGAAGCGGTATGTAGAGCAGATGTGATGGAGATTGGCCAGGAGTGGATTGGGAGCAATTAACTGCACGTAATTCGAGTTGGTTTCAAAAAATGTTACCAGCACTGTTCTAGAAATTGGTGCCTATATGATGACTTTAAGATAAGACTCCTTCAGAACCGTGGAACCTCAACTCCCACGGTTTTTTATTTTGTTAGGGCAGTTTAGCGGTTCTCACTATTTTGTGGGGGCATGGCATTGCCCATTGGTGTCAACTTAACGTTAGCTTGGCGGTTGAAACCGCAGCTATACAAACAAAACCCGCCTGCGCGGGTTATAAGAATCTTGATCCGTTAGTCCGCGCAGGCGGACTTGGTTTTTGTAGCCGCGAATTCATTCGCCGGGGCTTAAATTGACACCGATGGGCAATGCCACGCCCCTACCGCCAACAAACGAGAACCGCTATACAACCGTCAGGGAGACTTTTCCAATTCCAGGCGATAGCGGTAAAGTGCTACTGGTCGCTCAAGAGCTTTAAAATAATCTGGATCTTGAGGTGAAAGATAAACAGCTGTCACCTGATCGGCTTCAATAGATGACCCAAGCCGATGATAAGCTGTTGTCGTTTCTACCGTGTTGAAATAAGGGCTGGGTATGCCGCGAAAGATTTGCTCTTGAAGTTCTGTGGCAATGAATTTATCGGGCGCTGGTGTCTCGGTGCCGCGACCAGTGACAATTGAGACAAGCTGGCGATCGCCTCTCAACGAGGTAATCTGACGATTGGGAGAACGGGGATCAACTTTGACTGATAGAATAGCGCGATCGCCTAAATATGCCCTACCAATATTCAACCCATTGAATGCCCGATCTGCCACCACTTGAGGAATTTTCAAGTTATTTTTGGGAAGAATCAATCTCCCCAAAACATCGCGTGATTTTGGATTTAAAAAAAATCTTGACAATCCTTCACTGGTGTGAATAATTGGGTTAAATCGCACATAGAAACTTACAGGATGGTTAAGATAGCGACGATTACTTTCAAAACCTGGTGTTAGAATCTCTGGTGCTAAGGGTGCCACTAAATCTACTAACGTACTCCTGACCTTCCAGGTGCCTACCATCCAGTCAGGATAAACTAAATCGCCCTCAGCAGCAGCGACAGGTGGCTTACCTTCCCAATGGGGATGTGCCAAACGTTCAGCTAAGACTCCCGCGTGTGCCTCACCACCCCACAACAGCAACACCAGAACCAGGAAGCAACTCCAAAAGACTCGTAATATCACGGTAGAGCAGATTTAATTGTCAGGTTAAATTTATCGTTAGCTAATGGCGAATGGCAACAAACAATTAGCCATTAGCTAACTTTTAAACAGCCTCAAGTGGTGCTGGTTCCCAAATTTCTCCGTATTTTTCTCTTAGTGCCTCCCATGCTTCTACTTGCCCCGGTTCGTATTCTCCCGGTTTGCCCCACTGTAGAAACGCACTCAATGCTGTTTCCTCTTTCTCATCTAAAAAGCGAATCGCGTAGGTAGTAAAGTTCCCTCTTTTTGCTTCACCTGTTTCAAATTTCACCCGCTTGATGGCATCCATATTCAGGTGAAACTCGAATAAATCTGCGTGCATATTGGCATACCTGCCTTTAGGCAACTCTGCATAGAAAAGGTTTTGGATTGTTCCCCGTACTTCCAAAACAGCAGCGCTGCTAGTCACGATTAAACGCAACGTCAAGAGAGTATTGCAAGCTTCTAAAAATTCTTTCAGGGTGGCAGTCATTGTCTCACGTATAAGAAGGTAGAGAACACTCTTAAGTTTTCTTAAGAATCTGTTAAAGACAGAGTGTTAGCCTATCTGCGGATTCCTTGTAACTCCAGGCAAAACAGTCATTACAGACAAATAAAATTTGTCCTCGTGTTTAAGCATACAAAATCATTTAGGGAAAATCTTATCTATATGGTTGATGCACACACCAAGACAAAAAGCAATACTAACATTTTGCATCATTCTCAACAAAAGGAGCCAAAGCCTCTCTTGTCCCATTTCCAGTTTTTGACTGGGAATCAGAAGAATGCTGAAGGCGATCGCATTCGGTGGGCAATACCCGCCCTACTACTAGGAATGCTGTTACCAATATCAGCACAGGCACAGTCTATTATCCCAGCTACAGACGGCACAGGCACGGTTAGTATACCCAATGGCGATGTCCTAAAAGGACAACCTTCGGTTCGCTTCGACATTACTGGCGGCACTCTCTCCCAGGATGGGGCGAACCTTTTCCACAGTTTCAGCCAATTCGGTCTGAGTGAGAACCAAATTGCCAATTTTCTCTCTAATCCATCTATTCAAAATATCTTGGGGCGTGTCAACGGCGGCAACCCTTCGATTATTAATGGTCTTATTCAAGTTACTGGCGGCAACTCCAACTTATTCTTGATGAACCCAGCAGGCATAGTTTTTGGTGCCAATGCCCAGCTAAACGTGCCTGCATCTTTTACCGCTATCACCGCCACTGGTATTGGTTTTGGTGACAATTGGTTTAAGGCTGTCGGGGCGAATAACTACGCTGCTTTAGTCGGGACACCCAGCACCTTTGCTTTTTCGGTCGCACAGCCGGGAGCAATTGTCAATGCAGGTCAATTGGGTGTTAATTCAGGACAGAATTTAACTTTATTAGGCGGCACTGTAGTTAATACCGGGCAGTTGTCGGCACCGGGAGGTAATATCACCGTAGCCGGGGTGCCTGGTGAAAATATGGTGCGCCTCTCTCAAGCTGGACATCTCCTGAGTTTGGAGGTGGGGACTGGGGACGGGGGGCCAGGGGCGGGGAATCCTAATCCCTTATCTTTACCCCAGTTGCTGACGGGTTCTGGTTTGGAGAATGCTACGGGATTGACGGTTAATAGTAATGGAGAAGTGCGGCTGACGGGTTCTGGCGTTCAAGTGCCAGAAGCAGGGGGGGTAGCGATCGCATCTGGCACTCTAAATGTATCTGGTGCCACTGGTGGCACAATACAAGTTTTGGGCGACAAGGTGGGGTTAATTGGTGCCAATATCAACGCCTCTGGAACTAATGGCGGCGGAAATGTGCTAATTGGCGGCGATTATCAGGGTAAAGGTACAGTACCGAATGCCTCTGCAACTTACGTCAGTCCCGACTCGCTGATTAATGCCAACGCTGACAACAATGGTAATGGTGGGCGCGTCATTGTATGGTCTGATAACGTTACTAGATTTTATGGCAATATCAGCGCTCGTGGCGGTGCTAACTTTGGTGACGGTGGCTTTGTTGAAGTCTCTGGTAAAGAGTTTCTAGATTTTAACGGTGGGGTGAATGTCTCTGCAATTAAGGGCAAAGATGGGACAATACTCCTCGATCCCAGAGATATTATTATTGAGCCTGATGACTCAAACCCTGATAAGAATGCCGAAGTAGCGGACAGCCAAATTGTTTTTATTGATGGTGGTGTTGCTGATTTCCAAATTGATGATACAGCCCTAACTGCTCTAACTGGTAATATTTTCCTGCAAGCGCAACGCGATATTATCGTGCAACCTTTTACTTCACCGATAGTGTTTACTAATCAAACATTAGGTGAGGCAATCACTTTTCAAGCAGGTAGAGATATTCGCATCAACAGAGGTATTAGCACAGCAGGAGGTTCTATAGATTTGAGTGCCGGACAAGATATAATTGTCACTCAAAATATTTTCACTTCTTCAGCTATAGGAGGCGGAGTTATTCGCCTTAACAGTGTCAACGGCTCTATTGATACCAGTTCAGCTATTCTTCAGTCAAGCAGTAACAATGGTGCTGGCGGAGAGATTACCATCAATTCTACAAAGGGTACTGTTACTACTGGTGTTATAAATTCTTCCTCTTCGTCGCTCAGCGCGAATGGCGGTGTAGTTACTATTCAAGCTGCTGGCAACATTCTTACAAATACCATTGATTCCCGTTCACTGTCCGGTGCGACAAGTGGGGAAGTTCGCATTACTAGCGGAGGTGGCATTCAACTCGGAGGTTTTATTCAAGCATCTGGTAATTTAGCAACTGGTAACGGAGGTGATATTACTCTACAAGCTGCTGGTGATATTGATATAAATACAAACCAAATTCTGGCGAATGCACCTGTTAATGGCGGAGATATTACTGTTAACAGTAGCAATGGACGAATTTTGATGAGTAGTGGTGGTTCGCTGGTATCCAGCACTTCCACAGGGTTAGCTGGCAAGATTGATGTATCTGCAAAAAATAATATTACTATTGCTCAACTAAACTCAGCTTCTACGGCTGGTACTGGCGGTGAAATTAAGGTGACAAGTACGCAGGGAAGTATTGATTCTCTGCAATTATTATCTGACTCTGTTAGTGGTAATGCAGGCGCGATCGCTCTAACTGCTGCTAACGGCATTAATGCTAACTTTACGAACTCCAGCACTCAAGGAGGGGGTACAGCAGGAGACATTACTTTTACAACCAGTAATGGCAATATTATTACAGGAGATATGTTCTCCAGAGCAGAAGTTAATTCGGGAACCGCTGGTAATGCTGGAAAAATCCAACTAACAGCAAATAATGGCAGCATTACTACCACTAATCTTAGATCCTACTCTAGTATTTCTTCTGGTTCGGGCAATGCTGGAAATGGTGCTGCTGTCATTCTCAATGCTGCTAATGGTATTACCGTAAATGGTTTGCTGCAAAGTGGTTCTCGCGTTGCTGCTACTGGCAATGCTGGGAATGGTGGTGATGCAATTCTTACAACTACCAATGGGGATATTAATATAAAAGATGCTTTGCAAACCAATGCTGAAACGGCTTCTGGAAATGCGGGAAATGCTGGCAACATTAGGCTGAATGCTACTAATGGCAACATAACCACCAATCTTGTACAAGCTTATGTTAAGGCTACTGGTACTGGGGGGAATGGAGGCGCGATCGCGCTTTTTTCCAACACAGGTGACATCACTACAGACGCTATTACCTTTGGTTCCAATTTGTCTAGTGGTGTAGATAACCCTTTGAATATCAATACTGCTGGTATCGTTAACATTAACGGTGCTATAAATAACAATGGTGCAGATATCTCTATTGGCGATATTGCTGCGCCTAAAGAAGTTAACTTAAATCTATCTACAGAGACTTTAGCTACCTCTGGCGGGGATATCTTTATCAAGAGTTCGCAAGAACTGAATATTTTAAAAAATCTAGATACTGATGGCGGTAATATTACTCTTGGCGGGAACAGAATTGATACTACCGCAGTTACTTTAGATTCCAGCAGTCTGACTGGCGATGGGGGAAAAATTGAACTTTCTGCAACTAGCGACATTACCACTGGTGCTGTAAATTCTGCTGCTGTTGTTTCAGGCAATGCAGGCGATATTATTTTCACGAGTAATCAAGGACAAATCAATTCTCAAGGTGAGTTAAATTCAACTTCTACTTCAGGAAATGGGGGAAAAATTCAACTTTCCGCAACTAGGGACATTACTACAACAAACTTAAATTCTGCTGCTAGTGGTGCTGGCGATGCAGGTGAGATTAATCTCATTAGCACTCAAGGAGCAATTAATACTCAAGGCGCGTTAAATTCTAGTTCTGTTTCTGGCAGTGGGGGGAAAATTGAAATTGCTGCTAATAACAACATTACCACGGCAAAAATTGACTCTTTCTCTGTTAATGGCACGGGAGCAAATATCAATGTCAATAGCACGGCGGGAGCAATTAACACAACCGGAGAATTGAAAACAGCTTCTGGTGGAAATGGGGGTGCGATCGCGCTTTCAGCATTTGGCGATATTACTACAGATAAACTATCTTCTTACTCTCTTGTTTCTGGCAATGCGGGTAATATTACCCTCAGCAGCCAAACTGGAAATATCAACAGCGGAAATTTTGATGCTGATGCTGATAATGGTACTGGCGGCGAAATTAAGCTTTCTGCTAATAACAACATTACCACTGGTGAATTAAATTTTGGTTCTATCGCCGGACTTGGCGGCGGTGCCTTGACAATTGATACTTCTGGGGTGGTAAATTTCACTGGAAATATTACCGCTCAGGGAGCTGATACTGTGGTAGGAAATGATATTAAACCAAGCAATATTTTGCTACCAAACAGTATCAGCACCAGTGGCGGAGATTTTACCCTGAACTTTGCCAGTAATGCGAATTTGTTGAGTTCTGTTAGCACTGATGGCGGAAATTTTGAGCTGAAGAGTCCGGGCGCGATCGCTATTTCCGGTACACTACAGACGCAGGGCGGCAAAATCACTCTCTCAGGCGCAACTATTGACACTAAGCAAGGCACTATTAACTCTAGTAGCGCTACGAATGGCGGAGAAATTGACTTTCAAGCCAGCGGAGATATTCTTACAGGCTCTCTCGATTCCAGTACAGCAGGAATTGGCGGTAAAATTACGCTTACAAGCGATCGCGGTGCCGTAGAAACCGAAAATCTCACTTCAAAAGGGACAACCCGTGGCGGGGATATCACCATTTCTGCACTTAACCAGGTGATTACTGGCAATCTAGACTCTAGTGCCTCTTCAGGCGATGGCGGTAAGATTACCCTCACCAGCACCAGAGACGCCGTACAAAGCGGTAATCTAACATCTTCAGGATTGAGTAGTGGTGGGAAAGTCACTGTTTCTGCACGTTCGCGCATTCAGACTGGCGCGATAAACTCTAGTGCAACTGTGGGAGACGGTGGCGATGTCACCCTCGATCCGGAAAATGACATCCAAGTTGTCTCAATTAACTCCCAAGGTGGCACCCAAGGCAAGGGGGGCGATGTTGATATCACCACAGGGCGATTTTTCCGGGCGACTGACTCTTTCACAGATCAAAATGGTACACAAGCCAGCATTTCCACTGCTGGTGGTGCAGGGAATGGTGACATCACCATCCGACACGCTGGGGGATTCGTCGATACTCCCTTTGTCGTCGGAGATGCTAGCGTCAACGGCACAGCAGGGGCCATTACCAGTGGAAATGATACGATACAGCCGCAGCAATCTTTTTCCGGTACGTACACTCAGGGCGATATTAACATCCTTACTTTTACACCAGATGCAAGGACGGCAACAACTTTTCTCGACTTCCAACTTCAGCCATTACCAACACTATCCGCCAGCATTGATAACCTCAGCCCAGTTTTAGATAATTCTGGTATTTCTGCCTTGGAGAAGGCTTTTACCAACCAGTTTGAAAATTATATGGGTATTGAGGATACCTCGATCAAAAATCTGGAAGATGCTCAGAAGACAGTTCGTAATATTGAAGCAGCAACAGGCGTAAAACCAGCGCTGATTTATATTGTATTTTTGCCTGCAAGCGTTGCATCCGAGGAGGAAAATTGTAGAAGCGTTAGATGCAACGTTTCTACAATTCAAAATTCCCAAGATCAGCTGGAATTGATTCTGGTAACGGGGAAAGGGGAACCGATTCGTAAGAAAATACCTTCAGCTATGCGATCGCAAGTCCTCAAAACTGCTCTTGCCTTCAGCACCGAAGTAAGCAACGTACAAAGCAGTCGTCAGAAATACCTTCCTCTGGGTCAGCAACTTTATCAGTGGCTAATAGCCCCCTTGGAAGCAGATTTAAAAGCACGAGGCATTCAGAATCTAGTATTCATCACGGATATGGGGCTGCGTTCTGTACCTCTGGCTGCTCTCCACGATGGTCAAAAATTTCTCGTAGAACGCTACAGCGTCGGTCTGATGCCCAGTCTCAGCTTAACCGATACCCGTTACCGAAATATCAAAGATACGGAAGTTCTGGCGATGGGGGCGGCGAAATTTCAGAACAAACCTGCTTTACCTGCTGTACCTGCGGAGTTGTCGTTCATCACCTGTACAGCCAAAGAAAGTAGCGATCGCCCTTGCTGGAGTGGTAAATCTTTCCTAGACGAAGGTTTTACTCTAAGTAATCTTAAGACGCAACGCGGTGAACGCCCTTTTGGGATTGTACACCTGGCAACCCATGCAGAATTTAAGTCTGGCTCACTGAGCAATTCTTACATTCAGCTATGGGACACTCAGCTGAGATTGGATAGTTTGGGACAAATGGGCTGGAATAACCCACCAGTGGATTTGTTAGTGCTGAGTGCGTGTCGAACGGCAATTGGGGATGAAGAAGCTGAGTTGGGGTTTGCAGGGTTGGCGGTGCAGGCGGGAGTGAAGTCGGCGCTAGCAAGTCTGTGGTATGTGTCCGATGAAGGTACTTTGGGATTAATGACAGGCTTCTACAACGAATTAAAAAAAGCCCCAATCAAAGCGGAGGCGCTACGTCAGGTGCAGGTAGCGATGTTAAAAGGGGAGTTACGTGTAGAGGAAAACCAATTGCTTAGTCCTGATGGGAAAATACCTCTACCACCGACTCTGGGAAATTTCTCAAATCAACAGTTTACCCATCCTTACTACTGGGCGGCTTTTACGATGATTGGCAACCCTTGGTAATCGGATTATGACCCAATACGGTTCACTTAAAAATAGTTGTATAGCAATCCTATTTGAGTTGTGAGCCAGCCCTTCAGATCCCCGACTTCTTAGAGAAGTCGGGGATCTCGCCTTCACGAATCATTGAGGATAATTTGGGCTGAATGCCAGTAGCAACAAATTATTGACTATTACTTTGCTTCGTGCTGTTCGTAAGCTGATACAATTCTCTCAACTAAGGGATGGCGAATGACATCTGTTTTGGAGAGATAGCAGAAGGAAATACCTTCAACTGACTGGAGGATTTTCTGAGCAACAGCTAATCCTGACTGTTGATGTCCAGGTAAATCTGTCTGGGTGATGTCGCCTGTAACAACCATCCGGGAACGGAAACCAAGCCGAGTCAGAACCATTTTCATCTGCGCTGGTGTGGTGTTCTGGGCTTCATCAACAATCACAAAAGAATTGTTGAGGGTACGACCGCGCATATAAGCTAGGGGTGCGACTTCGATAACGCCGCGTTCCATCAAACTAGGAATTTTCTCTGCGTCGATGAATTCATATAAGGCATCGTAGAGGGGGCGCAGAAATGGATCGATTTTCTGCTGTAAATCCCCAGGCAGAAATCCTAATTTTTCGCCTGCTTCTACTGCTGGACGTGTTAGGATGAGCCGTTCGTACTGATCGCTAAGCAGCGCCTGAACTGCTAAAACTGCTGCTAGGTAGGTTTTACCTGTGCCTGCTGGCCCGATGCAGAAGGTAAGGTCGTTGGTGCGTACTGCTTGGATATACTGCCACTGGGGGAAAGTTTTGGCGCGGATTTCTTCGCCGCGACGGTTTCGGGCTAGAACTTCCTCTTGCATGGCTTGCATTTCGTCAGTGCGTCCAGTATCCACGGCGTAGGCGGCGGTGCGGATATCGACTTTGGTGATCCGCTTTCCGTCTTTCCAGAACGGTTTAAGGCTTCGCACTAACTCATAGCAACGGTCTACTTGTTGCTGGGTTCCAGAAATTATCAGTTCTTGTCCGCGCAACACTATAGTTGCACCTGTAGACTTTGCTAGGGCTTTGAGGTTTTCTTCCCGATCTCCCGCGAGGGCGATCGCACTATTTGTACTCGGTAGTTGTACTGTCTTAAAGGCCTCTATCATTTATATATTTATGTGAAAGAACGCCCGATTTATCGCTTTGCAGCTCCCAGCTTGGGCGTCCCAAAAAAAAGGCAATCATGTAATCTAAAAGGCAAAAGCCAAAAGAAAGAACTTGTAGGTTTTGATACTTTTTGCTTCATATCGGTCAAAAAACCACGATGAAGTATCGTTATTCAATCCCCCAGCTTTAGACATTGGATATTCTTTTTGCTTTTGCCCTTTTACTTTTGACAGATGAGTAGGTTCTGCTCATCTCCCCATCAAAGCTAAACGCGATCGCTTGAGCGTTTGACTTTTAATTGGTGCGGGATTTGGAAGAAGGTATTGGGGCAGACGGGCGACGGGGTGGATCTTTCTTGGGGCCTTCTCGGTTTTCCGGGGGAGTTTCAAGCGATCGCGCCGGACTTCCATAAATATCTAGATGTACAGATTGTCCAGCAGCAAGGGCAGCCGCTTCAATTACTGTCCGAATTGCCTGAATATTCCGCCCCCCTCGACCAAATACTCGTCCCTTATCCTCACCTTCAAAGGCAACCCTCAGCCAGGCTCGCGTGTTGCCTTGTGACATTTCACAGTCTACGCTCAGCGACTTTGGCGACTCTAAAAAGGGCTGCACCAAAAAATTCACCAGAGCGGCATAATCCGGTTGTACTCCCCCACGAGGGGACGTTCCTACTGGTTTGATGGTTGGAGTTGGTTTACCCAACCCGTTCTCATGAGGTGGCTCTTGCACTGGATTGTTCAAGGACATTAGCTTTTTGCAGAATCCGACGCACAGTTTCTGTGGGCTGCGCTCCTTCTTTGAGTCGCTTGGTTATGGCAGGCTCGTCCAACCTTACTTCATCGGTTCTGGGGTTGTAGAAGCCCAGTTCTTCCAGGGGACGACCATCCCGGCGGGAGGTGCTATGCACCGCTACAATCCGATAGCTAACTTCCCGCTTTTTGCCGAATCGCTTTAATCTCAGTTTGACCATGTTGATGAAGAATGCTCCTTATTGGATTTTAAGCTATTAGCCAGATCCACTTATGAGTAACGAGTTTTGAACTTACAATTATAACTCATAATTCATCGCCCGTTCTCTGTTTCCCTCGTTAAGAGTCTCTGACTCTTAACGAGAAACTGCTAATTTTTAACTTTTAGAGAGTGCCGAAGCCTTTCTTCTTCTTCTCCTTTTTCTTTTTCTTGCCTGGGTTTCCTGCCGAGTAGCCGCGCCAACCGGGTTGAGAAGGCTGATTACCGCCGCCCATGCCGCCCATGCCGCCGCCCATCATTCCGGGCATACCGGGGAAGCCGCCCATACTCATTTGCTGCATGGCTGTTCTCATTTTTGTGAAATCAGTTACCAGCTTGCTCACATCTGATTCTAGATAGCCAGCACCACGGGCAATCCGGCGACGGCGACTGGGAGACTTGGCTAATAAATCCGGGTTGGTGCGCTCCTGTTTGGTCATGGAATTAATCATTGCTTCCGTCCGCTTTAGCTGAGTTTCTCCCTGCTTGAGCTGTTCGTCGGAAATCTTGTTCATCCCCGGAATCATCTTGAGGAGTCCCCCCAGAGATCCCATATTCTTCAAGAGCCGCATCTGCTTGAGGAAGTCGCTAAAGTCAAACTTAGCCGAGAGCATTTTCTCCTGCATCTTCTCGGCATCTGCCAGGTCGATTTCCTCTTGGGCTTTCTCCACGAAGCCGATAACGTCTCCCATGCCCAAAATCCGGGAAGCCATCCGGTCAGGATAAAAAGGTTGCAGGGCTTCGACCTTTTCACCCACGCCGACAAATTTAATCGGCTGTCCAGAAATCTGCCTTACAGAAAGCGCCGCACCGCCACGACTGTCGCCATCTAGCTTGGTAAGGATGGCACCAGTAATGCCAATCTGTTCGTGGAAAGTACGGGTGAGATTTGCTGCTTCTTGCCCGGTCATGGCATCCACCACCAGCAACGTTTCGTGCGGCTGGACGGTTTGCTTGATTTTGGCTAATTCAGCCATCATGTCTTGGTCAATTTGGAGGCGACCAGCAGTGTCAATAATTACCGTGTCTACACCGTCTGCCTTAGCTTGTGCGACACCTTGCCGCGCAATTTCGACTGGGTTCGCGTCTGTACCAAGTTCAAACACTGGCACGTCAATCTGTTTGCCCAACGTCACGAGCTGGTCAATGGCTGCGGGACGATAGATATCTGTTGCTACCAGTAAGGTACTGCGATTTTGCTTGCGGAGATACAAAGCTAGCTTTGCCGTAGCTGTGGTTTTACCTGTTCCCTGCAAGCCAGCCATCAAGACGATGGTGGGAGGCTTATCGGCTGAGGCGATGGGAACATTGGTTTCTCCCATTACTTGCACCAGCTCATCGTAAACAATTTTGATGAACTGCTGGTCGGGGCGGACTCCTGAGATTACCTCAGCACCTTGCGCCTTGGCTTCGACATCGGCGATAAAATTTTTGACTACCTGGAGATTGACATCCCCTTCCAGCAATGCGCGACGAACTTCTCGCAGCGCATCTTGGATATTGGATTGGGAAATTTTGTCCTGACCCCGTAGTGTTTTCCAGGCAGATTCTAGGCGTTCAGCAAGTGCGTCAAACATATTATTTGTATTTTTTGGTTTAGATAATTATCCTGCTTATCAAAGTGATGAGGATTAAGTGGTAGAGGAACTCAGGGTAGAGAGGATTATTAATTGCCAATTACCCATTGCCAATTACTCATTTGATAACTGCTCCCGAAAGCGCTGTGAAAGGGCATTGGTTATATTAACCAATTTTTGTTTAAAAAAAATGCGATCGCAATATTCTAAGTGGATCTTTGTCAGAGGGGTTGGACACCCTCTGGGAAGACAGTATCATTTGTGTAAATTAAAACGATTACATAACCTGGAATTGTGGAGAACATTGAAACTAAGATCGGCTGGTTGTGTCTTAGAGCTGAAACTGTGGTAGTTTTAACCCCTATCTATACAGGGTAATCGTTTTCGCGCTTGTCTGTGATGCGGCTTCAAGCTTGAGTTTGACTCATATCAACCAGACTTCCACTACTTCTTATTAGTAACCAGAAGCCTTTTGTAAACGCCGACATTGAAACGGGAAGGGTACAGACGGTGCCAGGGATCACTGAAAGCCAGTTTGCCCGCGTGTGGGCCGAAGCAGTAGCTTAAAAGGGAAAAAGGCAGAAGAAAGCGGAAAGATTCTTTCTTTTGCCTTTTTTTGCCCTTTTTTGAGACTCACAACTTACTTTAGCCTAGCCATATCTCGTTTCAAGCCAGAGGCGATCGCAGTGCTTAGCTTTTCAAGAGGGTTGCGATCGCATAAAAGCTTTTCCTAGGAAGCGCTCAGCACCGAGTCTGGACGACAGGCTTTAAGCCCCAGAGCGGGATTATGACGATAGGAAGCTTCTGGAACCCAGACATTGACACTGCGATCCAAAGATACGCAGTAGATATATCCCACATCCTGAGCAAACTTCATCCCTACTCGCAAGTTAGAAAAATCGTCTTCACACATCTCGTAGCCGAAACGCACCAGAATCTGAGCCGCTAAGCACTCAGGCGTATCGCTGTTTTCTCCACAGGTTTCTCGTTCTTGCCAAAACTTATCTAGAAATCGCTTGAGAATGGGTAAAACCTTGTTAGGGCTACCATTCCGGCTGGCATAGATGATGACAGGGTTGCCCTCTACGAGAATATGACACGATGTAAGCATTTTTTTATTTCCTAGTCAGTTATATCTTCTGGACTGAGCTACAGAGTCGATTTCTTCCCAATGTTATGTCTTTAGCCTACCTATCTGAAGTATTAAATCAAACTTTTGGAGGATGTAGGAGTTTCAGATTTGTCGGTGGCTCGTCAAATTCTACAGCCTTTGCCTGCCGACCAGTATCGGCTATGCAAAATCTGAATCGGGATGCTACCCGATCCCAAAATTATTTGTGAATTTTTGTTTAAAAAGCCGTTTTGTAAATTTAGATACAGAATTTTCTGTTATATTGAATAAGTAAGGAAAACAAACGACCTTCAAACATCACTTAAGCAACACGGAGAAACCTGGTATGTCTACTCAAGAACAAGCTCGCGCCCTAATGATGCGTCATCATCACATCATCAAGAATCGTCAGCAGTCCATGCTAGGTCGCACAGCAGCTGAAGTTGGTATGGATGTTGAAGGATCTGAATACTGGAACCACATTCAGGGACAGCCTCATCCCAGCTTCCGCGCCAGCTATGACCGCAGCAATGCTTCGCTGAGCTAGGTTTATTGCAATTAATCGGCTAGAGTCCGTTTTGGATAGTGGTGTAACAATTCAATGAGGCTTTCCAAAGCCTGTGAATAAATGAATCGATTTGAATCAGGGCGTTCTTCAAGCTGAAGAATGCCCTGAAGCTTTTTGAGCGTAGTTGGGGAGCCACCCTTATGCGTGGATTAAGAGCGCACGAGAGTGCGTGGCTGTTGAAGAATTTTATTTTACCTATGCGTTTTGGGTTAAATTCTCAAACCACCTTGGTAGGCAGAAATGTTGAATCTAGATACAAAACTTTACATAGTCGAATAGACTCTTCCTATCTAAGAGCTTTGAGTTAACATTTAGTTAACTTAGTCATCCAGTGTACATAGCTGATTT
>NZ_JACJPF010000037.1 GCF_014695915.1 Trichocoleus sp. FACHB-40
CAAACCTGCTAGTAGCGATTCCGAATGCTTGCAAATCGCTCGGCGTCTATTCTGTAGCGAAGCCGAAATCTTGGAAAAATTGGGCTACCATGACCAAATTCCCCGGCTGTTAGTCTATTTTGAAGAAAACCAAGAGTTTTTTTATTGGCATCCCCCAGTTTTATGACATCTGGCAAATGGGGGGATGATCGTCAATCACTTCAATTTTCACTTCCACTGTCTCTCTGCTTTTACTTGGGTGTCTCTGCGTCGTGCTTGAGAGTAGGTCATTACCTCTCAAGTTCAGAATACCCAACATCCATATTCTGATTACGCCCCACGTGGAATGTTTGATTGAGAGCCTGATTGTTGGGTTGGTTCTATCGGGTGGGCGCTTGAATGTCTAGGTCAAGGTTCGGATGCTCGTCATCGGAAGAAATAGGTACGATACCTATTAAATAGGTACTGACCAGCTATGCGAGTACATATTTAAGCTTGAATTCAGGTTGAAACTGAAGTTTGGCAGTAAGGGATTAGGAGTTTAGAATCACACAAAAAGCGCACAACCCGCGTCCCTTAATGAATAAAATTTATAGTACATTTGTTCTATAACCTAGATAATTAGGCTTGAAAAGCTCTAAATAAAGAGCGCACATGAGCGAATCTAATCTGAGATTCCAACTCCAACAGTGGACAACCATAGAACCCTAACGTTGCCGCACCACGGACGGGGAAAGCTTTGAGGTGGTATACCTTGGAGTTTGGTATCCCGTTACCGACCAACCTAGTAGCCACGGAACTCTGGTCATGGCTCTCGCGAGAAAGCTGTGAGATTAATAACTTTCTGTTCTCGGTGGAATACGACGCCCGTGCCACAACTTACGAGTGGGACAGAAATCAACCCTTGTGTTCGAGTGGGCATCAGTATCCGCAAGGCATGGAAATTCTGAGATGGGGAAAACGTCATCAGGCTGATTCCTGAACTACTTCTGGAGGAGTATGTGGAGCAACTGGAGCGACTCAGTAGGGAGGAAAAAGACGATGAATGAATTCCAACTATAGTAACGACTCCGACAGTGGATTTGCCACATAGCTTAAACTTGGTAAAATCTCAAGAAATTTCTCTGCGATCGCGTTACCCAGTTCCTTCGGCTCCAGCTTATGCAGTCCACCCCCATACACTCGACCCTCACCCATCAGTGTCTCATCATCCATCTGATTGAGAGCCTGCCACACCAGCCGTAGCAACTCAGGCTTCTTCAAGAGTGCCTTCTCCAGAGCTGGTTTCGGATACAACATCAAGTAGACATTGGTTGCCGTCGCCATTGAGTGATTCAGGATGAATCGGAAGAGTCTACCTCTGCTGGTGTTCTGACGCCCCATATAGGTGCAGAGAAATGGGGCGGGAGGACGCTTTTCCTGTGAATACCAGGGAGAGCGATGCTTGCACAGATAGCGATCGCTAATTCCATTCTCTACTCCCATCTGGAGATATTTCCAAAGCGACGGATACTTGGCTTTCACCTCGTATAAAGGCAAGTTGCACGTCAACAGGAATAGCTTGCTTTTCAAAATGGGATTACCAACACTATCAGCTTCAATCTCATCAACTGATAAAAACCGGGGACTCGGCAGAATCGGCTTTAAGAACTCAAGAGGCAGTTGGTGAGTAGAAACTTGCTCTGGTGTCAGCACGAAGAAATGGTTAGCTCCAGTCGCCAAACCCCGTTTAATCGTGAATAAGTCTGACAATTTCAACGACAGAAATTCGGAATTTCTGCCCTCAGAGGAAAGCGGCATTCCCTCAGTAGAGGCGGTGTCCTTAAGCTTCAACTGCTGACCATTGGAATTCCTGCTACTATACCCCAGCCCAAACTTAGTCCACTTGACCGTATGGCGTAGCACCTCCACTGAAACCAACTCTCTCACTTTTGGTGCTGTCAGACTCCCGCCATAAGTGAACTCAACAGCATGATTTACTGGTGGCAAAGCCTTCCTGAACCAAACAACTGCACTAGACACCAGTGCATCTTCAAACTGCACATCATCAGGATAAAAACGATGAACGCGCAGCAACGTAACGCGATTGAGCAGGTACTCTTTTACTTGCTGTCCATAATTCACATCCATAAACCCGCTGGGGATTAGCCACCCAGCCAGAGCATCAGAAGCCATCCAGGGATCTGAAAGACAGAGGAAGTGGCAGTAGAGTCCGGCTAACCCGCTCAGCTTTATACCGGATGTCTGCTCCGTTGCCCTTTTGAGCCGCAGCTTCTCAAGCTTGGTCAAATGATGATGTCGGACATACGGCGGGTTGCAAATGAGCAAGTTAGCTAGAGCTTCGTCACAGTTGGGAGGTTTAGCTTGGGTGAAGTCAGCGATAGAGAGTTGTAGCGGCGTGTCACCCCAAAGCTTAATCGCTTCATCCCCGTAGTGTGAATCAATTTCGTAACCTACTGCCGAAACAATTTGTGATAACGAAAATCGCTGCAATAATGCGGAGTAGAAAGAACCAGTACCAAAAGCCGGGTCAAGAAAACGAATCTTGAAGTTTGATGGTAATAGCCCTCTGGCATATTCCAGAATGTCTGTTGCCAGTGCCGTTGATGTGGCAAACTGACCAAGCTGATTTCGCTCAGTTTGGGTTTTGGCAGAATCAAGTTGCTTATTTAGCAATGCTCGTGTTAATTCAGTCGCTGACATTCCGCTTATGTTTTACACTCCAAACAACGCTAAGTCATCGATGCGATGTTCCCACACCCAGTCAATTCCTTCAGCTGCTTCATAGCCCAAATAGCCACTATCAAAGTAACCGCAAAGGAACAGAATAAAACAGATATTATTGCCGTAGTTGAGTCTTAATTGAGCGACTTTAATGGCTTCTTCTTTGCGTCGCTTATTGGGATTGGTATAGTCCCCAGCGGATTTTGCTTCAATCAGTAACGGTAAGTCACTAGGGCTGGACTGAAGCGGCTTAATTACAGTGTCAATCGGGATATTAACCTGTTTAATGCCTCCCTGTAAGCTCACCGGAATATTGAGCCGAAACGAGAAAGTTCCAGGCTGCATCGTCTGAAAGCTTAACCCAGGCCCTGCCCTAATGTATGAATAGCCACGCTGTTCCAGCCACTGCCTAATTGTAGCCAGCTGTCTGCGCTCTTGGGCATTGCGAACAATGGGGTCAGCAAGCGCACCACATAGACGATCTGCAACAATTGTCGCTGCTCGGTGAACTTGTGTATCGGTCGGTTCCAGTCGGTTCTCCAGCCAGGGAAAGATGTCTTTGTCGGTCAGCCGTGCCAGGATTTGGCTGATTTTCTGAAGTTCAGCATCAACTAATATACTGCTCATCCGGGGTGGAATTCGCTGTTTCTCTTCCATGTTTTTGACAAGGTTGGGCGGAACTCCCGCTAGACCAATCAAGCGATCGCGGGCGATAGGCGGTGCTGTCGCCATGCGTAGGATGGGCAGAACTTCTGGATGTTGCCGTAACACAGCGGGTGTGATGTTGGTGAGATTAGCTGTCCGGGCTAAGGCGGATTCGACAGAGATAGTGGTGGCAATGCGAGTATCGCGGTATGCGGTGGGAGCGAACTGCATGAACCAACGGTTGTAGAAGTCTACTGACTGGGCGATATCTGGCTTCCACAAGTGTGGTTTATCGGCATTGACTGACACTGCGTTCCCTCTACATGACCTGAGTGAGACAACCCTTGACTGTCGCCTCATTTGAGTCACTATTGCCCATTCAGAGGCTAGAGTCGCTGCTATGTGCTTGTCTTGGGTGACAGCTTAGGCTGTTTATAAAGTGTGAGTGCTTCGCTGGTTGGGGTTGATGGAAAGAGGCGATCACTACTCTCTTACAGTCAGTCTCTGATGCTGAGTAGGAGTTGGTGAAGGGTTAGCACGTTCACCAACTCCTACTCAACTCCTACATTACTCAGCAAGTCGGCAAATTTTTACAGAAAATAAGCGCTTACAGCAATCCCAACGCCCTCTCGTCAACTTCAGATATTGTGCTGCCAGCAGGACTGGCAAGCTTTTGATACCTCTCCATTGCTGCACTTAATACCAAATTGCTATAGCTCCAGGGTTTACCTAAAATTTCTTCTAAAAGGTTACGCCATCCTATATATTTTTCGTTAAACATTGGAATTTCTTGTAAAAGCTCAGCCCAAGCCTCATCTTCCGCAGCACTTTGCGGTTGCTGCAAAGCCTCTAAAAGCCTGTGTTGGTAGTTGCTATTCTCGACTGGATGGTCTGACAGGCTGAGAAGTGTAATTCCTATTAAGCGAACTTTACTGTTATTAGTGTTGGCGAAACTCCATCCTAAATCTGCATCCAATCCAGCATTTATCAATTCTTGGAGTTCTTTCCGCCTAACTTCCTGATAGCCATAGCGACCTATGCTGTTAACCATCCCTTTAAGAAGGAGCGCACTCCCCACACGTACTACTTCTTGCTCGTGGTAAAGAAAAGATTTCAGCGCAAATAGAGAGCTCAAGAAAAACTTACCACGATTTATCTGTACGGGCCAATCACTTAACCCTAATAGTTCCGTCTTGGGTATGGCTGCAAACAAACGAGGTGCTATTTGCTTTATCTTAGTGTCATAACTTAAGAGTTTAAACCAGAAAATAATGCCTAGTCTAACAAGATGTAAATCTGAAGAGTTTGACCAATGTTTTATAACTAATTCTAGGAGTCTTTGAGCTTGTTTTAACGCAACTGGCTTAGGTGAAAATTCTAACTCAATAAGACAGCTCAGTAGTCTTACAAGTTTTTCAGGGATTTCTATAGCGTCTTCGGAGGCTGTTAGTAAACCTTGGAGTTGGTCACTTGAACATTCTATGTTAAAAAAAGGAGCATTTTTAAATCTGTAACCTTCAATGTAAACATTTACTAACTGCTCAACCGTTATGTCTAGCTGGTTTGCCAATAGAATTAAAGAAGGTAAAATTTTATCTAATCCATGCTGCGCTTTTAGCGCAATATAAAGCTGTTTTTGTTGTGCCTTGTCTGACTGTTCAAGATACTCCCGAATTGTCGATACTACTTGTTCCGCAGCAGATATTTGATTCTTCGCATCTAAAAATGGCAGTAATCTATTAATATCTTTATGTCCTTGATTTTTTTGTTGTTCGACGGCTATACTCAAAAGGGGCCAAGCTTTCTGTAAGCTAGAATTGCACCCTAAATTCCTAAAAAGTTCTGTATCCTGATAACTTAACCAGATACTCTCAAAGAAGGTAGATATATCAGCTTGGCTAGGCTCGTCAATGTACCAAAAAATTATCCACAAAAATACTTGGAGCCACGGCATTAAGTCAGATCGCTGCAAAAGGCTACTTAAAATCTGTGCCGTGTCTTTAGGAAGAGAAAATAAAAATTGTTTCTTAAATATTTTTATTTCTATACCTATTGCAGGTAGTAAAATAACACCCGATTGACTCGGATTGAGTTTTTCAGCTCTTGACGATTGTCTTCTCCAATTGTGCCTTTCTAGTGCGTTGTTCCAGAAACTTATTAGGTTAACGCACCTTAATAGCAGTATCAGTTGCTCTGAGACTGTTTCTGGTTCCGGTATAGTCCATATAGGTTGCGGTTCGCAATACCAATGTTCATGTAAAAAAGGATTTTCAACAGTTGCTTCGATTATTTCTGTTGCCTGAGTTTTAGAAAGTTGCCAAACACTCAACAGGTTTTCAGCATACTCGTATGAGAAAACCTTTATCCTGGACTCAGGCTGATGATGCCATACCTGCCGTAAGTCTTTTCTCCAGTAGTTCCAGTGATCTTGTAACCGCTTCACCATCCATAAAGGATCGGGTTTATAGCGTAGGGCTATGTTCAATGCAGAAACCACAATGTTTTCTCGTCGCGTCTTAAGCAAAACGTCAATCTTTTCTTGAAAGAGACTTGTTGCCCCAAAGTTTTGACCATAAAGATTTAAAGCCTTTTCCAAACACCCCTGTGGTAAGGAGTCAAGTTTTTCTTCTAACGCAGGATGAAGAATGTCGCGTTTATCCTCTTCAGACAATCTCTTTGTCAGAAAGATTAGCTCACGCTCTTGGTCTCTAGTTAAACCTATTCTTAAAACCTCTAAACCATATTCAACAGCGTTGTACTGAAGATTACGGTTAGCACTAAGAGCGCCATCAGCCGCAATTTCCATAGCAAACCAGGCTCCTAGTCTTAGATAACGGTTCGGCTCTCCCCGATCCACAGGACGACAAACTAATTCAAAAATATTGCTTGCTTCTCCTCTGAAGTTACGTGCAATCCGACCAGCACATAATAAGGCAACATTGCGCCAATGCTGAGAACAAGCAATTGCTTTGAGACGTTCAAAGCGTTGTTCGGTATTAACGGCAGTTTGCGCCAAGTGAACTGCTGCAAAGAACTCTTGAAAAGAGCGCAGTTCAAAGCCGAATAAGCCTTGCTGAGGTTCAACAATCAATACTAACCTATCTCGTCCACTAAATAATTCCTCCATCCTTGAATTGATAGCATTGTCTGATGAGCGTCTGTCTTCCTTACGCAAGAACTCGCGAACAAATTGCTTAAACTCGTCTTCAGGCAAGAGAGATTGAACATTTTCTTCAGATGCTCGACGATGCAATAAATAACCAAGATAGCTATGCAGCTCGAACAGCATCGATTCATCACTTTGGATAATCCCCTTGGCTTTGCTTTTCTCGCGCCGAAATATAATACGCCAGTATTCATCAAAGAGAGCTTCTCGCTGAGATGGCGGGCGTCCGCCATCTTTGATGATGAGCAAAATGATAGTTACTTGTAAGGGGGTTGTTAACAAAGTTGATATATTATCATTCTGCTGACATTCTTCTAGATGCTCAGCTATCCGGTTTGTTTCCTCTTTCCGCAAAATTTTTTCGGGTATCCATTTTTTTGCATAGTCGTTTACCTTTTCTTTGGAAAGTTTAAGCAACTCCAAATGCCAAAAATATGCCGGGATAAAATTATTTTTGTACTTTCTTTCATATTCTTTTGGACGAGAGGTTGCTACCACCATTAAATCGGCATCTAACTGCTCTGCTCGTTCCATAAAATCATTTATACGTGCAAGCATCTTCTCTTGCAACTCAATTCCTACGACCTCATCAAGCCCATCTAGAATTAAAAGGCAAGGTCGGCAGCGAAGAATCTGCTGGATATCATTTGTAGAAACAGACCCCACTGGTTGTGCAGCTAGTTCACATACTTTTTCGGCTAGGTAAAACTCTAAATTGTCAAAACTATGGTTCTTAACTAGCCACTGAGCGAAGTATTTCAGCACAACTCGGAAGGGAATGCGTTCAATCCGAGGTTGAAAGTTATAGGGGTGGCACTCATAAGATTTGCCAAGCAATTTAGCACGATGCACTTGTGCTAGTTGTTGCCCTAGCGTAGATTTTCCTTGACCAGGCCCACCAATGATTACAATTTTGTTACAGCACTCATTTAGAAGGCAGTCCATTGCAGAAAAAACTTTATTTTCTACAATGGACAATATTTCATTTTCTTCAATATTAGAAGGGGATGTCATCAGTATCATTCCTTGCTGAAAGGGGAAGATTCTCTAATTTAAAATCACGAGGTATTGACCCTTTACGAGTTTTAACATCCAGGTCAATAAAGACTTGTTTTAGTTTTGTTCTACGGTCTGGATCGGTTTCACCGGCTTGGTCTAACTCCGCAAAAGCATCTTGATTAAAAGATGCAGCAAGATACAGTTTTACAATTTCCTCAAGTCGTGGCTCTAGTTCTCTCTTAGGAGTCTCATACATCTGCTGATTATTCGTTTGCGGAGTTTTTTCAACTTTGGATTTTCCCGATTTAGAGCGGTTTCGCCAAGCTAACTCCATCTGTGTCCGATTTTCTTCTAAATGGATTTTGTGCCAAAGAACAAACGTGAAGTACCGTATCCCCTTACTTTTTTCTCCTGGCGTGCTATTCTCTCGCACAATTTTTAATTCTTTGAGGCGGTTAATTGTATTCTGAACTTCAAGTTTTTCCTTCTCGGCTTTGGGGTCGTATTTGGACGTGATGCGTTCAGGGTAAAGCAGCAGTACCAGATTTAACAGAGTTGTCCTAATGTCTAACTCAGGGCGATCACTGTCTTCATTTCGCCATTCTGCGGACAAGCTGCTCTTTTGAGAATTGTTGTAAGACGCTAGAAACCTAATTAGGTGCTTCGCCCGCTTCAGTGGCTCCTCTCCCCAGTTATCCGTTCGCCCCATAAGTTTAATTACTTACAATAGTTTTTTGAATCGGTTTGGGTTAACCCAAGCCTACCCCAAGCTGCATATACCGATTTTAAAAGACTTCCCGCAAAAAAGGTTGGGGTAGACCCAAACGCCACCCAAGCTGCATAGCTTGATTTTAAAGGACTTCCAGCCTCTATTAGACCCCTCTAGGCTTGGGGTACTACGTGGAAATTACTCTGAGTTCAGTGAGTTAAACAACCCAGAGGAGTAAAAAATGATATCACTGATTAACTACATACGAGTAGCTAAAGACTTTGCGGATTCTTACGGTGTGGAGCGCCTAGATCATCTAATGACCTTAGCTGAGGCCGATCAGAATTCTCCCAAGACTCAACCAGTTCCCGCAAGTGCTAACCCAGATGCCATCTTGCAAGAAGTAGAAGCAGCCGGGTTCCAACTGAATCCCTGGCTCAAGAACTTGCTCCTCTCCACCAGCGTTGAGGTGGTACGGGATGCAATAGCGGTTGTTGCGGAAAATCAGCAGTGGAGAACAGTGCGGAACCCAGAAGGACTTTTGGTTGAAGCTATCCGCAATCAATGGAAGCCTAACATCTCAGCCTAAACCGTTCTCTTCAGGACTTACGCAGCATCTCCACAGGTAATGTTTGGGTTTGCAAGCTGCATAAGTCCTGGTGGTAACAGCCATTCCCGCTGCTGGACTATTTCGCACCATTGGCGTGCTGCTTTTTTGCAACTTTCTGGGTGCCAAAAAGGCGCTCGCGTCACCCCTACAACTGGATTAACCATTATGTATAGCATAGATGAGAGTGTAGCCGTAGCCCAACAAGCCACGACGGATATTGAAGCTTGGTTGCGGCGCAATTCCGAAACCGTCAGCGTTCGGAATGTCGAGTTGGAGCCAGCTTACCAACAAATCGACGTTGACCTGATTTGGACAACGCACAATGGCTCCCACCAGGTGGAGATTAAGGGCGATCGCTGGCACAAGACTGGCAATTTTTTCTTTGAAACGTACAGCAACTTTGAGAAAGGCACCCCTGGTTGCTTCCTCTACACCCAAGCCGATTGGTTGTTTTATTACTTTGTCACACCCCGCACCTTATATATGTTACCGATGCCAGCAACGCGGGACTGGTTTGTTGCTAACATCGATCGCTTTCGGGAACGCTCGACAACGACATCGGTAGGTAGTAGCTACTACACAACCATTGGGCGATTGGTGCCAATTGCAGTTGTTATGGAGGAAGTTCTAGGAGTAAAAAAAGAACAACTGCGATCGTAGGTAAAGCCGGAGAGGGGAAGGAGTGCGCTCGCTGTTGTGCCTTTCGTCCCCCACGTTGAGCCACTCTCTGACACAGTATCCCACTCTTGGTTTAGTTCCCTTAAAATAATACAAAATACTACAACCATCGCCTAGCTTGGTTTTGGCAAGTCATAGAACCCAACTACAGGTCATGTATCTTTCAAAGTTTCAACTTTTCAACTACAAATCCTTTCGAGACTCTGGACTGCTAGAATTCAAACCTGGAATCAACATTATTGTTGGGCAAAACAACTCCGGTAAAACAGCACTTCTTAAAGCCCTTACCCTGAATCTTTCTCATGAGCCGCACCCGCACCGGAGTATCAAAACATTACCGACTCCCTCCTTAAGACTAGAAAGTGAATCTAGCGTGGAATTTTCAGTTACTTTTAAAAAAGCTGAAATCAGCGCCATAATAGACCAGTTACTTCCTCATGATTTGGGAATTTTACCACCAGACGGCAATCCCCCTACCCTAAACCAAGCAGTTAATCTATTTCAGGAATGGATAGATAATCCAGCCGATGTAGAACTAACTATTTCTAGCAGCAGGGACATCCAGATTACTGGCCTAGACCCTCGCGTGTGTTTATACAAGCAAGTAGAAGAAAATAGACCTTCTATAAGGCTTAGAAACTCATCCAAAATTCTCTCTCTTGGACAGGGAAAGGACGGGCGGTTTAATTTAGATGGAAATATAGTTTTTGACAATGATGCAGAACCTTTTCTCGTTACTCTCTGCCAAGAATTCAGGCAGAGAATATACCGATTCTATGCCGAACGCTTAAATGTTGGGAGTTGCCCTCATGGAAGCAGTTCTACACTTAAGCCAAATGCCTCAAATCTCGCTGAAGTTCTCAGCCTATTGCAATTGCCCGGAAAAAAAAGTGTGTATGAACGTTTCAACCAGTACGTCTCCATCATTTTTCCAGAGATAAAATTGATTTCTGTTCGACCACAGCCTAAGCAGAAGGATGAAATTCCCCTGCGGGATTCTTCTCGTCTTGAAATCCTAGTTTGGTCGAAAGAAGCTGTTGAAAATGACCGGGACGACTTAGCATTTCCACTCTCAGCGTCCGGAACTGGAATTGGTCAAGTTTTGGCGATTCTCTATGTCGTAATTACCGCTCCAGAGCCGCGAATAATTATTATCGATGAACCCCAGTCATTTTTGCATCCAGGAGCCGCTAAAAAACTGGTAGAGATTCTCAAAGAATTTCCCCAACACCAATATTTTATTGCTACTCATTCACCTCAGATTATTTCTGCTGCCAATCCCTCTACTATCGTGCAGCTCCGTTATGAGGATAGTGAAACAAAAGCCTCGGTGATGGGCTCAAAAGAGACAAGACAACTGCGCTCCCTCTTAGCTGAAATTGGAGTCAGCTTGTCTGACGTTTTTGGTGCCGATAACATTCTTTGGGTGGAAGGGCAAACTGAAGAGCGATGCTTTCCACTGATACTAGAGAGGGTAGCGCAGCAGCCTTTAAGAGGCACCCAAATCATTGGTGTAAAAAACACTAGCGATTTAGTGGGTAAAAAGGTTCAACTTGCTAACGTTATGTTTGAGCTATACGACCGCCTCAGTAGCGGAAAAACCTTGTTTCCACCTGCTATTGGATTTGTCTTTGACAGAGAGGGGCTGTTAGAACGAGAGATCGATGATATCAAGAGAAGAAGCTCTCATCCAATTGAATTCATAAATCGGCGGATGTATGAAAATTATTTGCTTCATCCAGAGGCTATAGCTTACATCCTCAACGAGGAGGATAAAGAGGAACAGAAAGAACCTATCACCAGCCTTAAAGTTCAGGAATGGCTCGAAGAAAATAAGCACAAGAAACATTATTTCCCGAACGGCACTCCTCAGGAGAAACTCTCAGATTCAAAATGGGTTGATGAAAATATTGATGCCGCGAAGCTTCTTGATGACTTGTTTGCAAACTTTTCTGAGACGCGGGTAAAATTTCGGAAACCAAGACACCCAACTATGATTACAGAATGGGTGGTTGATAAAGACCCTAACCACTTTTCTGAACTAGCCGAGTTTTTGCGGGGTGTTCTCGATGGTAAGCAGAAACTAACACCCTGAAGGTCAAGTCAATCTCGTCATGCTACTACGCTATTGAGTAGTTCGACCTTTGCTAGGAATTGATAACTTCTCCACAGCTTTTCGTTTAGTTTCCTCTCCCCGACGGTCATATTTAGCCACCACTTCAGGCGAAGAGTGTCCCGCCAAAGCAGCCACCGTCACAATATCAACCCCCGCATCCAATAAATCTGAGCAAAACGTCCGCCGAAAATCGTGAGGAGAAAACAGATCGACCTCAGCTTCCAGTGCCCGTTTGCGAAGAATCATCAGCACCGCTTGGGGCGTTAGAGGTCTGATATGGATGCGACCCTGTTTCCAAGTAGGACACAGCAACGCACCTGGAGATCGTCCCCTCACCTTCAACCAATCTTCCACCAGTACAATGGCATCGCTTGGAAGGTACACCGTGCGGTTTTTCCCGCCTTTACCGCCCCGTACTTTCAGTTCTCCCGTACTCGCCTTAAAATCTTTCAACTCTAATTTCACCACCTCAGCCCGACGCAATCCCACCCGAAGAATCGCGATCAAAGCCGCATCTCTAACACCCGCAGGCGTCGAGTCATTGTGGCACGCCTCAAATAACGCCGCAATTTCATCCTCGCTTAAGGCACGGCCCCTGAGTTCCGGATTGCTCCGAATCTGAGGTAAATCAATTGCCTTGGCATAAGCAGTCGCATCCATCAAATCCAGTCGCAGCGCTTCTTTGAGTACCCGCCTTAAGGCGCACATCATTTTTATAGCCGTCGCCGGCTTTCGCGAGGCCAGTAACGCTCCCTGCACCGCTGCCGTGTGCTGATACCGCAACGCCGCCCAATTGAGCGTCATCGCGTCACACTGACCCTGAGTGAGCAGAGACGCGATCGCATCCAAAGACTGGCGCATCGTCGGTCGAGAGCCGGGTGCCAAAAGAGAAAGGTACACCGCGGCTGGATGAGAAGTGAGTGGCAGTGGCTCAGTCAGTACCAGCTCGGAGGCCACCTCTGGCTTGAGACGAGGCATAGATTTATCAGAAGTTTTGTTCTCGATATTACTCCCAATTGTCCGTCATGCGGTGCATTCGCAGCTGTCGGTTTGTCCGCGAACCCATAATTCCGTTGAAACGAAAAGCGCCAGAAGTCTATAAAAAATTCTAGTGTGCGTGTTTTCTACAAACCCGCAGCACACTCGATGATTGGGTGAATTGGCTCCTCTCCTGAGGGCTTGCGTAGTGCGATCGCAGCGGCAGGGAAACAGCTTTGCAGACATACCCTAGCTTGAAGTCCGATCCAATATGTAGAGGCTCCTACTACGAGCAAGCAACGCTGCCTATATCAATTCAACTTTGCAAAGGTTCTACGAGCAAGCAGCCCTGCAAAGCTTGTCGCTTACAGTGAAGCCTTTGTAGTCGAGAACGAGACTGGCATCCGGGCGTGCGTTCCTTTGAACTTCCATAAAAGGAAGTCGCTGTGCCATTAACTTCCGTACACCCGCATATTGAGATCCTTTTGTCCCCAAAAACAATTTCAGATTCCCATCAATTCACGGATATGCCACACGAACGCTCGAAATCCGACACGGACAGAAGCGACCAAACTCTTCAGGGTCACTGCTTGACACCATTTCAGCGCAAACTACTGCAAAAAAGTCTACAAGACGATTTACCGGAACAGTACCGTCAGCGCCTCCAAATCATGCTGCTAGCAGATGAGGGAAAAACTCAGACCCAAATTTGTCAAGCCTTAGGGTGTTCTCAAGGGACGGCACGGCATTGGATTTTCATGGCACAGGCAGGCTTGGCTCATAACTGGAACGATAACCCAATTGGCCGACCTAAAACCGTTAATGATGAACACCTAGAGCGGTTGAAAGAATTGGTGAGCCAGAGTCCGAAGGAGTTTGGCTACTCATTTCGGCGCTGGACAGCGAAATGGCTGAGCAAGCATCTAGCGAAAGAGTTTGGCATTGAAGTTAGTGATCGCCACATCAACCGACTTCTCAAAGACATAGGACTAACCACCCGACCTAAACCCGCTATAGATGAGGAAACAGCCCCTCAAACCGACATCGGCACCCGCCTTGTAATTCGCGATCTGACATCCGGCTCAGTGCCAGAGTCCCCTGCTTCTCTGTGGTCATTAAATTCTATCCGTTGAGATTGCAGCTATGGTTCAAAATCCATCCGCACCTTTTGTTTCTAGCAGCCTGCTCTTCAAAATACTAGGACAGGCTATTACAGAGCAGGAACTCTCACACGTAAGCCAACACATTCAAGTCATAGAGCCATCGCCACGCAAACTCTTTTGGCAAGCCACCAATGCCCAAGTCGGTGTCTACATCATCACTGCTGGTAAGGTGAGGCTAACTGATAGCAACAATAACTTGTTGGCTTCGCTCTCAGTAGGGGAGTCTTTCGGTGAACTGACTCTGTTTCCAGAAGAGTCCTTTGAGCCTTACTCGGTGAGAGCTACCCAAAATGCGCCGACTATCTGCTACCTTCCGGGCAAGTGTCTTTCTGACCTTATTCGCAAATATCCCGCTATCAGAGAGCATCTTCATCGTCAGGCAGTTCTGCAAGATTCGCGGCTTCGAGCGTCTGATACCCCTAAAGATGCTGATGTCCCACCAGTGGCAGCTGTTACCAGTTTCGCTGAACCAGTTGGGTTTTCCATACCAGCCCAACCGCCAAAAAACCAGAGAAAGATTAGTAAAGCCTACTTCCCCAGCCCCACTTTGCAAGTTGGTCATCTGTGGCAGCGACTCATCCGGAGCTACCCGTTCTTTCAACAACAGAGTGCTTCCGACTGCGGTGCTGCTTGCTTGGTGATGGTAGCTCGTTACTGGGGCAAGCGTTTTAGTGTCAATCGTCTGCGGGATTTGGCTAATGTTGACCGCAATGGGGCATCACTGCGAGGATTATCAGCAGCGGCAGAAAGCATCGGCTTTTCGACCAAACCTGTGAAAGCTAGCCTCGACCAGCTGGCTAAACAAAGCCTGCCTGCGATCGCTCATTGGGAAGGGCAGCACTACGTCGTTGTCTATGAAATAACCAGCAAGCACGTTATCGTAGCCGATCCAGCCATCGGTCAACGCACCTTCAGCCACAAGGAATTTAAAGCGGGTTGGACTGGCTATACGTTGTTATTGCAGCCTACAGCGTTAATTAGAGATGCTAAGGATGCCAATACCCCATTCTGGCAGTTTTTTGAGTTAGTCAAACCTCACTGGCTGGTACTGCTAGAGGTATTCATTGCTTCCGTCTTCATTCAGCTATTTGGACTGATTACGCCTCTGTTTACCCAGTTGATTTTGGATCGAGTGGTCGTGCATCGATCTGAGTTGACTTTGACAACAGTAGGATTAGGTTTGCTCATCTTTAGCCTGTTCCGAGTCGCCATGACTGGACTGCGGCAATATTTGCTAGACCAAACAGCGAATAGAGTTGATTTGGCGCTGATTGTTGGTTTTATTAGACATACCTTCCGGTTGCCACTAAGCTATTTCGAGTCGCGCTATGTAGGCGACATCATCTCCCGCGTACAGGAAAATCATAAGATTCAGCGCTTTCTCACTGGTGAAGCACTGTCAATCTTGCTCGATTTACTGACAGTTTTTATCTACGTGGGATTGATGTTTTGGTATAGCTGGAAGATGGCGCTTGGCGCATTGGTTATTGTCCCACCGTTTGTTTTCCTGGCGCTAATTGCAACACCTTTCTTGCAAAAAACTTCCAGAGAAATCTTTAATGCCTTAGCTGCCGAAAGTAGTTATCTAATCGAATCCCTCACTGGTGTCCGGACGGTCAAATCCTTAGCGGTTGAGCAAACTGTTCGCTGGCATTGGGAAGAACTCCTCAATAAATCGGTTAAAAGCAATTTTGCAGGACAGGTCATAGGCAACAGGCTGCATGTTTTCAGTTCTACTATCGAAGCGTTGGTAACAACAGGATTACTGTGGTTTGGAGCATTGCAGGTAATTCAAGGTCAACTCACCCCTGGTCAATTAGTTGCTTTCAATATGCTTTTAGGCAACGTTATTAATCCATTCCAGCGGCTGACGGTGTTGTGGAATGAGGTGCAGGAAGTGGTGATTGCGATTGAGCGCATCCATGATGTGATTGAAGCGGAACCAGAAGAAGATTTACAACATCAATCTCGTCAATCTTTACCCCAACTTCGCGGTAACATTCGCTTTGATAAGGTCACTTTCCGCTATCACCCAGAAAGCGATGTCAACGTTTTGGAAAATCTCAGTTTTGAGGTGAAACCCGGTCAAACTGTAGCGCTGGTGGGACGCAGTGGTTCTGGAAAAACTACGATTTCCAAATTGGTTTTAGGGCTTTATCCCGCCACAGACGGGAAGGTGTTGATTGATGGTCAAGATATAACCAGCCTATCACTGCGATCGCTCCGTTCTCAGATTGGTGTAGTTGACCAGGATACGTTTTTGTTTGGTGGCACAATTCGGGAAAACATTAGCATTAGTTATCCATCAGTCACCCTAGGAGAAATTATGGAAGCTGCTCGTCAAGCTGGGGCAGATCAGTTTATTAAGAAACTGCCAATGGGGTACGAGACGCAAATTGGCGAGGGCGGAGGAATGTTATCTGGTGGACAACGACAACGGATCGCCATCGCTCGTGCCTTATTAGGAAATCCCCAACTGTTGATTTTCGATGAAGCAACCAGTCATCTCGATGCTGAATCTGAGCGAATTATTCAGGACAACCTCAGCGCCATTCGCAAAAATCGAACCACAATAATCATCGCTCATCGTCTCTCCACTGTGCGTAATGCAGATTTAATTCTGGCGTTAGACCGAGGCGTTTTAGTCGAAAGCGGAACCCACGACGAGTTGATGGCGAAGGAGGGTTATTACTTTTTCCTCAACCAGCAACAACGCGATGTAACGGGCTGAATAACCCGACGACACAAAGAAGCACGGCACCGCTCTGGATACGCAAAACGCGAATTCGTCTGCACGGACTGCTGCTGAAATCTAACATTAGTTACTGAAAAATATGCCTCACACATCCAATTCACACGTTCCACCCCAACTGAACTTAGAAGAGGGTCAGAACGAAGGTTTGCCCACACAGTTGCTGGACTCTACTAATTTAAGCAATGGGAAATCAACCCATAGCGATGACTGGTCTTACGCTACTGAGGAATTACTTGATACCTTGCCCCAGACTTGGACGCGGGGGTTGCTGTATTTTTTGGTGGTGTTTGTAGCTATCCTTTTACCTTGGGCAATGTCGTACAAAGTCGATGAGACTGGTACTGCCAGAGGGCGACTTGAGCTGAAGGGAGATACTGTTAAGCGAGAAGCAGACATTCAAGAAAGCATTGCAGTTGTTAAGGTTCACGCCAAGGAAGGCGACGAAGTAAAGACTGGTCAGATTTTAGTAGAGCTTGATTCTAAATCTGTTCGCGATGAGATTCAGCAGAACCAGATTAAACTGGAAGGTCAACAAAATCGGCTTAACCAGCTGGAACTGCTAAAAAACCAATTAGCGATCGCGCTTGCTACCCAACGGCAACAGAACAAAGCTCAAGAATTGGAAAAAATTGCACAAGTGGATCAGGCGCGGCAAAATTTTGATGCTCTTAAGGCTGCCTCCAACTTACAAAAAGAGGAAAAATTTGCACAAGTGGGGCAAGCGCGGCAGGCTGTTAGCTATAGCACAACTGCCTATAACTTAGCAGATATTCGTTATACCGATGCTCGGGTTGAAGTCCAACGCTACCGCAAACTTTATCAACAAGGTGCGGTTGCAGAAATCAAAGTCAAAGAAATGGAAGGGTTGGCAAAAGAAAAGCTACAGTTGCGCTCTCAAGCTCAATCTGATATCAAGCAAGCCAAGCTCCGTCTAGAAGAGCAGCAAGGTAACTATCAGAGAACTATTCGTCAAGTTCAGGCGGATATTGAGCAAGCCAAGCTCCGCCTAGAAGAGCAGCAACGCGGCTATCAAAGCCTTATTGAGGCAGGTAAATTAGCCGTGTCTAAAAGTGAACAACAACTGAACGAGTTGGAAACACAAATCGCTACACTGCAATCGGAAATTACCCAAATGAAAACGCAGGCTAATTCTCTTAAGGAGCAGTTAGAAAAATATGCAATTCGTGCGCCATTTGATGGCACGATTTTTCAGCTTCCTATCACGCGGGAAGGTGCTGTGGTACAACCCAAACAGCTGATTGCTGAGATTGCACCAAAGGGAACTCGTCTCGTATTCAAGGGACAGATTCCTACGTCGGAAAGCGAGTCGTTACGGTCAGGGAAACTACAGAAAGATGTGAATCTCAAATTTGATGAGTACCCCTTCCAAGATTACGAAGTTGTGAAAGGGAAACTGAGTCGGATATCACCAGACTCCAAGATTACCCAAACAACTCAGGGCAATATAACTACTTATGACTTGGAAATCGAACTGGCTCAACATTGTATTCAGCCAGAAAGTAAGTGTATTCCCTTCAAGTCAGGTCAGCCAGCAACGGCTGAGGTAATTATCCGTCAGCGTCGCATTATTGATTTCATTCTTGATCCCTTTAAAAAGTTACAAAAAGGCGATTTAAAGCTGTAATTATGCGGTGCATCTACAAATAATTGAATCAATTTTACATTTCAGGAGAATGTCATGTCACAAGCTATTACTATTTCTACTCAAGATATCCTTCATCAAGTCAAGTTATCCTGCCAAATTCCCTCTATTGTCGAGCAAATAGTTACTCGGAAGATACTAATGGATGCAGCAGCGGAGGCGGGTATCAGAGTGGAGGCTGAAGAATTACAGCAAGCCGCAGATAATATTCGGCTAATCAGCAAATTGAAGACTGCTGATGAAACCTGGGAATGGTTAAAGAAAAATTGCCTATCTTTGGATGATTTTGAAGAAATGGTTTACACTAACGTGATTTCTGGGAAATTGGCGCAACATTTGTTTGCAGACAAGGTAGAACCTTGGTTTGTGGAACATCAATTGGATTATGCTGGCGCTGTGATTTATGAAGTGATTTTAGATGATGAAGATTTGGCGATGGAATTGTTTTATGCTTTGCAAGAGGGGGAAATGAGTTTTCCTGAAGTTGCTCATCAATATATTCAGGATACCGAGTTACGTCGTCGTGGAGGATATCGGGGAGTTGTGCGGCGTAATGAGATGAAACCGGAGATTTCTGCTGCTGTTTTTGCTGCTAAACCGCCGCAGGTTCTGAAGCCGATTGTGGGTGCTAAGGGTGTATATTTGATTTGGGTTGATGAAGTGATTAAACCACAGTTGGATGAGAAGTTGCGTTATCAAATTATTTCTGATTTGTTTCAGGGTTGGGTGAAGCAGCAGCTTGATAAAATGCAACTTATGACTAATTTTGACTTAGATAAATTGGGTTAGATCGTAGTTTATTTTTTTAGTAAAAAATACACTCTAATAAATATTAGAGTGTATTTGTTTAACTACAAAGCTATGAGTATGAGCTAGCTAGTACCACCGCTTGGGAGGTAGTATAATAATCCAAGGGGTACAAAATGGTGTAGAACGAGGTGTAGGGGTAAATATCAAACCTCCTGTCAAATTCATTTCTTCATTTGTTAGATCGTTCAGGTAACTTTCTGAATCTTGGAATAGTTCAGAACCAGTGGAATAAAGATTGGTAATTTTGATCGTAGCCATTGAGAGATTTCCTTCTATTTGGAATTTACGAAAAGCTTAGGTAAAGTCAAACTCTATGCCCAAAATACAGGAGGACGGAAAGGAGGCATCTTTCGGAGTAACCAAGTGTAGTAGATACCACCAGCAACATTCTGTTCTTCATCTGTTAGCTCATTTAGAAAGCTTTCGGAATCATAGAACAGTTCGCAACCAGTGCTGTGAAGATTGGTAATTTTGATAGTAGCCATTGAAAGATCTCCTTCTATTTGGAATTTACGAAAAGCTTAGGTAGAGTCAAACTCTATGCCCAAAGTGCAGAAGGGCGTATTGGATGAAAGTTGAGAATTTTGAGATCAGCTATTGAGATGTTTTTTGCCATTTAATTTCTTTTAAATCAACCTCCATCTTTAATAGGAGGTTGATTTATGCAAGGGAGGCTTACGTTGTTTTATCGGTTACCACCACTTCTGATTCCTCCCAAAGTTGTAAGTAGCTACAGTGACACGAATAGAAACTTCAGCGCACTTATACCCAGAGCGAATAGCCAAAGTAGTAACAATACCAGGCGTACCACCACCAGGCAAATTAAGCTCATCATCTGTTAATTCATTAAGGTAGCTTTCGGAATCATGGAACAGTTCAGAGCCAGTAGGATGAAGGTTGGTAATTTTGATTGTAGCCATTGATAAATCTCCTCCAAAATTTATTATTTTTTGGTGGTTAGACTTTTGCTCGCCTAACTCTTATTAACTATTGAAATTTAATAAGATATGGATTGCAATATAAATAATCTACTTAAAAAGACATAATATTATCAATTATAATTTTTCAACCTTAATTTTAGTGGATGTCTTAATTATATTAATGTTGCATAGACGCATAAAAAGTATTATGGATTCACGTAATAAGGTTAAAATTAAAACAATTTTGTCGGAAAAAACTGGATACCGAGATGGTTTTGCATTTGTCTATCCAAACAAATAAAAATCCTACCCCTGAACTAAATCAGAGGTAGGCATTGCACTCGCAAAGCTTAGCTACCCAGTTGAGAATTCAAAACCTTGATTATCTCATTAACGCATTTCAGCACCAACATCAGAACTGCTTGCCGTTTGTAGCCAACCCTGAAACAGTGATTCTAAAACCTGTTCCCTGACTTCATTCAACTCAGCCGCAAACCACTTCTCAACTCTCAGAATGTGATAACCCAACTTGGTCTGAATAGGCCCAACTACCTCGCCTTCCTTCGCCTCAGCAACAGCCTTCCCAATCTCCGGTAGCAATTCCGCCAAAAACCGAATCCCCACAAAACCAGCATTTTGTTGCGACTGCTTCCCCTTCGAGTATTCCAAAGCTAACGCACAGAAAGAAGCATTTTCCACCCGCAGCGCTTGGGCAATTTTCAAAGCTTCTGTCAAATCGCGAACTAAAATCTGAGACAGAGCCACCCGCCGATAATCATCCCGGCTGGTCATGTAATGATTATCTACCGCTTCCCCGAAAAGATGCTCTTTCAACTTCTGCGTCAGTAAGGATACTCGAATTCCTTTCGACCAATCTTCTACACTAATTCGCTGTTGTCCCAGCCAAGCCAACGTTTCAGATGCACCTAATAACTTGTTTTCCAAGCGAAAAGCATCCCCCGCCGCTTGCAATTCTTCATCAGAAATAGTGATACCAAGCTGTTCGCAAACTGCCAAAATTAAAGCATCCCGTTCAGCCAGTGCTGCTATTTCAACAAATTTGAAAGAATGACGCAGGTAGGCGACAACAGCGTCGTCAGTTGCAGCAAAAATTTCTGGGGATAGCAATTTTTCCGAAGTTTCTTGCATAGTTTGATCCTGTGAAATTGAGAAATGTATTTTTTCTGAAAGCTTGCGTAGGAAGGTTTTGTTTCTTTAACCCCACCCTGAAAGGTATGGGCGATAGATATTAGGTGCAACCTAAAACCTTAGATAACTAAGCGCAATACAACTTTCTAGTTGAGTATCTGCCGAGCAATTGATTTACAAAAGTAACTAACCTTGCTAGCCTTATCCAATTAGGTTTATACTGCCGTCATTGGTGCTGCCACGATGGACTCGTAAGTAATGTTGGGAAATTCTTGAAGCATGATCTCTCGCTGTTGTTGAGGAATGCGTTGAAAAGCATCAGTCACTACAGTATACGCTGCACAAAAACCAGGCATACCTAGCAACTCAGCTGTAAGACCCTGGAAGTAGTCTGGCGATAAATTTGTTATTTTTGAAATCTCTCTCAACCAGCTTGAGAAATTCTGACCGTGAAGATGCACTTTTAAGTCTAAGTCAAGACGAATTTCCCGTTCAAGAAGACCAATCAGTAGACGAAGCATTATAGATTTTGAAGATGAGGGATACCAGCTTGGCACTTCAATCACTGAATGTTGCATTAAGTTCAAGAAAACTTTCTCTGCATACATCGCTTGTGCCTCCAGGAATAAGAACTCATTTGGAGACAAAATGTTAGACCATTTTTCGCCATACGCTTGCATTTGCCAAATATGAACAGAGTCATGAATTATATGCCATACGAAAAACTGCGAAGGTCTGAAAATTCCTGGATCAATTAAAGTAGGACGCTTCAACAATCTCCAACAACGCCAAACTTCAGAGCTCCAACCAATAACCTTGACACACGGGGCGGAGTAGGGAAAACATCGCTTAGGTAGATATCCTATAAGATGCGTTTCAACTACTTTGCTGAACCATTCAGTGTAGGCTTGTTCGTAGAGAGAAGGGATTTGTAAAGCCCAATCTGCTGGTATAATATCTGACTCAATCTCCTCTTTAATAGAATTTTCCAAATCAGCTTTAGAGCATTTTAGGAAATCGCAAATCTCGCTTATTCGAGAAGAGATTATTTGTTCGGATTCATAGTTTTTTTCTATTTGTGGTAACGGAATACAAGAAGAAGCTAAAGGCTGAATTTGAACTTGTTTGGATAAATTTATGCAGTATTCAGCTAATGCTTTTTGGTTTCCATATGTACTTAAAAGATTAGCCGCACTTCTTAATTTGCGGGCTGCTGCTTCACCTCCAAAGTTTCCACAAATGATATTAAAAATACCAATGAATTCTTCCACTTCATTGAATTGATTATTCAATAAAGCAGTTACAGTAATATCATAGAAAGCTTTTGCAGTCCAAGCACCCTGACCAACTTTTGAGTATTTTTCGAGATAGTTTGTCATGTCTACTGACCTCATGTGTTGAAATATTCAGTTCATTCGAGTTCGGAGTAGTAATCTGTTTAAATCAGTGAATGATGACCTACCATGTAAGAATCTGTGATTGTCAAGAAAGGTAATTTCGTTAGGTAATGATAGAAAACGAAATCGATGAGGACTTGATTGAATAAAGTTGTTAAGCAAATCAAGATTCTCATGAAAAGCTGCAACTCGATGATCCTCTATTAGAGACAATCCAGCTTTCAGGGTATCGTACCTATATCGAATTAAAGGGCTTTCTGAAACCAGCTTTGCTCTTATGTATGCTGGTTTTGAAGCTTCCTGAAAAACACTTGGAATAGCAATAGGAAAACTTTCGCTTTTAAGAAATTGGACAACTCTACTTCCCAAATCTGTACACTTTAGCTCTTGGAAAATCTTCCTAAAGTCAACTAATTCTGTATAGCCACCACCGCAATGAGCTTGGTGTAACGTCATTAAAGCAATGAATCTTTCAGGCTGGTTCCTATATTGGGAATCTGTGTGAAGTGGAGCGTGTTGATTATGTTCAGAAAAGGTCTTTAGAGCAGAGGTAGATAATTGAGATTTGATTTGCCAAACAAAGTCATTATTGCCAGGATTATGGGGTACTAGAGTACCAATTAAGGAGCAAAGTTGAGTTAAAAATAGACTTGCACGCTCTAGATCAGAGCTACTTTCTACATCTTGCAAGATTAGGAAGCCGTGTACCTCAACATATCTTCTAATCCAACTGCCTAGCTCTTTTTGGCAACTAAAATTTTTGACTAAGTATCGATAGTCAAACACATATCTTTGGTCAATCATGCTATGCCCTTCTTGAAATAACTTGTTCATAGCCTGGAGCTAGAACTTACCAGTTAACAGACCTCTTTTAAGAATCGCCCGCTCAATAACCCAAGCAATACAACAACCGTTCCTGTGGAATTTCTGAGACTTTCAATCGTTGACGATGTAAATCGCCATACAAATTGAGGTAATCTAATTCAGCAGTTGTCAGCTTGCCCTTTTGGACTCCAGCAATGGCAGCATCAATCTCTTCCCGGCATTGCCAACCCGTCAAACAGACATCTACGCAGTTTTGGCTCAAAGAATAGCGATACAAATCTGGAACCGAAGGCTGCCAACACCCCGCTGGCAAACCAGCAGGAGCATCCCAAAGCGCTCCTGAATGAGAGCCTGTAGACTTAAAAGTGACGATTCCGGGTCGCTTAGCATCTTGGGTATCCAGCTGATTGAATACCTGACTTTGGGCAGAACGATGAGCCACATTGTGTCTCACCATCACTACATCTAACAGTGGACTTTGCAACCACTGTCGAGCCAGATTGATATCGTGGAAAGAAGCACCAATATAACGAACAGCTCCCATTTTTTTTAGGCGTTCAGAAGCGCCAAAAAATCTTTCTATGGTGCGCTGATAAACGGAACTGGCACCTCGCAAATCCGGGGAAAGCTGCAAGCAGTCTTGGAAAGCTTGCCCATCATTGGAACCTATCCAACCCCAGAACAACACATCGATATAGTCAATTCCCAGTTCTACAAACTGGTCTAATAAAGCTGCTAAGGCTACTTCTGGACTCTTGATGTATGTCACCGTTGCCAGCACCACTTTCTCTCGTACCGAGGAACGACGACCACACAACTGTCGCAGCGCATCAGCCATCGAACTGTAGATATAGTGGTGCAAGTCGCTGGAGTAAAAAAAGTAGTTAATTCCCTGGTCAAAGGCATACAGGGTATCCTCACTAGAAATGCCACCGCCGCCACCCAATCCAAGACAACTAACTGTTAAATCAGTCCTTCCAAGTTTGCGGTAAAACGGCAAATTAGACTCTGGAAATTTATTAACGGCATGCTCCACAGCGTCGGATGAAATTACCGAGTTCGAGGAAATATCGGCTATTTTCATAGGTTTAACGGTGTGTAAATGTTTTCGGAGTTAGCATTGAGATAGGAACGCTGCCAATCAATACCCAAGAGAGAGAAGTGCTGGAAGACAGCGCTAATCCGACCTTCTGAGGAGTCATCCCCTTTGTGCCAAGCTTCCAGTAAGCCATTAGCGACAATTTGGCAGCGATTCATCCCAAAACTTTCTTGGGCAGCAAATTTGCAGTCTGGTTCTTCTGCTAATCCCAACCCTGGTGCAAGTAACTTGGTGAATAAAGGAATTTCTGGCTGAAAATGCACTCTTGCTTGTGTATAAACCGTCAGCAAAACTTGCCGGACTGCTTCATAGTTGCTTTTCTCAAAGTAAAGAACTCCTGAGTCGTAGCGCCCGTAATCAGTTGGGTTGTATAAGACTTTAAAGGTGAAGGGAAGCGAGATTTTATTCAGCAGATGCGTCAGGCTTGCCATGACTGCAACTGCACCTTCAGTAGTTAAATTGAAGTAAACACGCACGGTTTCTGGATGCCCTTCTGGATACTGATGACTTTCTGGCCCTGCATTGCCAACCGCCATGTAAAATCCGTTTTGGACAAAATTTTTGGGCATCCGAATGGCAACTGAGTCGCCGACAGCGGCAGATTGTTCGGTGGGTTGGAGATGCTGTTCTCGCTTAATATGCAGAGTCAAACCGCCTTTGGTTACAGCCAGACTACCATCACTCTCCTGCCGTACTACCAACCAACCAAGGTCAAAGTAACCTTCTCCAGCATTGCTGTCGTGCAATCGCTCGTAAAACGCCAAGTCTACCCCCAAGACAGTATTGTTTTCTAAATCCTGGTACAGTGGCTTGGCATCTGAATTTGCGAGGGCTGTTTTCAGGGAGCCGTTGTAATGGATACCGTAAAGAAAACTGCGAAGTTGCAAACTTATGTATCGATTCTGGACTTCTGTTGGCATTCCCTGAAAGCGGGTTACTACCTCCGATGGAAGTTCCCAAGGTTTGTAATCGGGATGGAGAATGCAGAAGTTGGACTGGATTTGAACTTTGATTATGTCTTGCAGAGCATCCAGTATGCGATTGCTTGTTGCACAACCTTCTTGAGTAGGAAGAGAATCTAGTAATTGCATAATACTTGAGTTGTGATTAAACATTTTAAGCAGCAGAACAGCTGAGCCGATTTAGGTCAGCAGCAGCGGTTCCAAAAACAGTTGGCATTGATTGTTCCGGACGGCATAATAAAGTTTTGGCAACTTGGAGCATACAAATCCCCGCATTGCCAAAAGATTTTTGGTACTGAATCATGGCTTGAGTTTGTTGAATCAAAGCCAAACCAGCAAATTGCACGACTCGGCGAAAGAAATCAGGGCGATGCTCTAAAATTTCTGAAAAATTGTCCAGGTAAGCTAAAGTTAGGGTTCCAATCGAAGGCTGTAGCAGTTCCAGGGGAGTTGCGGCTAGGCGCAAAGATTCTTCGATACTGAGTGCCTGACTGATAACCAAGCTACTCAGCCATATTTGTAAGTAGCTAGCAATTAGCATTCCTAAATCAAAAGCTGGGTCTCCCCAAGCTGAACGTTCCCAATCAATTAGTCGCACGATGTTGTCACCGGATTGCTCCCAATCTTTGTGCAAAAGAATATTATTTAGCTTCAGGTCATTGTGCGTTAGACAACAGGGTGCGAAAGCAGTAGATAGCTCTGCCATTGCCCGTCCTAAGCTGTCATAGCGTTGATAGAGAGCAAAAAATCTCAGCCCATCCGCAGGAACTACACCGAAGATTTCCGGGCTAATTCGTTCCAGGCTACGAATCAAGTTAGGAACTTGCTCTCCGAGTCCATCCTTAGTATTTTGAGAGAAGAATTCTTGATAGTCCTGACGCTTGAAAGTGGCGCGATGGACGTTGGCTAGAATAGTTCCGATTGAGGATGCGATCGCTGTCGGGAAGATATTCTCCTTGGCGTAAAAATCAGTTAAATCGCGATAGTCATCTAAGTAGTTAAAGACAATAATTGAGTGCTCTACATCAAAATGGAGTACCATCGGCAAAAAGGGGCGAAGGTGCCTCACTTCTGGGAACTGTTCTAAAAACCTTTGGACTCGAACCTCGCTAAGAAACTCGCCCGCAGTTTTCCCATCCCGATTGTGCCGCTCTTGCTTGACGAGGAGCTTGCGACCCTCTAGGAACTTCACTAACAAATTAAAATTCTTGGCAGCTACTGGCTCTATCTGGAGCTTGTCTCGGTCTGACTGGGTGCAGAAACCCAGCCCAACTAAATAATCGGTAACATTTTGCGAACTTAACAAAAGTGTCATAAGCCTAGTGATAGCTCAACCTGATTTGCAGGCATTTCAAGCAAGGATCTTTCTAATGAGCGCCTTGTTGTCTCATTCTTAAAGGGCTTGAGTTGCTTCTACTGGTTTAATTGGGAGCAGCTCTGGGGGAATATGAGGGTAATGTGGTTTTTTCCGTAGATTTTTCTGGTTCAGCCTGGAAGAGGCACTTTTAACGTAAAACCTGTCATGTACTACTGCTCACCAGCCCCTATCTAACGGTCTGCTGACTTCGGCATAAGAAATTTTGGATTAGATGCCCACAGCCGCAAGAGAATTAGTCATAACGCCCAGATGACGACACCAAAGAGCTAAGTAGCACGCCTTAATAAAGCAGTCACCTAGCCACTATGCTCAAACAGAAGTAGAGATTTTGCCACAATTGCCGCCGCCCCTTACACCAAAGCAGTTCAACTGAGATATGGTCAATCTAATTGACCGCGTGGTAATGGCTACCGACAAACACTCAACATCGCCATAACAGGGGAAAAAAAAGAGGTCTAGATGTTCAGCAGCATACCCAAACTACCAAACCGTGACTACCCTATCGAGCTATTCTCTGTCTATATGACACTGGAGAATAAAAACGGTCGCTTGACTATTCAGTTGAAATCTGAGCCTAATTTGAAACGCAATGTTGAGTTATATAAAAACAGACATAAGAAGTTTGTATCATTATGCAACCAGCAAGATAAAGGCAGAGGCTTAGTGCAGTTCTGGATGGACATAGCTCTCAAGGATCTAACGCCAAAAGAAGAATGGGAGCCAGCGAATCGGGTACAAATGGCATTAGAACACTTAACTGTTTACTGTGAAGAGAGTTGCTACAGGGCTGCTGAACAGGTATGGAAAGAGGATAAATATCAATCTTGGGAAGAATATCTATTTTTTGCTAGATGTTTTATTTATGAACAAAATAAATTTAAACAAATTTTAGATAAATATAATTTTGATAATTCTTCTCTCAATACCTATATTACGGGAGTTTTGATAAGAACTATTAAAGATAAGGCAGCCGTTTCTAAGTTCTCGCGCTGGCGGCTATTGTGCAAAAAAAGTGATAAAGAACTGAAAGAAGCACTTTTCAGAGACGGACATAGTGAACCAGAAATTTCAAGGTTCCTCTTTGCTCGTAAATATTTTAAACAAGTTTATCAGATTAACCAAGTTCAAAACCCTACTAAAAGAACAGGGCAGAAATGGCCCAATCCCGATGGCCAAGATTTTCAGGAAGCTGTTAAATATTACAATGCTGAGAAGTTGTTGCCCTCTGCACCCCACGAAGTCTCTGCTAGTACAAACATTACTGATGAGCAACTAAAAGCTTGGATGGAACTTTGTATTGCAGCTTTACAAAATTACCCCAAATCAATAGCGCCGCGCTTTTCTATTGAAGCACTCCAATCAGCAGGCCGTGAAGTTGAGTCTGAAGAGTCACAGGAAATTTTAGAACTAGACTTGCAGGGTTCTATCGAAGCAGAAGAGTCGGTCGAAAACCAGGGAAATCTTGTTAATCGGACTGAGGCTGCTTTGCGGCAGCAGTTGCTTTCTCTGAAACCAGAACAACAGGAACTTGTACTACTTTACTATGGTTTTGGGCTGGAGCAAGCCCAGCTAGCAGTTAGATTTGAAGTCACGCAGAGTGCGATTTCTCGTCGCCTTAATACAATTGAATTGAGACTGATAAAAACTTTATCTGGATTAGGTCAACCTACTGAATGGGTCACGCAGTATGTAGCGGGATGGTTGGAGTATAATTACCAAGCTCCTATTTACTTAGATTTAATTCATGCTGCTTTGGTTGAGGCAATCAAGAAACTTGACCCTCAAGAACGAGAGTTATTGCGCCTTCGCTACGGGCAAAAACTAGATGAGCAAGAAATTGCTATTCAGCTTGGCATAACCAAATCAGAAGTTAATGAGGCACTTATAAAAGCTAAATCTAAATTACAGATTGCTTTATTGAACGTAATTAATAATAAAATTAAACAATATATAAGTATATGGCTTTGGGTTTTTGGGAAAAACCTGGTTAAATCAGCCTGTGAAAACCTAAATATCTTCCTAATACAAAAAGAAGATTCAAAAATAATTGAAGCAGTTCTAGAGGAATGTGTAAAAGGGTTGCATCAATCAAATCAAGGAGGATGAACTGATGTATGAATTGCAAGAATTAGCAACGGCTTTTTCCAACCAGTTCGGGTTGAAGATTTCAGCGGCAGAGCAAAGAAAAGCTTGGGAGCAGGCTCAGAATCATTCTAATGCGATCGCTCGTTACAATGCCTATCTCAATCGCATTTGCTTGCATACCTTCCTCAACTGGCTTTCAGACTGGCTGGCAGAAGAATCTGCGCCTAAACCCTCAATTTGGCCCAGTGAGGATACCTTACCCAGTATTTGGGAAGTGGTGAATGGTACGGCAATTCAGCTAGGCGAGAGTCGAATAGTGCTTATACCAAGTGAAACAACAGATTTAGAAGAGTTGTGCGTCCCCCAGGAGTGGGTGGATATTCCCAGCTTTGCAGCTGATTATTACTTAGCGGTGCTTATTAATTTGGAGGGGGATGAGGATGATTGCTGGATGGGGGTGTGCGGGTTCGCTACTCATCGCCAGCTAAAGTATAAAGGCAGATACAACTCAAGCGATCGCACCTATGTATTATCAGCAGAAAATTTAACTGAAAACCTCACCGTCATGCAGGTGACACTAGGACTGCGGATGCAAGAGGAAATTCCAGAATTACCAACTTTATCTGAGGCTGAGGCTAAAAAGTTGTTGCAACTGTTGAGCGATTCCTCTATTTATTCCCCTCGTCTACGGGTGGATGTGCCGTTTGAGCAATGGGCGGCGTTGCTAGTGGATGATAAATGGAGACAGCAACTATACAACCGACGTATGGTAAATCCGGATAGTACAGTTACGGCTGTCGCGGCAGCTACATCCAGTAGGAGTCAAGTTACGGCTGTCGCGGCAGCTACATCCAGTAGGTTTGTTGTGGACTTAAGGCAGTGGTTGGAGAATTTGGTTGAGGAAAGGCGGAATCTGGTTGAGGAAGTTTGGCAGACATTTGAAACCTTCTTCGCCCCACTAGAACCAAATCCAGTTCGCGGTACGAGAGGCTCTGCTCTTACCTCTCCAGATGCGATCGCTCCTGTAATTTCCCTGCTACAACCTAATCAACCCGAACAGATCCGTTGCCAAGCAGCAGGAGTCTTAGGTGAAATTGGTGCTGGGAATCCTGAGGCCATAAAAGCTCTTACTGAATTGCTGCACACTGCTCAGGATGAAGAAACTCGTTGGCAAGCTGCCCTAAGCTTGGGAAAAATCGACCCAAGAAATCCCCAAGCTGGTATTAAAAAAGCCAGACTGATTGACTTGGGAATGCAATTGGGGGATCATGCAGTTGCCCTAGTTGTTGCCATCATGCCAAGAGCTGACGGGAGAACCGGCGTTTTTCTGCAAGTACAGCCATATAGAGAAACAAAGTTGCCTCCTCATCTCAAACTAAGTGTACTTTCAGAGTCAAGCGAAACAATTCCTGGGTTAGAAGTCGCAGCGAGAAGTAATGATGAAGGACAAGGTTACACAGGTGATAAGGATAAATCCATTGCACTGCGCTTTAACCCCCCACTTGGTAAACGGTTCCGCGTCAAAGTTACGCTCAATGATGTTAACGTTATCGAGGATTTTGTTGCCTAGCTAAAGCAACCAAAGAAAGCCGTTATGAGCAGGTTAGCAGTTCTAAAAATAGAGGATGGTGACTTTGACAAAGGATTTGTAGTTTGGCTACAAATCTTTAAAGATGGTGTTCAATTGACACAAATTAAAGGGGAGCTACCGCCTAAACCAGAAATTGAAGGTTTATATATATCTTGGCAGACAGTTTTTCGCAGCCTGAGATCGTCGTACCAAGATGAGCAAAATTACCAGCGGGGAAACAATGATGATTGGCAGGTAGATAAAAGCTTAGTTACTAATCGCTTTACTAGCGAGGGGGTTGAAGCTTGCCGCCAATTTGTCATATGTATGGAAACAAGTATACAAAATTGGCTCCAACGATCCCCCGCTCAAGGATGGGGAAAAATTAGAGAGAGACTGGTGAAAGAGTTAGACAATCAAGCCGATGGAATTCAAGTAATTCTCCAAACCTCAGATTCCCTGCTGTGGAAACTGCATTGGTATGTATGGGACTTGTTGGAAAATTACCCGGATATTGGTATTAGCTTCAGTCTACCAGAATTTGAAAAACCAGAAATAGTCAAAAAAATAGTTACCGAGAATCATCTAGTAAGGATTTTAGCGGTTTTTGGAGATGACAGGAATATTAATTTGCAACCAGATTGGGAAAAAATTGATAATTTAGAAGGTGCGGAGCCAGTTCCTTTACGACAGCCTAAAGCACAAAAATTGATCGAAACGCTTCGGGAAAAAAAAGGCTGGGATATTTTCTTTTTTGCGGGTCATAGCCAGACAGAAAGGGATACAGGTCGAATTTATATCAATGAAAGCGAGAGTTTAGAAATTGACCAGTTCAAGAATGCTTTGAAAGAAGCTAGTCGTAATGGTTTGAAAATAGCGATTTTCAACTCGTGCGACGGTTTGGGATTAGCGAAAAAGCTGGCTTCTTTGCAGATTCCAGTGATTATCGTTATGCAAGACGTGGTACCAGACATAGTTGCACAATCGTTTTTGAAGGAGTTTTTGAGTGAATATGCCGAGGGACAACCTTTACATACCGCAGTGCGACGAGCGCAAGCAAGGTTAGAAAAATTTACCGACTTGCCTGGTGCGACGTGGTTGCCAGTGATTCTTCAGAGTCACTTGGAAGTGCCACCAACTTGGAAGGAGTTTCTCATTAAAGCTAAGGGGAGTTCTGTTGAATTTGATAGCAAGTTTCCCTACGACCAATATCGAGTCATACCGCTGGCACCGCCGCCTCTTCCGAGAAAGCCCAAGCTGCTTGCGGTACTCCTGGCAAGTTTGATTATCACCATCTTGCTAGTAGGACTGCGATCGCACAGCGTACTTGAACCTTTAGAACTCTGGGCTTATGACCGCTTCATGCAGTTAAAATCAGTTCCACCACTAGACAAAAGAATTCTCATAGTTGCAGTTAACGATGAGGATGTTAATGTTAAGCAGTTTAAAAAGCCCCTCAGCGATCGGGTAGTAACCCAACTGTTAACTAAACTAGAGAAATATCAACCGCAAGTCATTGGGCTAGATATTCAGCGGCCGGAAGCAACAGGAGGCACAAAAGCAGATTGGGAAAACTTAGGTAAACATATACAAAATAGTGTTCGTCCTATCATTGCTATCTGTGATGTTGGTGAAGTAAATAGGCAGTATCAACCTCTGCGTGCTAAGGCATCCCCTCCCGGAGTTTCCTCAGAACGTATAGGCTTCAGTGATGCCTTGATACGCGATACCAATCCGGATAATTATATTGTCCGTCGCTATTCATTAATTATGGATTTACGACGGGAATCGCTTTGCTCTACACTCTATTCTTTCAGCTTTCAAGTAGTCAGGCATTACCTGTCTCCTCAGACTCAGTACAGGTATAATCCCGGTGACAACCTAAGGATTGATTCTATTGTACTCAAGTCTTTAAAACCTGATTCTGGCGGGTATCAACGACCAAAAAATGATATGCAGGGGTATCAAATACTGATCGACTACTCCCCTTCCCGCCAGGTTGCTCAAGAAGTCTCGCTTACGGACATTATGAATAATTCAGACTCCGATTTACTTCAATTGATTCAAAATCGGATTGTTCTTATTGGTTATGTGACAAGTAACAGTCCAGATTACCATTCAACACCTGTGGGGAAAATGCACGGAGTTAAAATTCATGCTCATGTAGTCAGTCAACTTCTCAACACGGTTGAAAATCATCATTCTTTGTTGTCTTCTTGGTCAAAAATAAGCGAAAATATATGGATTTTAGTTTGGTCAATAATGGGAGGCATTTTGACTCTTTTATTCCGCTTTATAAAGCATTTGATAGTTGTTATAAGCCTCGGAATTTCGGGAATATTTGTAATCTGCTTTAGCTATTTCAGTCATGCTGTTTGGGTACCTCTCATTCCAGCAGCGCTGGGTTTAGTAGTAAGTAGCTATGTAGCTTACTACCTTACTAAGAGGGATATTAAGATTAGTTTAATTAGTTTTAAAAGTAGCTGTTATAGAAAATAAAATTAACAGTTTTCTACATACTGTACAAATCATACTAGAGTTTAATGCCGTTCAATTATTTTATTCAATATCAATATTTTGAACTATGACTTGGATCAAAGTTATTTTAGCTATCACTTGGGTATTAATTAGCTTGGCTACTAACTACCCACAAATCCAGGCACAGAACACAGGAAACGGGGGAAGTTCCGATCCGTCAGGGGGAGGCAGAGACCCCAATCGTACATCTGGGAGCGATCGCGGTAATTGTCCAGTTGTGAAAAATGAAAATGAACAAGAGTCTTTAACAGCATTAGTAGCTCAAAAGGGTGAGGCTTTGACTACCAGCGATTCTCCCACACTCTTGTTTTATGTTCCCTATGCATCCACCACTCCTCTTGAGGCTAGGTTTTCGTTACGGGACGATAAGGGCTACAACGTTATAAAACCGATTCTGATGACACTATCTGGGACACCAGGAGTTGTCAGGGTGCGTTTGCCAAAATCATTGGAGAAAGAAAAGCTTTATCGTTGGTCTTTTGCCATTATTTGTGAGCCAACAGACGAATCAAAAAATCCGGGTGTTGACGGGTGGCTCAGACGGGTCGATCCCAGCCCTAGTCTAGCAAGTCAATTAACAGGAAAAGTCTCGCAACGGGAACTCGCAGCTCTTTATACAAAAGAAGGCATTTTGCTGGATGCTTTGACACTGCTGGCAGAGATTCGCTATACAGACCCACAAGCTGAAAGTGATTGGACTAGCCTGTTGCAATCTCTTGGCTTGGAGGTGATCGCAACAGAGCAAGTTATTCAATGCTGCACTCCCAAACAATAACCAACTATTACAGCCAATTTCCAATTAGGACAAAAGGAGACCAGTAGTAGGGATGAGTGTAATTTATATTCTGCAACAAATACAGTTGAGCCTGTTTAAGAACTTCGGCTTTAGTTACCTGTTTTTGAGCTAGCTCCTGTTTCAAATTTTGGTAGAACTGTTCAATCAATAAGGCGGTGGACTTATCATTCACTGACCATAGCGTCGCCATTGTACTGCCTGCTCCTGCGCGTACCGCCACTCCTGCCAACCCCAAAGCTGCCCGTCTATCACCTGTGGCTGTCTCACAAGCACTGAAAACCAGTAATTCAATTGCATCAGGTCTGCTTTGTTTCCCAGCTTGCAGTAAGTTTTGTAGCTCGTTGATATTGATATGATTATTCGATGTGGTGAGGATAAAAGTTTCCTGAGGATTGGAACTGAAATTTCCATGAGTTGCCAGGTGAACTATGGGGTAAGAAGACGAGTTGAGTTGACTACGCAAATTTTCAGTTTTGAACCGCTCGTCTAATAGTTCTATAGAATCAGGCAAAATCTTCTTGATTTTATCTACCTCAGTTCCTACATTTGGCAGTAAACTAAAATTAAATATGCGACCTTCTATAGTTAGCGTGCCTCCTTTAGTCAAGCCAGCAACTAGAGCTTTTAATCTTTTCCGTTCCAAGCGTTTTGGACCCAATAGTTGCAAACCGGGAGTGATGGTTACAGCATACTTTTCAATAAGAAATTGCTTACCATCCCACAGAGCCGACATGGGAATATTCCTTAAGGAACCATCCAATACAAAAACTAAAGTTTTAATTATGTCTGGATTAAAGTATTTCTCAGCAGGTCGAATCAGCCAGTCATAAACCTGGCTGGATAAAGGCTCATATTCATCACGGCCGGAATATTTGTTTGTTAGCTTCCCCCTTAGTTCATTGAGCGTATGCTCTAAGTCAATTTGCTTTACAGGAGCCTGGTAGCGTATTAGTTTTAGCTGGTTAGGTAACTTCAGGATAACTTCTAACCGATCTTTCAAAATGATGGGATAAAAAACTACTGCCGTCGGGTCTTCCTGTTCAGCAACTTTGTCAATCTGCACTGGTTTGGCATCTAGTAAGTTGCACCGTAGGAAGTTCTCTAGTTCTGCCAGTTGAAGAGATTCAGTATACTTAAGAGATTTTTCGAGATTTTTTTGTTCGGGTTGAGTTTCCCCTGGTGGCAAGAGCAAAGCTACTAGCTCTCGATAGAGGGGTTCCACATTATCTCGAAAGGAAAACTGGACATCTGAATTGACGGAAAGCAAATCGCCACGAACAAACTTGAGAGTTTCGACAGCAGCCTCGTAAGCAGCAATTGCCTCTTCTTTCTTTCCTTGATCTTGAAGAAGACGCCCTAACTGCCATTGCCACTGATAAGCTATGTCCGGTGCCTCAATCGGTTGGGTAAGGAGTAAGGCTTCCTGAGTAAGTTGCTGGGCTTTCTGAATCCACTCCTGTGCTTTCAGCTTTTGCTGGTACTGTTCATCTAACCAAGCAAAATATTCGTACAACCCGCTGCGATTAGCGAGAGCATAAGACACTGCACGTGGATCTTCTAGTTCTCTGGCATCTTGAACGGCTGTTGCTAACAGGTTGTCGATTTTCTCCCACAAGGGGGGACTGATAGAGATGTTCTTCTGTTGTTGCAAGCAAGCCAGACTTCTAGCCAAGTTAATCTGAGCGTAAACCGCCATCCGGCTTTTAGGCAAATCAAATATCTGAATCTTAGGCCATAAAGCTTGTGCAGCAGGCAATTCCTCAGTTTCTAGCAGTAGGCTCAGGTAATTGAGTTGTGCCTGTACTCGTGTAGTTGGTGAGGAGGATTCATCAATCACCTGCTGATAATTTTGACCCGCCTCCCGATAAAACTTTGCAGCTTGATCTGGAATAAGTTTAATTACGCAGCGCCAAGGTAGAGAATTTTGCTCAGTTGTCGTATCAAGGCGATCGCGTTCCAGATTACCTCTAGCCCGAATAGTATTCCCTAAACTAAGCAGAGCAGCACTTTTGGCTTCACCTTTGGCTTGAGGAGATGGCAATCGTTCAACCACGCCCAAACTTTCCTCCAAGACCTCTTGGGACTGCTTTAAGTCACCGACAGCGCGGAGGACATTACCCAAACTACGCAATCCTCTAGCCTTGATGGTAAAGTCTGGTGTTTGTGCGAGAATTTGTTTCACCTGCTCTAACATCGTCTTAGCTTGCTGGTAAAATCCCAAAGCTTGCAGGGCTTGAGCTTGGTTGAGCAGGCTACCAATCATTCCGACGGGTTCGCCTAATTGCTTGTAAATATCAGTAGCTTTTTGCGAACTCTTTAGGGCTTCTTCCGGTTGTCCCCGCAAATACCAGAAACGACTTCGGATATTCAAAGATTGGGCATAAGCTTTCAGCTGTTTTTGGCGATCGCCCAGATTTCGCTCTGGCTTTAGTAGTCTCAGACCATCTTCGATGGCCTGTTCTGCCACATCGAACTTTCCGAGTTGCTGATAAGCCAATGAAAGATTACTCAACGTTATGGCTTGCTTCAGTTCATCTTTGCTGGCTTTGAAGAGTTGAGATGCTTGTTGCAAAGACTCTACTGCTTTAGAGAATAGTCCTGCATCGTAATGTTCTTTACCCTGTTGCACCAGCTGTTGAGCATCAGATATCTCCTGGACAATCTGCTTCATTGCAGGCATTTGTGATAGGACAGGCGGTATTCCTGTAGTGAGAAACAGAGCCAGAAGGCTCAGAATAAGCACACGATGGTGTACTCGATTCAGGAGAGTACGACCATGCATCCTTAAGTTTGCCAACTTCAGAAGGGGTTGTACTGCACGGAGAAATACAAACCGTTTTCTTGCCATGTTCTTTCTCTAGATTTTACGGAGACTAAAGGAATGCCCCAGTCAAGACGAGCTGTAAAACGGTTGCCCTGTCGCCACTGCAAACCAAGACCGACAGCAGCCAAAGTGTTGGGATTTGGAGCTTCTGCTCCTGAGCTGTTCCAAGCGATACCGTAATCTACAAACGGAATTAGCTGTAAGACACCTTGTCCACTAAAGGCATATAGGATAGGCAACTGGACTTCTGTAGAGGCGAAAATACCGTTGTCGGTCAGTAGGGTATCCTGACGATAACCCCGTAGACTGCCAAAGCCGCCTATAGCAAACTGCTCTGAAGGTACAAGTGCCCGATCTGCCAGTTGAGCATTAGCACGAACCAACAGCAAAGTTTCCGGAGCTAGGAGGCGTACCCATTGCGCCTGTCCCTGCCAGGAAAAAAAACGGCTATCGGGAATCGCCTCAACCCCGGGAATAGGTTCATTGATAGTGGAGCCAAATGCATCGAGTCCGAGACTAAATTGGGAGCGGACAGCTATGACTTCTTTGGAGTTTTGTTGCGTCCATTCCTGAGAAAACCGCAACGCTGAGATGCGGGTGCGTCCCTGGTCATCAGCTCCTGGTGAGAGGGGGAAGGGAATGCCTAAGAGTGAGTTTTCACTTTCCCTTCTAGATGCTGTCAAACCGAGGGCAAATTCCTGAAAGGTCTGCTGCTTAATGGTTTGGATTATCGGCTGGCGCAGGGTCACTTCGTAGGTGCGCGAATTGGCATTAATATCAAGTCGGTTAAAAGGAGGCTCAATGACACTGCTCGATGTGGTACTGTAGCTAAAACTGAGAGTGCCATTGCGGGGATTAAGGGGTAAAGTGTAACTGGCATCCCAGCCGTTGCTGCCATCAGTATTGGTGTAGCCCAAGCTTAAGCCATCTCCCAGCCCCAATAAATTGGCTTCGTTCAGACCAACTCGGCGTTGGAAACTCCCAGCACTAGGGGAGCGACCATTATTGGTACTGAGTGGGGTACTGAAGGAGTTCGCCTCCTTCACCTGGACTTCCAGTACACTCTTTCCAGGAGCCGACCCGTCGGATAGCTGGGCAGACAATTGTTCAATGAGAGGGTTGAGCCTTAGTAGTTGTAGGCCTTCCTGTAGACGGTCAACATTCAACGGTTTTAAACCTGCGACAGCCAAGCGCGAGCGCACATAGTTTGGGTTCAGTCGCTGGGAGCCGACTGGTATCACTTTAATCTCTTCTAATTCTCCTTCAATAACCTGAATTTCAACTATTCCTGTTCGGTTGCGCTGCGTTTTGAGCGGGATAAAAACTTTGGCACCAGAAGTGCTGTACCCGCGCTCTTTGTAAAGATTGGCTACATCAGAAGCAATTTGGAGCAATCTAGACAACGAAAGGGGCTTGTTGATTAAGCCAGCGGTGACTCGTTCAGCTAATTCTTCAGAGGTGAAGACGCTATTGCCAGCGAACTCAAACTTTGTAACGGTAATGGTGTCTATCGTATTGGGAGGTCTCTCTGGAGCGGTTGAAGGTGAGGTAGGAGACGGCAGTAGCTCTTCTGGTGGTGGGGGTGGCAGAGAAGGTGTTTGGGGAACAGGGGTAGGCGAGGGAGAGGGTTGTCTCAAATCCTGTGGCGGCGGAGCCGACAGTGCAGGAGGAATTGGAGTCGCACGGTTAGGAGCTTGAGCAAGGTCGAGAGTTTGTGCACTCAAAGAACCCGCTCTCAAGCTGCTGGTCAAAACCACTAAATTCAAGCGCAGCCAGTACTGAAAAAGGCGGTGCCTCTGGGAACGCCTAGTGGACATGGCAAGGTGGGAGCAGGCGAGTCTTGGCAGTGGGCGCTTGAGCAGTGCGAACCGCTTCACCATTGGCACTGCTCGCCCCGACTTGAGTTTCCTCAGCCGAACGGGGCGGGGAGTGGGATGGATTTATGGTAGTAGCTGGGTCAGAGCCGTTTTCTATCTCAGAATAGAGATTAATCCAATCGGCTACAACCGTGTCACTACTGAGTGGCTCATCTGGCCTAGGCGGCGAGCCACCGCGTCCGATATTGAAAAATTCAACAGATGCCTGCCCCCCACTCGCTTGACAGCCAGAGGCAATGTTCACGCTGCGTGGTTCTCCTGGCAAGTTGGCTAAACCGCGACTAGGGTCAATACCAGGCGTGTTGATTTCCACTACGCCATCTACTCCAAAGTCAGAACTGGCGGTGATGTCACTCAAAGGGGTTAGGCGTGGACGGAACTTTAGCCCAAAGATGCCTTGGGTCGTGATTTCGACTCTACCCCCATTGCCTGTAAAAGCATTGGCCGTGATGTCGCTGTTTTCTTTACGTACGCCGACAATGAATGGGGCGTTGATAGTGATGTTGCCGCCATTTCCACCAGCCTGTGCTGTGCCTGCGGTCGTGGATATCAAACTGTTATAGCGCAGCAGCAGTAAGTCCTGCACTTGTAGCATAATATTCCCGCCCTCACCGGAGGCAGTTTCAGCAGTAATGGCTCCTTGATTATCCAGAAAAATTGAGCGAGCGGCGACTTCTATGTTGCCTGCGTCCCCTGAGCTTGTGCCACTCACAGTTACTTGAGCCCCATTCCGAACAATTAGCTGCCCAGTAGCAATCTTCAAGTTTCCGGCATTTGCAGAACCTAAAGTCCGAGAAAACAAGCCACTAAAAAACTGACCATCTGCTGATCTTCCAATCAGTTCTACAGACTCAGGGGCTGTCACTTCCAATTTTCCCCCCTGACCAGTGCCTACAGTAGAAACTGTTGCGGATGCTCCATCTCGGACAATTAACTTTCCTGTAGCAATGCTTAAGTTCCCAGCATTTCCAGCCCCTATAGTGCTAGCAGACAAGCCGCTGCGAAACCGACTATCAGCTGAGGTGCCAATTAGTTCTACAGACTCTGAAGCATTCGCTGTCAAACTTCCTCCTCGACCCTTGCCAGCAGTAGAAGCTGATGCTTCTGCCCCATCCTGAACAATCAAGCGCTTCGTGGCAATCGTCAAGTTTCCAGCATCCCCAGCATCTTGAGCCTGAGCCGATAAGCTACTAGCAAACTGACCATCTGCTGATCTTCCAATCAGTTCTACTGAGTCAGAAGCATTCACTGCCAAACTTCCCCCTCGACCCTGACCCAAAGTAGAAGCTGATATCTGTGCCCCATCTTGCACAATCAACTGCTTGGTGGCAATCGTCAAGTCTCCAGCATTTCCAGCACCTTCAGTCTGAGTAAACAAGCCACTGTTAGTTTGACCATTAGCTGAGGTGCCAATCAGCTTCACAGACTCGGAGGCGGTAACAATTAAGTTTCCTCCATCTCCTTCACCACGAGTACCCGCTGCTACCTGTGCTCCATCCCGGAGAGTCAATCGTGCAGTTTCAATTGTCAAGTTTCCCCCATTGCCTGTACCTTCGGGTTTGACATCAGCAGTCAAGACACTAGGCTGAAGACTATCATCTGTGGTTCCCAGCACTTCCACTTCAGAAGCCCGAATGGATAGATTTCCAGCATTCCCTGAACCACGAGTAGAAGTTGACACCGCCGCTCCATCTCGGACACTCAATTGCCTAGTTTCAATCGTCAAATCTCCAGCGGTTCCCGAACCAGTAGTATCTGTAAATAAGCCGCTCTGAAGACCATCTGGTGCTTCGCCGCGCACCTCCACGGACTCAGAAGCCTTCACTGCCAACCTTCCCCCATTCCCTTCACCAAAAGTTCCAGATCCTACCTGTGCCCCATTTTCAACTAGCAATCGCCCAGTTTCAACAGTCAAAATTCCCCCAGCTCCCTTAGCTCCTGGGTTAACTTGAGTTAACAAGTTGCTGCGAAACTTATTATCAGATGAAGTCCCAGTCACTTCCACCTCGGAAGCCCGAACGGTCACATTTCCTGCATCCCCATCATCAAAAGTAAGAGCTGCAACTCGCGCCCCATCTCTGATGCTCAACTGTGGAGTTTCAATGGTTAAATTTCCAGTATCTCCGTTCCCTAGAGTCTGACTAACCAACAGGCTGGGAATTTGACCGTCAGCTGAAGTGCCAAGCACTTCTAAAAAGTCAGAGGCACTAACTGTTACATCCCCTGCGTCCCCGGCACCAAACGTAGAGGCTGATACTCGTGCACCATTTCTGATGCTCAACTGCCCAGTTTTAATGGTTATATTTCCTCCAATTCCTTCAGAGGCTTGTCCGACATTAACAAATAAGCCACTGGAAGTCGGATCATGGGTTGAGATGCCAATCAACTCCACTTTGTTGGCCTCAACAGTTAAGTTCCCAGCATTTCCTAAACCAAAAGTAGAAGCTAATATCTGTGCTCCATCCCAGACAATCAAGTTCCCCGTAGAAATCGCCAAGTTTCCAGCATCTCCAATACCTTCAGTCTGAGTAATCAAAGCACTAGTAAACTGACCATCGGCTGAGGTGCCAGACATTTCTACAGAATTAGAGGCAGCTACAGTTACATTGCCTCCCTGTCCTCTGCCAAGAGTTCTAGCTCCTACCAAGGCTCCATCTTGAATGATCAATCGTCCAGTTTCAATAGTTAAGTCTCCCGCAGATCCCGTAGCTACTTGATTGACTTGAGCAAACAACCTACTGTTAAACTGCCCATTGGCTGAGGTGCCAACCACCTCCACCGAGTCGGTAGCATTCACTGCTAAATTTCCTGCATTTCCTGAACCAAACGTAGAAGCCGATACTTGCGCCCCGTCTCTGACACTCAACCGCTCAGTTTCAATAGTCAGGTTGCCTGCATTTCCTGTGGCCCCTAGCTCTACTTGAGCAACTAAACTACTAGGCTGCCCATTGGCTGAGGTGCCAACCACCTCCACCGAGTCGGTAGCATTCACTGTCAAGTTTCCTGCACTCCCGGCACCAAATGTAGCAGCCGATACTTGCGCCCCGTCTCTGATGCTCAATCGTGGAGTGTCAAGGGTCAAATCTCCTCCAGACCCTGTAGCTTTTGCATCTACTTGAGCAACTAAACTACTAGACTGACCATTGGCTGAGGTGCCAACCACCTCTACGGAATGGGAAGCCGTTACTTCCAATTTCCCCACTTGACCCTCGCTGAAAGTTCCAGTTTGTACTATTGCTCCATCCTGGACAGTTAACCTTCCAGCAACAATCTTCAAGTTTCCAGAAGCTCCAGAACCTCTAGTTTGGGCAAACAAGCTACTAGAAGTTCCCCCTGCTGAGGTACCAACGACTTCCACAGACTCAGCAGTCACGGTCAAATTTCCTCCCTGTCCCGTACCAAAAGTAAGAACACCTAATTGAGCGCCATCAGTTAAAGAAATCGATCTAGCGTTGATATTAATGTCACCACCCGTGCCCGATCCAGAGGTATAGCTGGAGCTGACGATGGAGTTATTGGCTAGCAAGATTGCCGCATTGCTGTTGAGGGTGATATTACCCCCCAATAAGCCCTGGGAGAGGATAGAAGAGCCAGAGGTGAGCGTGATGTTGCCCTTGGCCAGCAGAGTGACATCGCCACCATTACTGCCAAAAATAGAGGTTGCAGAAGCATTAACCGTGCCGTCGAGTGTAAAACTGCCGCGAGAGTCGATAGCGACTGAGCGATTCCCTGCAACCCCACCCATCAAAATTGCTCCCAGTCCCTGAGTGTCTGTAACTTGAATGTTTCCATTTAATGAGTTGGGTTGGTACTTATTCGTTAACAAGACTCTTCCCGGCAAGGGATTGCCAGAGGCATCGGCAATGAAAATTGTGCCGATGCTGATATCTGCACTGGATGGAGGAGTAGTAATAGTTGCGGGCGGATAGAAAGTGCCACCAGCAGTGATTACAGTTGGGGTACTAAGCCCAGCAGGGGTCAGTCCTGCACGAATATCAAGAGTAGGTTCGCTCTTTCCATTAATTGATACAGAGGTGCCATTAGATAAGGTAACTGTCTCTACCACACCGTTGGTTGGATCTGGGCTTTGAATCCAGACATAGTCAGGAATTTCTACCTTACCCGTAGCCCAAATGTGCAAAGAAGCTCCCTCGTAGGCTTGGATATATACATCCCCATTAGCTCGAATAATGGGGTCATGGGGGCTGAACAATTTTCCTAGAGTTCCATCCAGCTTTTCTATCCGAAAACTGCCGCCCGTCGTGTAGCGGGCATCACCTCCCACGGTGTTGGCACTTCGCAACACCATGTTCCCATTAGAGAATAAACCGCTGTCAGGGTGATTCAGAGCAAAAATATCAACCCCTTGATTACCCTGCACCAGCAACTGACCCCCAGCTGAAGCAATAAAAGGACTCACCGCACTATCTCGCACCCGCACGGTATTCTGTGCCAGCAGATTTAAATTTCCTGTTGTGTACAGTTGGCTCTCCGCTAGCGTCAAATTGTGAGCAGCTGACAGCGTCGCCGTCTGAGCTGTCAGCTGACGCACCACCGCATCACCGGCGCTCACCGGCAGACCAGACCCTAGCTCTACTTGTCCGTTGCCGTTGACCGTCAGACCCGTTTCATCCCCCCCGTTAGCCAGCAATTGCGGTAAAGATAAAACTGGTGTCGAAGGTTGGCTGCCGCCCAGTGCCCGCGGTTGCATCTCCAAACTCAGTAGCTGCCCGACTTGCCCCAGTTGCACCACAGGCATACCACTGTCTACCTTGGCCCCCGGTACAGCAACCACAGCAACCGCGCCGCTTGGTGCTGACAGTTGACCAGTACTGGCAACCGTACCCCCCACTAGAGTTAAGTTTTGTTCCACTCCCACCGCTAGGTTCCCAGCATTGACAATCGCTCCTGGCTGCTCCATCTCGAATTGCAATCCAATCGGCACAGGAACATTGATAGTCAACAGGGGTGGTGTTCCCGGATTAGTAGCACTGAACTTCGTCCCATCAGGAAGGGTCAGGCTGCTAGCTGTACTTGCTACAAATGAACCACTGATATCCAGTTTGGCATTGGGTCCAAAAATGATCCCGTTGGGGTTGAGAAAAAACAGGTTGGCATTGCCCAAGACACCCAGCGTCCCGAACAGGTGGGAAGGGTTTGCTCCCGTTACCCGGCTCAGAATATTCTCAATCCCAGCTGGATTGGTGAAATAAGCACCTCGTCCTTCACCGATATTGAATTCCTGAAAACTGTGGAAGAGGTTAGCGCCTCGAATGGCACCACCATCAATCCGGTCAACTTGCGGATTGAGCGGTTTAACCACGGAACTTTCAGCGCCAAGGGTGCCATCGGAGGTAATTTGAGCCAAGGCGCTATTTCCAGAAGAGGCGAGCGCCCCACCCACAGCTAACGAACTCAATAGCCCTAATTTCCAGCACCAAAGCTGCCAGGATTGAGTTATCTGAAACATTGCGCCCCCTCTCGTCAGTAGTAGTGTAGTCAAACACAGTCACTTACTAATTAGAATTAACAGGCACCAAACCGTCAGGTAGCTACAGTACAATTACGGGAGTCTGCTACCACCGTCGAATGGCTACAGTAGAATTACGTAAGTCTGCGCTCGCAGTTTCAAAAGCAGCTTGTTGGGCTAGTCAATCAGCTATTTTTTAGGGATTGCACATTTGCGTAAGGATTTAGAGCGTGTTGAATTGAAAGTCTCGGAACTGAATACTTGCTAGTGCCACGAAGTTTTCGCCATACGAAAATCCGAATTTTAGAATGCTGACCATCAAGGGTTTCGGAAATTGCCTCAACCAAGTGGCGAAAAACTAATGACACTAACAATACTTGAAATTCACGCTCGCTGAAGCAAAACAACTTTTCCATCTCCGACTTACTCTTAGTCTGCTGGGGCGGTGGGGCGGTGGGGGTTTGCTTTCCGGTTCTGCCATTGCTGCCAAAACCTTGTCACCTAGCTGCCGAGTCATTGGGGTAGAACCCGAACGAGCTGATGATGCAACTCGTTCCTTTCAAACCAAGGTGCTGCATAAAATTCACAATCTTGACACCATTGCCGACGGCGCTCGCACGCTTTGCTTGGGTCAGATTACCTTCCCACTGGTTTTGCATTATGTCGATAACATGGTGACTGTATCTGAAGAAGCAATTCTTCGCACCATGTTTTTCTTGTGGGAGCGCCTGAAGATTGTTGTCGAACCCACGGGTGCGCTGGCGGCAGCAGCAGCCCTGCTACAAGGAGTAGTCGCTGTACCAGGAGCCAGAATGGGGTGATTATCAGCGGCGGTAACGTGTCGCTCAAACAATTCAGCCAACAGTTGTTTGAGGGGAATAACAGATGTCAGCATCAGGAATTATGTTGTTGTCAACTTTCGGCTCTTGCTCTGACAAAAACTCTGCTACGCTCGCCGACGCACTCAGATAGGCGTGCAACTGCTTCCTTATTGGAGTGGGTTACTCCGTTCCGTAGATCGCTATCCTGCCCCTTCTAGCGGCAAAAAGGACTCATCGAGCCAGTTATAGAAATCCGGAGACATCTGCTCTAACCGCCTAAAAGCTTCCTCTGAAAGCCTTTCCAGCAATAGCACAGCTCCCCACCGTCTCTGTGAGCGCCAGGGCTTAAGTAGGGATTTGATGGCATCAATGCCTTTCTCAACAGCATCCTGAAGCAATTGAACACAGGTTTTAATCGAGATGTAATATCCGTCTTCTGGCTCAAATTGGTCAAATTCCTCAACCGCTCTCATCGAAACAAAAACTGCATTGTCTGAGGTCTGGACTGCTTGCTCTATATAGCTTTGTGGTAGATCGCCTCGTTCCATATTATTTATATAAAGCGCCGAGCGATCGCGCTGTTTTGGCTCCTCCGCCCGAACATTAGACGCAGCAGGCACTTGAGCCGTTAAGTCTGCGTATTTCTCATCCAGCGCCCGTAACACCCCATTGCGGTCGCTGTCGTGCCAAAATTCCTCGTTAATCCCATAAAGCCATTCTTCCTGCTTGTGATCGTACCCCAATTGCTCAAGTTCCACCCCAAGCTTTTCTAGCAAGCGGCTGACGATTTGCATAGGGGTCTGCCCTTTGCTCTTGGCGTCTCCCGGCTTTCTCAGCTTGATTGTCAGGTTGAGGGCAGTTTTGATTCGGCGTCTGTCTTTAAATGCCTTTTGTGCGATCTGTTGCACCTGGGGATGAGAATTTGACAACACCTCCCCAGTTTCGATTAAGTCTAAAAGTCCCAAATCTCGCAATACCTTCACTTGAAAGCTGTAAGTACGGATGTCTGGCAGGAAAGGCAGAATCTTCGCTAAATGATAAAACCAAGTCTTTTTGTCCAACAGAGCCACTTTATCGGGATTGAGACAACTCCAGTAGAGCTTGATTTGACGCAGCCATTGACCATGTTCGGCGATCGCTGCCTTGTAAACAAACTCCGGTGTCAGCTCAATTCCTGGTAATCTGTCTTTCAAGACAGCTTTACGAGCCTGAAAGCGTTGCTCCTCAGTAGAGCGGTCAGTCTTAAGAATTCGCTTGGCTTCCTCTAAGGGAATCTCCTTGGCAGTGGCGAGTGCTGTCGCCTCTTCCCACTCTAATTCCTCCTTAATCCCTTTGATGGTATGAGCCGTTTCCTTTGATTGACCGATATTAACCACTTCAACATCATGCCCTTCGGCTTTTAGTCCTGCGATTAACCTCTCTTGAAGATTCGTCAAAGAGCCATTACGCCGCGCTTGCAAAGATGCCCACATATCAAAATGAGAGCAATTAAAGTTATTCCCTTTCAGGAGTGCTGCCGCTGTTTCAAACAATTCAACAGCGTCAACCTCAGCTTCAATTAGTGCAGCTGCCAAATCGACTATCCGAGAGGTGCTTTTGTGGAACTGGTGGCAGGTACGCTTAACTACATCGGGAAGTAGCGATGTACTCACGCCAGAGTCAGAGGCAAACTTCTTACACCATACCAGCCGCTGGACTGGCGCTCGCACTCGTCCCAGCATCTGCCGTGCTTCAGTGTCGGTAATGCGTCCGAAGAACATTCCCACCACTACATCAAAATAGGGAATGTCGATGCTGACACCAGTTCCCATTGTGGGAGTGTAGATTAAGACCTGTGGTTCAAGCGCCTGCAAGCCCTCGTTAGGACGCTTGACAAAATCCTTGATTAATTCCTGTTCTGATGTCTTGCGGTCAATCCGCAGCACTTTCACGTTCGGGTAAGAATTGAGAATGTCGCGCTCTAATGCTTCCGCTTCTTTTTGGGAATCTACCGCTATAGCGATTTTCTTACCTGCGGATACAGAGTGAATGATTGTGGCTTCGATGCCTGATTTCATGGCATTGGTGGAAAATTGTACCTTCCAAGATGGAGCGAGTACAGTATTCAAAACTAAATGCACTGGTGTAGTATCCGGAGCAAAGGCTTTGATGTAGTTGAGGGACAAATCGGTTAAATCGGCATCTAAGGCGATGATTTGTCCTCCGGTGGAAAGTACGGTTTCGATGATTTTGGCAAACTTTAGTTGAAGTAGTCCCCGCTTCTCTTCACAGGTAGTAGACATCATCAGGTGATTTAAGGATTGCTCGACTTCATCGAGAATTAGAGTTGCTCCTTCCCAGTCAGAGGGATCTAATTTCCACAGGGAGTCAAAGCAAAGCCCCAAGGTGGGATTATGTCCCAAGAGTTCAATAGACAGCGCATAATTGCCAGTTACACCGATGTCGTCAATGTAGTCCGCACCGACTTTCAGGCAGCCCTCGCGCCCTAAAATCCGCCGATGGTAAATCAACAAGACTTTCTGTTCTCTTCTCTTGGCGGCTTCTACAAGGGCAATTAATGCCCAAGTTTTCCCAGTGTTTTTGGGACTCTTAATGCCACAGATAGAACCTTTGAGGTTGGGTAACTTGTTCCAAATGTCTTTCCCTAAGTAACGCTGGTTGAGGGAAAGCGTCGGTGGATAAGATAGAGCGCTCAGTTGGGCTTGTACGGCTGCTAGGCGCTGCTCGTACTGCTCCTTCTGAAGCTTTTCCCGTTGGGCTGCTTGTGCGGCTTCTAGGGCTTCCTCTGCCGCTTCCCGCTGCACATAGGCGGCGTATTCTTCAGAGTCGGGTTCGCTCTCTGGAGCGTTTTCCAATGGAAGATTGATGCTGAATTGTCTCTGGTATTGGCTTTTAGCTAAAAATTCCTCTGGGGTAATGATAGCGATCGCTTCCAGGCCTTCTAGCTCGTCAATGTCAGGGGATTCTTTGGTCAGCTGACCCCACCAAGCTACTTGGACTTCGTACCCCCACCCCTGCACTAACTCAATCGTCAGCTGATATTGCCGCATCACAGAGGGGTTGGCAACGGCTCCCGCATCTGGGTACAAGTTAACTGTGTGAGTGCTGAGTTCAGCCGATAGCGCCTCCAGATATGTCTTGAGTTGTTGACGGCTAGCGGTAAAGTTCCCCCCAGCAGCACCGATGACTACAGAATTGAGCTTTTGGGCGGCAATATAGGATTTGAGGAAGCCTTCTGCTAACCCGATGCTTTTAGTTGAGCTGGGGGATGGGGTGGTGAGGTAACTTCTGCCCATCTCGCCCGTCGTGGCGGGACGGCAACAGCTGATGGGTAACTCTCCGTTTGGCAGGTGAGAAGTGGCACCGTTTGGACGCTTGGCTGTGCGGCTGGTGGGCCACTTGTACTTGCTATCAGTGGCATCATCAAAGCGGGTCTGGAAGCCGATTAAACGCCCTAATTCATCCCTTACGGGGCATCCAATGCCAGAAGCAGGAATTAACAGCTTTTTACCCCACAAATCTACCCCGGCGAGTCTCGCATTGATGCCGCTGATTTCTTGCCAAGGTGCAATGCTGAAGAAAAACCCCGCGTCAATTTGGGCATCTGTTAGCCCTCGTTGGCTTAATTTCTGCCGATGTTTTGTAGAAAGCCCCATCTGTTGGTGAAGCTTGCGGATTTGGCGATCTCGCTCTTCAACATTAAGCAGAGAAGCAAAGTGTTTGGCTTCTTCTTGCAGTCGTTGCTCTCGTTCGGCTGCTATCTGACGACGGTGGGTTTCCCACTCTTGCTCGTTCCAAGAATCTTGTCCCCGGTCAACAGCCCACATATTGAAGCCCCAGGTGTCTTGCTTGATGAAGCGGTAAAGGGGCGCTGAAACAACATCAGCTCGACAGTGGACGATCTGGGTGTGGGCGTTCTCACGGCAGTCTTTCCGAAGACCGTTACAGATGGGGCAGCTACCGCGCTTAAAGAGTTTGAATTGACTCATGCTGCCACCTCTAAGTGAGGTTGACAGCGGCACACGCGCTTTAATAACTCCAATATTTGTAGTGGCACAAGCTAAACTCCTTACAGGGTATGGTTTGTAGGAGTCAAAGTCGTGCGGTTTGTGGTGGCGCGTGCGTGTTGCGCTGGCTTTGGATTTCGAGATAAGCTAGATAGTAATTAGCCAAAGCCAATCTGTAGCTACGAATGCCAATTTATAGCTACAAGGCATCGAAGACCACTAAAACCGCGTTCCAGCCAGTGCGATAGAGAACGAGTATCCGCCAAGATAAAGAGCGTTCCCTAATTGGACTGTCTGAGCGACTTTGCTCCGTTTATTAAGATGACCACAGACCAACAGGTCTGCACGATACCCCTACTCGTTTGAGTGGGGGTGTTGTTGTTTTAGGGTTTTGACTATGGCTGCTTTTTTCGCAGCCTCATAAGCAATCCTCTAAATAGGTGTGTTTTTACTTTAGGGCAACTAGGCGATCGCCTAATGCGTTTGGGTTAGGGCGTCTTCCAGCACATTGCTAGTCAATGTGCTAAGTGCCGCGTCAAGGGTTAGCTGGCTTCTTGGGTTTCCCCAAGTCGTCATCTGCTGCTGTTTAGCCTTGCCATCGGCTGATTTTTGGTGGTTTTTGTGCCTTGCCATCAGCGGTGGTTTTTTTCGCGACGCGGCGCTGTTTTTTCTTTTCCTAATTATGCCAGCCCGGATTCAAGGAGGGCTGTACGCCCATCAAACTTCTCAAACTGATCGGGATGTACTAAAACGCTGAAAGCTTTACAGGGCAATGGTTCCAAAAAAGCCTTGTGGGACGATGGGGCGTTTTGGTGGGACGATGGGGCGTTTTGGTGGGACGATGGGGCATTTTTGTACTAAAGCTGAAACCTTTGTACTGTAAAGGTTTGAAGCCAATTTTCCTGGGTAATTTTTTCTAATACAAGTTTGTATTAATCTCTAGAAAAAAAAACAGCCCACGAAAGGGCTGGTTTTAGGTTCTGAAACGCTTCCTAGTCTTGCAGAATGTCCAATAGTTTTCGCAGTTTAGTCTCTAGTTCTGGATTTATTGGACGCTCGCCGCGTTCAATCTTAGTTACTAGCGATTGCGACATTCCCAGAAATCCCGCTAGTTTAGCTTGGCTCCATCCTTTGGCCTGCCGCGCTTGTCGCACTTGAGATGGTGTGAGAGGTGATACCTTTTCGAGCTTGAGGGCTGGCTTTAGTTGCTTAGGCTCCGTTTTAGTGGCTAGCAGGGCTGGAATTGGTTCTGGTGGAATAATCGTCAGTTTGGCTTCCCAGAGCCAATCAATGATTTTCTTGTCTTTCCAGCCAGAGGGTTTTTCACATTTGCTATTGGGCCTTAACCATTCTGGGTAGGTGGCATCGTCAAAGATGACTCGCCAACCCAAACTCGTCAACAGGCTCACGGCCTTATTCCAGTCATTCTTTAGGTCGCGAGCTTTATCCCTATTAGAACGAGCTGCATTAATTCGGGATTCCAGTTCTACCGCCTCTAAAAGCTCCCCCACTTTGTGTTCGTAGGGTTTTTGATCCCTAGCCTTAATCCGGCTTAACATGGTCAGGTGAATTGCCAGCTTGAGAGCAAGTTCATCGTGGTAGGGGTCAATTTTCAAGATGTTTGTAGCTAGCCAGCCAAACTGACATAACGCCGTACCAGCTCTTGCTCCAACACGGTTTAACCAGCTATCAACCCAAGGGCCAGGGCTGACAGTGATATAAACCTCATCAGGCTGCTCTACTTTCCCTGTAAGTAAGTTCTTTTGCCCTATCACATCTGTTTTAACAACCCACAGAGGAGAGACGCTAACACTGGCATTAACTTTATTGCCTTTGGGCTTTCCTTCAACCCACGTACAGCTCATCAGCATTCTTCCTAAATGGAAGGAAATGCTGGCAAGTTGAGCTAGCTTTTCAGAAATGGTTAACCGATGTTTTTTATCCCAGCCTATTTGTTTGATGACTTCGGTTCCTTTCAAAGAAAACTTAGCAAGACAAGGGTTAGGCTGATTAAGTAGATGCGAAGCAAAAACTAACTGAAGTTTTGCTGCATCTATGCCAATTAGATCGATGATTTGCAAGGCGGCTTCAAGCGCTAATATTTCGCCATCATTCCCCCCTGATATATAAACTTCTACACTATTGCTAGGTTTATTTTTGCAAGGAGATTCAAAAACTCCCCAGTTGTCAGGGCTATTTTTCCATTTATCAATTCGGTAGCAAGATTCTACTCCTACTCTAAAGGGAGATGAGGAAGGAATCTCTTCTAAGGTTGAAAGCTTGGGTTCTGTGACGGGTGTCGGGTTTTTTTCAAGTCCTAGTAGAGCAGTTATATCCTCTACAGGTAGGTCTTTAAAATTAATCTGCTCCAGCAAGGCTTCGGCGGCGAATGTTGCTAGCTTAGTGGTTAAAAACTTTTCTAATTCTGGATAGCTCTTTTTGATTTCATTGGGAAATTCAAATCCTTGCTCGTTTAAACGAGCATAAAGAATTCTAGCTAGTTCTAATAAAGCCGGGGATTGCAACTCGCTTTCTTGTTGGAGTTGTTTAGCAGAATTTTTAATCTGAGTGCGTCTGCTTCTTAACATTTATATCCAGTTTTTTACTAAACTACATCTAATTTGTGCTGGACAGTTCTTTTGAAAACCTGCTTACGTTCTGCCTAGGTTGGGGTCAGGAGTGCGTAGTTCGGGTCACAGGCATCGCTACTTCTCACTTTGTCTCGACGATTGTTGGCGCTTCTGTTACCGACGCCTAAGAAGCGCTTCCTCAATCAATTTGGCAACAAGCCAAGACATAGAGCGTTCTTCCTCATTTGCCCATTCTTCCAACTCTTTTTTCATTTCATGGGTTATGTATGTACAAACATATGAGGCATTGGGATTTCGACGCATGAGGCGATTTTTAGCGCCGTTAATGCGTGGCTAAAAATACTTAATCAACGCCTTCTCAATCTCCGGTAGTAAGTTGGTGTCATCGCACTCCAGCCATGCTATCTGAATGTTTTCAGTAATTATTAGACTCTGAAATTGATTCCAACGATGATGAGCTAGCCAGCGGCGATAGAGATTGTTAGCTCTGCCAATGTAGCGCTTTTCTGTCAAACTGGGATGAAACCTTGATTTTTCGTGGGCTGATACAACGTAAACTCGTCGAATTTCCCGAAAGTGACACAAGAGCGATAGAACTTTATTGCCTTTCAGAGCAAAGTAAATAGCTGGACACTTGGGTAGATGACGATGTTCAAGCAGTGGTAGTGAGGGGAGAGCTAGTGGGTCAATCATTGCTGGATTCATTAATGCCACTTCGTCGCTTGAAGGCACTATGCTTTAGGTCTTTGAGGTGTTCGTAGGTCATGGGTGATTCCTCACTCTGATCTAATGAAAGCCATTTTCTACCTGATTCGTGCAAGAAGTCTAATGACCGCTCAGAACTGAGCTATCTGCCTTCAAAGGAGATATATTTGTTCCGTGCTTGCTTCCCCAAATTTGCCTATAGCCTATCTGTAGCGCTCTCACTACTACTGACTCACCAGGAAAAGTCCGAAATCCAGCTAGTAGAACATTAATATACCAATTGGCTCAATAGCTGTTTCGGGGAGATGAGGCAGAAAAATAGGCGCTGGTAGCTACCATCGCCGCTATCAGGACGTAGTGGCGAGATCGCACAAGAATTTAAACATCTAGATGAGTCGATCGAGCTTTCAGATACTGGGCAAGGGATTCTTCAACAATCTGGCTCATCTCCTGCTCATCCGACACCGCTACAGACTTCAGTTGTCGATGTAATTCCTTGGGAAGGTAAACAGTTGTACGGATATAGTTGGGGTCTTTGCTTTTAGATAGTTTGGTACTTTTGGTCTGCTCGGCCTCAGGCGCAGGTACTTTTTTAGCGGCATTGAATAGCTCGTCAAAACGGCTCATGGCAGTATCTCCTCCCCAACAGCGGTATAGCAGCGCCAAGCATTTTTAGCATAGGGATCTTTCACATCACACACACGAACCCCTTCTAAGGCAGCTCGTTGGAAGACTGCTAGCCGTCGAATTTCCGATTTAAAGATAGGTAGAGAGGCATTTTCAATCGTAGCTCTCGTTTCTGCTCCTACTTTGCTGGGATGAGGAGGAATCAGAGTTAGCAAAATTCGGTAGTTGGAAGTAAGGGCATGCAGCGCCGCCACCATTTGCAGCATGGCACTGAGAGCCAGCGCATCAGGCGAAGTGGGCAAGACCAGTAGGTCGCAGCCTGATGCCAAGGTTTTGAGTTCCTCTGGAGCAGGTCGGGCGGGTGTATCAATCACAATATGTTCGTACTGTTTGGCAAAGCGGATTGCCTGCTTTTCATCCACAACCTTAAACGGTAATTTCTCTCGACTAGCCCACTCACTAGCACTGCGGTTAAGATCCCCATCTACCACAAGAGTTGGAGCATGCTGTTGAAGGTAGGCAGCCAAATGTAAGGCCGTGGTTGTTTTCCCCACCCCTCCTTTAAATGAAGCAACCGTCACAATCATGGGATGCGGCAATGAGTCCTGATGGACAGATTCTATCGCAGTTCAAAGCGAAAAGCATCTAAATGCTTAAATGCTTGAATGTTTAAAAGCTTAGATCCACTGTCACAATCATGGGATGCGGCAATGAGTCCTGATGGACAAATTCTATCGCAGTTCTAAGCATTTAAGCATTTAAGCATCCAATTGTTTAAATGTTTAAACAATTGGATGTTTAGATGTTTAATTACCAATGACTGTCGCAACAGGAAGCGATCGCACGGCAAGATAGCCGCCGAGACTGCCGCTTCAATTCGCACTTCAAGACGCTTGACTCTGAACTTTAAACCACTTCTTAAAGATGAACCCTTTCTCATCCAGTCTCGAACCATCTATAGCCAAGTACCTGATGTACTTTTCTAGTAAAAGCCTTCTGAAATATGCTCAGACAGAAGACCAGAAAGCTTACTGGGGTCATCTAGCTGCTTTCTATTTCGTTGTCTCCAACTGCTGGCAGGCAAAGCTTCAAGGAAATGACCCTTTCATTGAAGCGGTTGAGAACCGGACGCTCAATCAGTGTATGACGATGTAGAAACGGAGCGGACACCAGGGCGATCGCCGGTCGAGAAATGTACCTATCCCGACTGGCGATCGCTGGAAAGATGGGCCAAACGAGTGAAAACGGCTTTGTGCTACTGGAGCCAAACATCCAAGTTTTTGAGAAAACACCAAAGGAATCGAAAGAGACACTTAGGGCGGAGTGAGGCGCGATCGCTCAGATGTTGAAGCGCGATCGCGTTTGTCACCTTCAGGCGATCGCTCATGGACTACCCAGAAGTCCAACTTTTTACCGATACCACAAGTACAGAGCCAGAGGTGGGCTTAAAGACTAATCACCCACGTATCATTACAGATTTGATTAAACGGTTTGACACCGCCAAGGAGCTGAGAAGCAGTAATCTATCGATTTCTGGGGGATTCGCTAAAGCGCGATCGCTACCAGCTTAATCTTTGTAATCCTTGTATAGTTTTTGCCGTGTATTCCACGAGATTAGATAGAGATCGCTGTCTCGACTTTCAACCCTCTGTTGAACCTGCTGAATTGTGGGCACAAAAGGGAACGAGGTTTGTTGATAACGATCCCGTGCTGGAGCAACCAATTTATGACAGCAGACCAGGGTCTATGCCTTGGCAACGATTCACGCCAGAGTCAAAGCTAGAGCTGCTGGATTATTACCCCATGTTTACGGGCAGATGTCCCTGCTGTGAGATACCCTTTGAGATGAAGAAGCCACCCTTAGTACATTGGGATTGCACCCGGTGCGGGTGGGTAGATTATTGTGTGAGCGCTCGCACTGATATAAACATCGTGGCTCAAACTCCACCGGGTCGCTTAACGGGGTTATTCACTAAGGTTATGCACGCTTAAAAATGTTAGTGAAATCCAAAAAAGGGAAGAGTAAATATGCAGGTCGCTACATATCTATGAGCCGTATAACTACTTTCTACAAAGCAAGTTGAGTGGGTAGCAGTAAACATGGAGTCAAAGAACAGTCAGAAGAGTTAGTGAGGCATTCTATCCTAATGATGGAAAAATATCTTCGCCAGCAAGCCCTTGACACTTTAATCGGCTAAAGGTTATGCTCTATAGCAGCACTAATTAAATATCCAATCCCAAAAAGGGCGACTCTGTATTGAGCCGCCCTTTTTGTTTTTTGGGCTAAATAAATTTCCACCAAATAGTTAGGAACTTAGCCTAAATAGCCGTAATAAATATTGCTAACAAATATTTATTACGTTGGGCAAATACCTTGAAGCTTCAACCTGATATTCTAAAAGCTTTTCCAGCTTTCTTGTCAGTCAAAGGTTAGAGGAAATTTGGATAAATTGAGTGTGCCATACCGTTTATCCCACTACGTTACAAATAACCACTCTCGGAGAAAACAAAATGTATCTCTTAATCAACCGCCCGCAAACTCTCGCCGATGCTTATCAGCTTTATTCCGATGCTCTTAAATCGCAACATTTGGATAAGGAAACTGATGTAACAGCTTCGACTCGTACTGCTTTAATTCGCTTTACCTTACCTAAATGGGGATTTCCCTTACCGAATCGGAAAAAGCTCACACAAGCGGATGTTAACGCTGGTTTAGATTTTATGAAACAGGTTCCTATTCATGAATTGAATCATGCTCTTGAGTACCAACAAGAAGTTTTTGTCAGTTTGGGCAATCCTGGTAGCTCTCGTACTTATCGCTTGCATCTAAAAAGAATGGTGGATTGGTGCCATCAGCAGTCTTGGTGGAAAGTTTCTGCCAAAACGGATGCTCACCAATGTTGTCCCCCAATTCGGATCAGCAGAGGTCGAGTCAGCGACAATGTTCGGGTCACTAATAAAAAGCTAACGCCTAGTTCTCCTAATTTTTCTTATGGGTTAAAAAACCCGGAAATTCCCAGGGAATTACAAGCCTCTCTCAACGATTTTTTAAAGTTTCAGACCAGCGTGATTGGCACTCGCAAACGCCAAGATGGACCCATACGTGAAGGTAGCGCTAAAGGTCACGTTAATTCAGCCAAAAGATTGTTGGGTTGGCTTCATTATTACAAAGGCGTACTCCTGGAAGAGTTAAACCTTAAACAGCTCGTTTTTGGTAGTGGCTTAACCCCTGATGGTCAGCGAGATGAAGCGGCTATCGATAAAACAATGGACTTGCTCGACGAACACCTGCAATGGTTACGAGAGACTCGCGAGGCATCCCCCAATACTGAATTAAAAGTTGTGGAAGCTAGTGTGGCAATCGCTAAGTTTCTCTATCACAAGGAATCTAAATGCCAATCTCGCCAGGTGGTGTCAAACAAACGGGTTGGATACAGAGATATTCCAATTATTGAGGAATTGCGGCGGTTGGAATGCGAAATTATGGTGCGGGTTAACAATACGCCTCGCAAATCAGATGAGTCGAAGAAGTGGATAACATGGCCGATGTTTAAAGCCTGTGCGGAGCGTTTGTTAGAAGAATGTGCACCCCGAACTAAATGCGGTAATAAACGTTCGGAGCAGACTGTGGCTCAAAGTCATCAAATCGCTTTAATTTTTCTGGTGCTAAGTTTTTTCCCTGACCGGGGACGCACAATTCGGGAATTGGAGGTAGGACGAACTTTAATTAATCGGGATGGTAAGTGGTTCGTTGAACACACTGCTGCTGACTTTAAAACTGGAGACAGCTACTGCAAGAATGGTCAGAAACGAATTGTTGAGCTTCCAGCGAATGTTTATCCGTTGCTTGAGGAGTGGTTATCTCAATGGCGGCAGGTTTTCAAACCAACTCATCCCTATGTTTTCACCCAACCCAATGGGAAACCGATGACTGATGGATCTCTGTACAACTATGTGCGGAAACGAGTTTATCGCTTGACGGGCCAGGCTTTTACACCCCACATGGTTAGAGATGCAATTGTCACTCATCTGAAACTCTCTGGTACGTCAGATGAGGTGCTGGTGGCTTTAGCTGATCTGATGGCTCATTCTCCAGAGATGCAGCGCAAGGTTTACGACCGTCGTACTCCTGAACAAAAGGTGGCTCCTGCATTAATGGCGTTGCAGTCTTTACCTACAGGTTCTTTGCCTCCACCGCCGCCGTTATCGGTCAAGAATCCTTCAGAATAGACATAGAGAAGCGCATTAAGTTGAGATAATTTTGGCTCTGGATATCAATTTCTTCTGTTGCTTCCCAAAAGGTGTTTTTTGGAGCTGGCTTTTCAAACACTTTGTTTGGGTTTGAAAAGTCCTGTTAATTCTGAGCCTAGCGACTTTACAAAGGGACAGGAGCGTGGGCGTTAGCTTAAAGCTTAACGCCCACGCCTAAGCATAAGGGCGAGGTTGTGGTTTTGTAGTAAATTTTCTGCTAACTACGATTGGCACACAATTGTTGGTGCGATCTCATTGCAATAGTTAAACGAGCGAGATCGCTCCGACGACAAACGCGATCGCTCAATCCCATGGGCGCGGTATACCGCGCTCATGAACTACAACTAGCGATCGCTTACTCCCCGAAATAAGGAGTCCGCTCATATCTTAGATTTCGATTAGCAGCTAACAATTTTATTTCCCAATGGCATTCATGGGGTATCCAAGCGTTCATGGGGTCATCAAGTGTTCATAAGTTGCTTGCCTCTTTGTCGCCGCGCTTTGACTGCAATCGCTGGTACAACTTTAGCGCCGCCGCGATCGCATCCGAGCCTCATTGCATCTGCCTGCAATCGCTGGTACAACTTTAGCGCCGCCGCGATCGCATCCGAGCCTCATTGCATCTGCCTGAGTGCAAGGGTCAGATTTTCTTTGTGTCCCGGTTGAGACGGAATTTTCCGTTACTGCTTTTTCGGGAACGCGGTTCAAGCGATCGCGTTAGCCCTTTGCTGCCATCTTCCAAAGCTCCGCCCTTTTTCGCGGGGAATCAATGCCCAAATTGCCTGCTTCGCCTGCTGGCAGAAGTGTCGAAGCATCCCAAATACTGCAACCACTACATCTGAAGAATCCGCCATCATCAAGTAGTTTGCAGACTCTTCAACTTCTTCAGGGGTGAGTGCGAGTCCTCCCGCTGCGCTCCCCTCGTTGATAGGTTAGGAGGTAGTTTGGTCGTCTGGTTTGTCTAAATACTCTTTATTAGGCGTTGCCCAATAGAGAATGATTTAAGTAAATGCCGGAATCTGACGATGCTTGAGATAGTAGATGAGCAGTCGAACTGAGGTGGTTAACATCTGAACCGATTTGGAATAACACAACGTCTTGCGATGCAATCGGGCGCTTGTAATGCCGTAATCGGCAGTTTTCCCCTTCGACCCGAGTCATCCCTGTTTTACTGAACCATTTGGTCTCCATCCTCAATCACGCAAGCGTACACCTTATAACCATCGGTGATATATAGAAAACTTGCCCAACCGATCACGATCTGCCACAAAGGCTTAAAGGTCTCCAGAGAGTGATCGCCCACCACGAACTTGAGGATGCCGGGATGTTTTGTATTCACCACCGTCCATAGCCAAATTTTGTTTTTTTTTGACCTACAAAGGTTTCCAACTCATCAAGTTGGGCTGTTTCGGGAATCTCGTAATTCTCCTGAGGGATCGCTGCCGCCGCTTGGCGCACCCAGTTGAGCACACTATTATGGTTGATGCCGGTAACGCGCTCGATCGCTCGAAATCCCATGCCGTTGAGCGACATAGTGACGCAAAGGGCTTTGACCTGTGCACTGTAGCCCAGTTGGGGATTGTCTCGAAATTGGCGACGGCAGTCTCGGCACAGGTAGCTTTGCTTGCCATTGCGATGCCCATTTTTGACAACTTTGTCACTGGCGCAGTGAGGACAGTTCATCGGGACGTACCTCGGCTCTACATCATTTCCTATTATGCAACGCCCTTTATTACCACCAGACGTGGCGGTTTGCCATAGAATCCAGAGCGGATGTTAACTACTAACGGCGCTTGGGTAGATACCTGATTGCCTTCTCCACTGAATGAACATCACTCTAGTTCAACTAGAACGCAGCCGACGAATTCTACCCTAACGCCGATTGTAGAAGCCCAAGGCTGAGCAAGGGGTGACAATAGGACAGTGGTACTTAAGGCAAAGTACCCACTGTGACTCGCTATAGTTCTTGGTCTACGTAGTTTCGTGCAAAGGTAATTAAGTTGTTACAGCATTCTCGCCAGATGTGGCTCTACCTGGGTTTGGTCATTTTGACTAATATTTTGATGGCTGGGACAGCGCGCTCACAAACAATTGCTCCGGCTATTGCGCCCAACCTTGTCACCCCGCCGCCACAGGACACATTACCACCTTCTCCCTCAACGTCGCCAACGCCTCCCCTACTACCTCCGCTGTTAAACCCATTACCGTCTCCTCCCGCGACTACAACTCCCGAAGAATCATTGGATAATGCTCCAGGGACCATCAACGTTGACCGTTATGAGGTCGTCGGTAGCACAGTATTCACCCGCGAAGACTTTGAAAAGGTAACGTATCCCTTTACTGGAGAGAACATCACTTTTGACCAACTACTGCAAGCGCGTTCTGCGGTGACTGAACTCTATAAAAATCGAGGATACATTACTTCTGGAGCTTACATTCCACAAAATCAAACAATCCAGATCGACGGGGGTGTGGTATTAATCCAAGTGATTGAGGGTGGATTGGAAGGTATCAAAGTGACAGGTACCCAGCGACTCAACCCCAACTATCTGCAATCGCGTTTAGCTATAGCTACATCAAAGCCTTTGAATAAAAAACGTCTACTTGAGGCTTTGCGTTTGCTCCAACTCAATCCCCTGATCGAAAACCTGTCTGCTGAACTATCAGCGGGAACCCAACCAGGGATGAGCTTACTAGAGGTGAGGGTAAAAGAAGCAAAAACCTTTCTCACCGAAACAGCAATTGATAATGAGCGATCGCCTAGTATTGGCAGCTTTGAACGCCGATTACAACTTACTGAAGCCAATTTACTTGGACAGGGGGATGGTGTAAATATTGCCTATACAAATACAGATGGTAGCGATAACCTAGATTTTAGCTATGAGTTGCCTTTGAACCCCCGCAACGGCACCCTCCGCTTCAGCTACGGCACGACATCGAGCAATGTGATTGAACGTCCTTTCGAGCGGTTAGATATCAAATCTGCCTCGCGCTACTACGAACTAACACTGCGCCAGCCAATCATTCAAACCGCCACGCAGCAATCTACCCAAGAATTCGCCCTCGGTTTAACAGCTTCTCGACGAGAAAGCGAGACTTCCCTATTAGACATCCCCTTCCCCCTTTCGCCGGGAGCTGACGACCGAGGACGGACGCGGTTGTCAGCACTTCGTTTTTTTCAGGAATGGACGCAGCGGAACAGTAGAGAAGTTATAGCGTTACGTTCTCAATTTAGTTTCGGGCTGGATGCGTTTGATTCCACCATTAATGAAACTGCTCCCGACAGTCGCTTTTTCGCTTGGCGCGGGCAAGGACAATGGTTTCGTCGCCTCGCTCCAGACAAGTTCTTGTTGGTGCGTGCTGATGTGCAATTAGCAGATAGAACGCTTATGCCTTTAGAACAATTTGGACTAGGCGGTCAAGCTAGCGTGCGGGGCTACCGTCAAGATATCCTGTTGAGCGATGATGGTATATTTGCATCTGCTGAGTTGCAGTTACCCGTTTACCGCACTTCTAGTGGGCAAGGTGTTTTACAAATTATCCCGTTTGTCGATTTTGGTACTGTCTGGAATAGCTCTGGTAGAGCTGAGACGAATTCTAATACTTTGGCATCTGTTGGTTTGGGCTTACAGTGGCGGCAAGATCGTTTGAGCGTTCGCATTGATTGGGGTGTCCCTTTAATTGATCTACCTTCGAGGAATGGAACATGGCAAGAGAATGGTTTGTATTTCTCTGTCAGATACAATCCCTTTTGAAATAGATCCTTTTAGGAGCAACTTTGACGCTATTAATTGTGCCGGGGCATAAAGCGGTGTCGTATGTGATTGCTCGTCTTACCTAAGTTCCAAATCTAGTACCAGACGGCACGAATGAGCCTATTATTTAGGGGAAAGTTGAGTGGAGCTAGATGAGTCATGTACAGGCTGTCAGCAGCTCCTTTATCCCTCAGTGGGAGCGAACGAGAAGCATTAGAGAAATTACTAAGACGCCCCAGCACGGGTCAACAAAAAATCGCCCTGCGAGCCAAGATTATCCTGCGGACTGCTACGTGTGAGGGACATGGAGAGATTGCCCGTGGTTTAGGCATCAGTCGTGATATGAGTCGGTTATGGCGACGCCGATGGCTAGAGCTTTCAGGACGTGAGGTGCCGATAGGTAAGCGGCTGCAAGATGCACCTCATCCTGGGGGACTAGCTACCTTTAGCATTGAGCAAATTACCCACCTCTATGTTTTTTGAGATGGAATTGTGTGTTGGAGTGTCAGCACTCACCCAATTCGCCAAATTGGTCATGTGATGCCATCAGTGCTGTGTGCAGGATGAACTGATGCGTTGTTCTACCTTTTATCTGGTTCAGGCGGCTTCTTTTATCCGAAGCGTCTTTTTGTTACGAAACTTTATACTCAAAAAGTCAAAGGTTCCCAAGGTCAACGTTATAGCCTGTAAAGGAAACACCCAAAATCTTTGAACAACCTAACCGGACGCTCTTGGTGGTTCTGCTTTGGCACTCTCAATACTCACCTATACTTGATACGGACACGGACGCTCCCCGTGTTTGAAAGTCTTAAGTGTCACGGTGCGTGACCTGAGTTTGAGCCACCTGACGGGAATTCGGACTGGTAGCTAATTACTGGCAAATCATCTTCGGACGCTCCTCCCCAAAGGATGGCGCTCTCTTAAGTCTTAGCTAGGCTCAAAAGCTTCCGCAGGAATTTCTCTCAACAGCAGTAGTTGGCACCAGATCGGATGTTCCGCTTGTATTAAGCGCCTTTGAAAATCTTTGTAACAATAAACGACGTTTCGCATAAAATTCGGGTTTCGTATCTGAGAAATAGATAGAGGTTCGCATCGGCTGTTCAATAACTTTTGGTGTCTTAAATGAATAAGACGGCGTTTGATGAACTAGATGAGCAACTTAAACAGCTAGCCAAGAGCGCCCAGCACCATCCACGGTTGACTCAAGAACGGCAGCTAGCTTTAAGGAAGCTCCTGAATGGAATTCTGCAATCAGGCAGGCTTTACCGTCCGCAGCGAGGTCAATTTTCGGGTGTTTATGAAGATATCTATGATGAGGCACGACAAGAATTGTTACTTTATATTTGCCAAAACATTGACAAGTACGACCCGGAACGCGGAAGCGTGATGGCATGGGTCAATGTCCTCTTGGAGCGGCGCTTTTTTAAAGAAGCCATTCCGAAAATCTTAGGCAGCCCCGGCATTCAAAAAATGACTCTTGCTGACTTGGATAATTTTGCAGTACCGGAATTACCTCCAGTTGTCAATGAAATTCTTACGGAATATATAGAATCAGACCCAGAAAACCTTTTTCAAAAGGAACATATAGAAAACCATCCAGAAGCTAACTTCCGAGCCATAGCGAGACGGCGAATTTTGGGAGATTCCTGGAAACAGATTTCAGCAGAATTTGGCATAAAAATCCCAACCCTTAGTAGTTTTTACTACCGTTGTTTAAATAAATTTTCTGCAAATTTGAAAGAATATTATCTCAATAATATTGCTTAATTCAGAGACAAATAAATGATGGAAAACCTATCGGAATGTTTAACTTTTACCGTACCTCTAAGCTCGGATGCCCACCGCTTCGCCGAACAGTTTCGCAGACAACAAAGCAGTCAGAAGAAAGCCAAACAGGTTTATCTCAATACGTTGGCAATATCTGCAGTGAATTTCTATTTGAGTTGTATGGGAATAAAAACTGATTGGGAAGCTAGTCAGAGCAGTAACCCAGTGATGCAAACCTTTATGGATGTCGCCGATTTGTGCATCCCTAATAAGGGTAAATTAGAGTGTTGTCCCGTCTTGCCAGATACCTCTGTCGTCCAGATTCCGCCCGAAGTTTGGTCAGACCGGATTGGTTATGTCGCCGTACAGTTTGACAAATCGTTGAGAGAAGCAACGCTACTAGGATTTACTCCAACGGTTCCAGAAAGCGGTGAGTTACCTGTGAGCTGTTTGCGATCGCTCGAAGATTTGCTCTTACACATTCATCAGATCGGGCAATCCTTAGAAGCCGAAAAAAAACTCGCTTCAATTGTTGCTTCTGACTCTCAAGCAGTTAACCTAAGCCAATGGTTCCAGAATATATTTGAGACGGGTTGGCAGTCTATATCAGCACTTTTAGGCACAGACGAACAGAATTTAGGCTTTAGCTTGAGAAGTGTATCCAGTGCGAGTGAAACTAGCGTGAAGCGGGCGAAGCTGATTGACTTGGGGCTAAGACTAGGGAGTCAATCCGTAGCGCTGCTGGTGGCTCTAGCACCGGAGGACGAACAGAACGTGGGGATTTTAGTGCAGGTACATCCAGTAGGGGGAGAAATTTATCTGCCACCCAACCTCAGACTAGGTTTGCTCTCTGAATCAGGAGAAACTCTTCAGGAAGTACAATCTCGTTTCCAAGATAACTACATTCAACTGAAGCGATTTCAGGGGGGAGTGGGAGAAAGCTTCAAGCTGCAAGTAGCTTTCGGTGATGTCAGTATGAAGGAGGCTTTTGTAATCTGACCGCTCTTTCGCCAGACGCCAATGAATAAGTTAGTTGTTTTGAGCCTAGGCAATGGTGATTTGGGGAACGGCTTTGGAGCTGTTACAGCCCAGCTTTGGGAACAAAGCGACCCTAACCCGATGAAGTTCACAGGATGTTTACCAGCAGCACCAGAAATTCCCGAACTTTACAGACATTGGCAGTTGCTCTATAAGGCTCTGTATCAACGTCTGGATTGGTGTCCTCGTATCAAAATCCAAGAAGCCGATGTGACTAATGTTTCTGAAGTTGAATTTAGCGATTTGTGCCAGCGGTTGTCAAACAGCATCAATGCTTGGCTCAACTCGGAACCATTTGGCAACATTAACCAGCAGTTACGAACGCACTTAGACCAAAGCGAAGAAGTTCGCTTCATGATTGAAACTAACGATAACCTTTTGCGGCGGCTTCCTTGGCATCTATGGAAATTCTTTGAAGATTATCCTAAGGCTGAAGTTGCCTTGAGCGCTCCGGAGTATCAACCCCCAAAAAAATCTAACGTACAAACTCCCGGCTCTAAAGTAAGGATTTTAGCAATTCTAGGTAATAGCCAAGGAATCGATACTGGAAAAGACCGGGTTTTTCTAGAACAATTATCAGATAAGGCATCAACGGAATTTTTAGTGGAGCCGCAACAAGATAAGTTAAATGACCAGCTTTGGAAACAAGGTTGGGACATCCTCTTTTTTGCCGGTCATAGTTCTAGCAAAGAGAAAGGGCTGCTTCAGCTGAATCAAACAGACGCGATTACGCTGGACAAATTAAAGAATGCCCTAAAAAAAGCGATTGAACGTGGTTTACGCTTAGCGATTTTCAACTCCTGTGATGGCTTGGGCTTGGTGGAGCATCTGGAGGATTTGCACATTCCCCAAGTAATTGTCATGCGAGAACCAGTACCAGACGTGGTAGCTCAAGAATTTTTAAGGCATTTTCTAACAGCTTTTTCGGGTGGACAGTCTTTATATGCTTCGGTTCGAGAAGCACGAGAAAGGCTGGAAAGACTAGAGAAGCAATATCCCTGCGCGGCTTGGTTGCCAGTAATCTGCACCAATCCTGCCGCAGAAGCTATGACTTGGCCAGAAAAGGGCGATGGGAGAAAGCGCGATCGCTCTTTGTTGCCCAAATGGCATTGTCTGCAAACAGTGCTTCTTTTGGGTGTGGTGGTAACATCTGCGATTATGGGGGTGCGCCATCTAGGGATGCTGCAAGCATGGGAGCTTACGGCTTTCGACCAGTTAATGCGATCGCGTCCAGATGAAGGGCAAGATCCGCGCCTCCTGATCGTCACTATCACCGAAAATGATTTTCAGCTAAAAGAGCAGAAGCAGAGAAAAGGGTCTTTATCAGATATTGCCCTAGTTCAACTCTTGGAGAAACTCAAGACACTCAAAGCGCGAACTATTGGTTTAGATATCTACCGCGATTATCCTGTAGACCCCAAACAGGCAGATTTAGCCGCTCGTATGCAAACTCAGGAGAACTTGTTCGCAATTTGCAAAGTTCGCGACCGTGAAGCAAACCATCCTGGGATTTCACCCCCTCCTAATGTCCCAAAGGAACGCCAAGGCTTTAGTGATGTTGTCAAAGACCCAGACGGTGTTCTGCGTCGCCATTTATTAGCGATGAAACCAGGCCCCACATCCCCTTGTACTGCGCCCTACGGCCTCAGCGCCCAGCTAGCATTCCATTATCTAGAGGCGGAGGGGATTTCTGCCAACTACACTCCTCAAGGGGATTTGCAAGTGGGAAACGTCGTCTTTAAGCGCTTGCAAGCTCATACTGGTGGTTATCAAAAAGTGGATGCGTGGGGTTATCAAATACTACTCAATTACCGCTCCTACCACCACACCCCTCTAGAGGTTGCCCCAACCGTCACGCTTGCAGAAGTTCTTAACAATCAAGTCAAACCCGATCAAGTCAAGGGTCGAATTGTCCTGATCGGTGTCACTGCCGAAAGCGCCCATGATTATATTCCCACCCCGTACAGTGGTAGGCAGGGGTTCTACCAAGAAATGCCAGGAGTGATTATGCAAGCGCAGATGGTGAGTCAAATTTTGAGTGCGGTCAAAGATGGGCGACCCCTATTACGGGTTTGGCCTGTCTGGGGCGAGATTCTTTGGGTCTGGAGCTGGTCTTTTGTGGGAGGTATCCTTGTCTGGCACTGTCAGTCACGACTACACCTGGGACTGGCGGCTGGAGCTGCACTCTCGATTTTATACGTTGTTTGCTTTGGTCTGTTCACCCAAGGCATTTGGATACCCCTCGTTCCATCAGTTTTGGCTTTGGTAGTTACTGGCAGTAGTGTAGTAGTCTACGCGACTTTCAGAACCACAGCGACAGTAGCATACACCGATAACTTTGAGCGATCGCCCAAATGAAATTGCCTGTTCAAACGATTAAACTTACCTTTGCTATTAGTTGGGCGCTCCTTGCCTGCACACGATTACAGGCACAGCCTGTTGACCCAGTATTACTTGTGCAACGCCTGGACTTAAACCCCAGCAGACAATCAAATGAAGCATTGATATTTGCCGCACCGCCTCCACCCGCCGACATCGGGGAACCTGGTCGTCGCTATGAAACAGGAAGCCGCGGGCAATCAAATGAAGCATTGATATTTGCCGTACCGCCTCCACCCGCCGACATCGGGGAACCTGGTCGCCGCTCTGAAGCAGGAAGCCGTCGTGTCTGTGAGGAGATGGACGGACAGCCCTCTATGTCTGAGAAAAAGCTGCTTACTGCCTTGGTTCCGGTTTATCCGGATTATCAGCCTCTGAATTCGGAATTGGTCTGGGGAGCGACGACCGCTGAGCATCCCACTTTCTGGTTTTATGTACCTTATCAGCCCCCATTTACTGGAGAGTTTGTGCTGCGGAATAAAGATGGTAAGTTAGTCTACCAGACTGATGTCACGTTACCCAAGACGCCGGGGGTTGTTAGCCTGCCCCTTCCTGCCACAGCTCCCCCGTTAAAGGTTGGTGAGCGGTATCGTTGGTATTTCAAGATTTACTGTAAGCCACAACAAGAACAACCACCTGTTTTTGTTGAGGGGTGGATTCAAAGAAACTCACTGAACCCTGCCCTTGAGAGTCAGTTAGAGAAAGCGACACCACGCGATCGCGTTGCCCTTTATGCCACCAACGGTTTTTGGTACGATGCGTTGACTGTTGCCTCCCAGCTTCGCCGCACCAATCCGAAAGCTCTTGATTGGGCTGCCCTGTTGCAAAGCGTTGGCTTGGATAATATTGCAAAAGAGACAATAGTAGAATGCTGCACCGCTACTAGCAATTAAAAATTAAAAAAACGAAGAAATATCTTTAATTTTTAATTTTTTAAAGCCAATTGCCCAATAAAATGTAGGGTGCCCAAAACATCGGACGTTGGAATTGAGGATTCTTTAAAAGAGCCAGCTGAGCCCGACGCAGTGCTTCAGCTTTAGGTAGTGCTTGATTATTAGTTAGCTCTCGGTAAAACTGGCTCATCAGGAGAGCGGTAGACTCATCATCCACGTTCCACAGAGAAGCTAGGGTACTACGCGCTCCCGCCCGCACCGCTACTCCAGCGATTCCTAAAGCTGCCCGCTTGTCGCCAGCAGCTGTTTGACAGGCACTAAGAACGAGTAGTTCAATAGCGTTGTTGGGCTGGCTTTGGTCTCTAGTTCGCAGTAAGTTATTCAACTCGTTGACATAGATGCGCTTATCCCAAGCGACAATAAATGTCTTTGAAGCCTGAGAGCTGAACTGGCCGTGAGTTGCAAGATGAACCACAGGGAAAGGCAGCGAGTTAACCCGATCTTGCAGAGCCGTGCTGGTAAACTCCTGATTAAGAAGTACCTTAGTGGATAGTTCAGACTGAATTTCCTCTAATTCGCGCTTCACGTTGGGTAGTGCAGAAAATCCCGAACGTGGTTCGCTCACTCCGGCGACTATTGCCTTTAATTGTCGCTGCTTCAAAGGTTTAGGGTCTATCATCTGCAAACCAGGGGTTAGGGCGACGCTGTAGTTTTCCACAAGATACTGTTTGCCGTCGTAGAGAGCCGCCATTGGGATATTCCGCAAGGAACCATCTAGTACAAACACTAACTTTTTGACATTACTTTGGGCTAAATTTGTCATAGCAGGTTCGATCAACCAGTTATATACCTGTTGGGACAAGGATTTAACTTCTTCAGTTGCATCAGGTTCTGTTAGTTGTTGCCGTAGCTCCTTTAAAACGCTTTCCGCTTGGCTCTCAGCTATAGGAGTGGAGTAGTGGTACAGGTCTTTTTGCTGGGATACTTTGAGGATAACCTCTAGCCGGTCTGGCAAAATAATTGGATAAATGACTGCTGTTGAATTCTCTTGGTCAACTACTTTGTCAATCTCCACTGTTGCTTGTAAGCAGGCTTCTCGCAAAAAGTTGTCTAGTTCTGCCAACTGGAGAGCTTCAATGACTTCACGGGCTTTTATAAAATTGTCTTGACTGGGTTCGGAAGTTCCTACAGGTTGCAAGAGCAAATCGACAAGCTGTCGATAGACGGGTTCCACACTTTCCCGAAAGGAAAACTGAACCTCTGGGTTGATAGCAACCAAGTCGCGGCGGAGAAACTTGAGAGTGTTGAATGCTTCCGTGTAAGCTGCGATCGCTTGTTGAATATTTCCCTGAGCCTTGAGTAGACGTCCTAATTGCCATTGCCATTGATAGGCAATATCCGGAGCATCAATACTTCGGGCTAGAAGCCGGGCTTGCTGGGTGAGGTCAAAGGCATTAGATAACTGCCTTGTTTGTTCGTACAGCCCGCCAAGAGTGCCTAAGGCATAAGATTCTGCTCGCTGGTCTTTGAGGCTTTTGCTCTGCTGGATAGATGTAGCTAGCAGCTGAGCGATGTCCGTTGTTGGTTGTCTGTTGCTCCCAGAATCCCGCAGCCCCGCAGTCCCTAGCTTCATCAGGCTTTGGGCAAAGTTAATCCGGGCGTAAACCGCCATTCGACTAGCGGGTAGATTGCTAATTTGAGACTGGATTTGGGGCAACAATGTATAGGCAGCGCTCAATTGCTCGTTTTCCAACAATAGGCTCAGCTGATTCATCTGAGACTGGATGAGCGTAGCGGGTGAGACAGATGTGAGGGCAGCCTGTTGGTAAAACTCTAAAGCGGCTTGGGTATCTTGTTGGGCGCGGGCTGTGTTGCCTAGACTGAGCAGGGCATCGCTGATAGCTTGAGGAGATTGCACTCGCGTAGCCACTTCTTTACTCTGCTGCAAGATTTGCCGGGATTGCCCTAAATCGCCAACAACTCGAAGGACGTTGCCGAGGCTCCGCAGCCCTGTAACCTTGAGAAGGGAATCGGGTTGTTTTTCCAGAAGTTGAGTAGTTTCGGTTAACGTCTGCTGGGCCAGACGGTAAAGCCCCAAAGCTTGAAGGGCTTGGGCTTGGTTAACACGGCTACGAGTTACCCCTAAGGTGTCGCCTACTTGTGCATAAATGTTAGCTGCTTGTTGCCAAGTAGTTAGGGCTTCTTGAGATTTCGAGAGTGCTAATTGCAGGCGACCTTGAACATCTAGGGCTTGGGCGAGGAGAAGCGATCGCTCTTTCGAGGTGCCGAGATTTTGTCCAGTCTGTAATAGATTTAGACTTTGGGCGATCGCTTGAGATGCTTCAGTCCACTGTCCAAGTTGTTGATAAGCTAAGGAGAGATTGCTCAAGGTCATGGCTGCTTGAAGTCCATCCCCAGAGGCTTTGAAGTCAGTAGCAGCTTGTTCCCAGAGGGAAGCTGACTCAGAAAACCGTTCTGCTTCGTAAAGTTTTCTGGCTTGTCGATCTATTTCTTGGGCATCGGGTCTACTTTGGACAATGGTGTTTTCCGTAGCCATGTAGGCGAAAGTGGGCGGCAATATTGCCGTACCCAAGAACATAGCCAAAAGGAGCGGTAGGGTTAAGAGGCGGTAAGTTCTTGCCTGCACGTACTTCAGCAGGCGACGGACTCTACGGAAAAATACAGACCGTTTTCTTGTCATGTTCTTGCCTCCGTTCGCAGAGTGTCTTTGCTGGAAAAAGCAGTGGTGGCGAAAAGAATGCTCTAACTGCAACAAGTTGTGAATTTAGTTGCTCAACTACTAGACATCTCCAGAAATTAAATATCGACTCAGGCAGGGCAAGCGTTTCAGATTAATTTTTGGAGATGTCTGCTACATCAAAGCTCAGGGTTCGACTGAAGCGCACTGCACTCAGGTGGCCTCTGCCAAGAACGATGGGGTGTGACGGTGGGCGCATTCGCTGTGAGTAGCACTTTGCCATTAGCACCCCTTACCCACCCCTGAGCTTCTACGAGAGGAACTGGTGTGGATCTAGTTGGATTCGTGGAAATATTTGGGATAGAGCGGTTCTTTATTCTAGGGTTGAGAGTAACTAAATCTACTTGAACGGCATCAGTGCTGAGTGCTTCGCTCGGATTGGGTGGCAAGCCGCCGCGACCAGTGATGATAAATTCACTTTGAGCTTGACTTCCACCTGCACTACAACCCTGTGCTACTTCAGTATCAACTGGTACGGCTGGCAAGTTGACTAATCCACGGCTGGGGTCAACATTTAGCGTGTTGAGTTCTACTACACCGTCTACCCCAAACTCAGAACTGGCGGTGATATCACTCTCTGGAGTTCTTTGTTCTCGGAACTCGGTGCCAAAGATACCTTGAGTAGTGATATTGATATTACCCCCATTGCCCTCAAAGGCATCGGCAACAATGTCACTATCTTCTTTAGGAACAGCCACGATGAAGTCAGTATCAATCGTAATGTTGCCGCCATCCCCGCCTGCTTGATTCATGCCAGCTTCGGTGGATATCTCACTGTTGCGACGCAGCAGCAGTAAATCCCGTGCCTGTAGCGTAATGTCCCCCCCATTTCCCGACCGAGTTGTAGCTGTGATGGCTCCTTGGTTATCCAGAAGGATTGACCGAGCAGCAACGTCTAAGTTGCCTGCATTCCCTGTTCCCTCGCTGCTCACATTTACTTGTGAACCAGTTGTTACTTCTACAGTATCTGCTCTGACGATGATGTTTCCAGCCTCTCTTTGCCCACTGGTACTGGCTGTCAGTGCAGCACCATCAGTGATAGTAAGGGAGTTGGCTTGCACTGTTATATCGCCGCCCTTTCCAGTAGAATCCGCACCGACGGCAGTAGTCAACAGACTCCGACCCACTATATTGTTAGGATTGGGCTGTTGTTGTGACGTTCCAGTCAGTTCTACAGAAGAGGCGTGAACAATCAAGGGACCCGCATTCCCTGCACCAAGTGTAGAAACCGAGGCTTGTGCCCCACCTTGGATTAACAACCGTCCTGTATTAATAGTCAAGCTTCCGGCATTTCCTGTACCTCCTACAGTCCCAGTAACTATGCCGCTAGGAAACGGACGATCCTCTACGATGCCAAATAGAACGTATCCAGAATCTCCAAGCACTTGCTGCAATACAGCAGCGGATACCCCTTGTCTTGAGGTGCCAATCAGTTCGACGGATTCAGAGGCATTTATGGTCAAGTCTGCTCCCCGTCCGGAGCCAGCAGTACCCGCCGATATGATTGCCCCATCCCGAACAATCAACCGTTGAGTATTAATAGTTAAGTCCTGGGCATCTCCGGCTCCTCGAGTTCCACTAGCTAAGAAGCTAGGAAGACCCCTGGCTGAGGAGGTACCACTTAGTTCTACGGACTCCCTTGCATTCACAGTCAACACCCCTGCTGGCATATCACCTGAAGTATTCGTTCCCACTACTGCCCCATCCCGGACAATCAACCGCCCCGTTTCAATGGTCAAGTCGCCGCCTCGTCCGAAACCAGCAGTTCCATTACGCAATCCGCTGGGACCGGGACTTGTTAGGGTCAAGGGTTGCAAGTTTAAGGGAACATTATTAGCTGAGGTGCCACTGAGTTCTATGAAGTCTTCTGCCTTCACAGTCAAATTCCCTGCATCCCCTGTGGTCTGGGTACCTCCCGATACCACTGCACCATCCCGAACAATCAACTGCCCAGTATTAATCGTTAAGTTTCCGGCATCTCCACCAGATTGGGGTATGAAAAGGGCTAAGGAGTCAGGAATATCAGCGATATTGCTAGCATCGAACGAAGCGGCAAATAAGCCAATAGGAATAGTAATAGGAATAGAGTCGAAGAACTTGAGGGGAATATCGAAGCGAACCGTACCATTTGATGAGGGACTCTTACTTAGTTCCACTGACTCGGAGGCGTTCACGGAGATATCCCCGGCATTCCCCTCAGAAACAGTAACTGTTGCTACTACTCCATCCCGAACAATCAACTGCCTAGTATCAATGCGTATGTTGCCCGCATTTCCGATACCAATAGCTGCATTGTAGATAAAGCCATTTTCGATTTTCGTTGTTCCTGTAGCATTAAGCGTGATATCTCCTGCCGTGCCATTAGACCTTGAAAGTGGGCTTATCCCAGCCCTCAGCCCACTTCCTTGCGAAACATCTATGTTCCGAGCATTGATGGCAATGCTACCACCACCACCAGCAGCCACATTAACTTCAGCTCCATTGGCGAGGGATACATCTACTCTGTCTACATCATCAGGAAAGCTCAAATGCAGAGTATTGCTGTCAACATTTAGTCCAACTTTTTCCGCTCCTGCCACACCTCCCAACTCGACTTGACCTCCACGAGCCTGTAAAATCCCGCCATCTAAACTCACATCGCCGCCCACCAGCGCCAAAGTCCTTCCTGGTTGAACTTCCAGTCCTTCAACCGATTGATTGACAATGCTCCCTGGATTCGCTCTAAACTGCAAGCCAAGGGGGACATTGATAGTCAGTAGCGGTGGCGCCTGGGGGTTCGTGGCACTGAAGGCAAAGTCATTGTCAAAAACAACACTGTCCGCTGTTGTCGCGACAAATGAACCGCCCACATCCAGGCGGGCATTCGGTCCAAAGATAATGCCACTGGGATTAATCAAAAACAGATTAGCAGTACCCAATGCACCGGGCGCTCCTACACCCAGCGTTCCTAAGATGTCAGAGAGGTCATTCCCCGTCACTCGGCTCAAAATGTTAGCGACCCCGGCAGGATTCTCAAAGTAGACGCTTCGTCCCTCACGGACATTAAATTCTGAGAAGCTGTGGAAGAGGTTATTGCCATGTTGAGTGCCGCCCTGGATCTGATCGACTAGAGGTGTAAGTGCCTCGACTTGAGTTCCCAGATTGCTTTCTGGAGCAGCATCGGGTGTGAGATTGAGCTGGGCGAGGACGCAATTTCCAGAGGAGACGACCGCCCCAGTCATCGCTAATCCACTCACTAGCCCAAACTTCCAACTCCGACCGCTTTGAGCTATCACAGCAAAAGCCTCCTCAAAAGTAACAGTTGTTGAGCGAATTACAGGTCGTTACCAATCAGGATAAACAGGAAAGCAAATTGTAGGATGTTGGTCTAGTTACGAATAATTGCGATCGCCGCTTCAGGAAAGTTTAGTTGACACCGCACTCAGGTGGTCTGTGCCAGGAACGATGGGGCGTGACGGTGGGCGCATTGGGCGCATTCCCTGTCAGTAGCACTTTGCCATTGGCACCCCTTACCCACCCCTGAGCTTCTACGAGAGGAACTGGTGTGGGTCTAGTTGGATTCGTGGAAACATCTGGACTAGAGCGGTTCTCTACCTTAGGGTTGAGCGTAACCAAATCTACCTGAACGGCGTCACTGTTGAGTGCTTCGCCCGGATTGGGTGGTAAACCTCCGCGACCAGTGACAACAAATTCGCTCTGGTCTGGACGCCCACTTGTTTGACAGACTTGGCTAATTTCGACATTCGCAAATTCCGCTGGTAATTCCTCAAGTTGTCTATCCCGCGTGTTGATTTCCAGCGTCCCGTCTATCCCTAACTCAGAACTAGCCGTAAAGTCGCTTTCGGGGGTGCGGCGATCGCGAAATTGTCTAAAACCAAACACTCCAGTGGCTGTGGCACGAGCCTTGCCCCCGTTTCCCTGATTAGCACTCGCAACGATGTCGCTATTTTCGGATAAAAAGGCAAGCACAAAGCCATTCGGAGCCTCAATCTCGATATTGCCGCCATTGCCAAAACCCTCTGCCGAAGCTGAAATTTCACTGTTATGGCGTATCAGAATTAAATCTTGCACCTGCAACCGAATATTGCCGCCTTCCCCCGATTCGGTTGTGGTAATGAGGCGTCCTTGGTTGTTCAGAAAAATGGAGTCAGTTGCAACGTCTAATTTACCTGGATTCCCTGACCCTGTACCACTGACAGTGACTTGCCCCTCATTTTGAACAACTAACTGCCCCGTTTCAATCCTGATGCCTTGGGCATTTCCAGAACCGCTTGTATCGAACGCTAAATTGCTGTCTTTCCCATCAACGATTACGGACTCAGTGGCATTTACCAGCAGAGTTCCAGCGTCGCCTGCGCCAGAAGTCCTAGCCGTGACTTTTGCTCCGTTTTGAACAACTAACAGTTGGGTAAAAATCCTCAAATTCCCAGCATCTCCGGCATCTCCTCTCTGACTGCGAGTATCAAAATCCAAGACACTGCCTTTACCATCAACTGTAACGGACTCAGTAGCATTCACCTCAAGAGTTCCAGCGCGACCCCCACTAAAGGTCTTAGCTGTGACTTGCGCCCCATTCTGGACAATTAACTGTCTCGTGTTAATGGTCAATTCTCCAGCCTTTTTAGAACTCTGAGTGGTGGCAAACAGTCCACTGGCGGAGCTATCGCCCTGCCCATCTAAGAAAACTGTTTCGGCTTGGTTAATAGTTATATTGCCTGCATCCCCTTGCCCCAAGGTGCTGGTATTAACAACAGCGCCATTAGTTAACGAAAGCCACCCCGCTGTGACATTGACACTCCCCCCCTGGCCTACGGCTCCAGGCCGCACACTACTGTAGACACCACTGGAGTTAAATTCGGAGTTGAAGTCGAGACCCTCCCCATCAAAAAGAACTGTATCGGCGTTAATCGTTACATTACCCGCATTCCCCTGTCCTAAGGTACTAGTAATTAGAACAGCGCCATTAGTAAGCGAAAGTGTCCCCGCTGTGATATTAATACTCCCCCCCGAACCTACGCCTTCCTCTTTCACCGCACTGAATGCACCACTGGATTGTCTAAACGTTCCATTAAAGTTACCCTTCCCATCAAAGGAAACCTGGTCGGCGACGATTGTCACAATGCCGCCGTTTCCTGTGCCACCAGTGCTAGTCGTTACGACAGCGCCATTGGTAACGGAAAGCGAGCTAGTTGTGATCGCGATACTCCCACCCTGACTTGGTGTTTTCGATTCTACTCGGCTATATACACCACTCGCCTTGAAATCTGGGGAACCCCCTGCATCACCATCAAAGGCAACTGTATCAGCATTAATCGTCACATTGCCCGCCGTCCCCTGCCCCAACACACTGGTAGTTAGAAGAGCGCCTTCAGTTGCCCGAAGCGACCCTGCCCTAATTTTGATATCACCTGCCTCCCCTTGCGCTTTCGGTTGTACCGTGTTCTCAATAGAGCTACCCCTTCCCAAGATGACTGCCTGTCTTGCATTAATCTCAATGTCTCCTGCCTTGCTATTAGCAGCACCTACTCCTGGCGCTATCCCTGCCAAAAGTTCACTTCCTTGCGGCAGACTCAAGTTTTGGGCATTAACAACAATACTTCCCCCTCCTTGAGCGCGTACATTCACATCAGCATCATTGGTAAGGGTTACGTCTGCTCGCCTTACATCATTGGGAAAATTCAAACTCAAATTGTTGCCATCAACGTTTAGCCCTATCGTTTCGGGTTCCGCAATGCTGCTCAACTCAACTCGACCCCCAGGAGCGGTTAGAGTGCCGCCATCGATTAATATTCCTCCAGTGGAAGTTACATCTGGAAATACATTACCTCCGACGAGTAATAAGTTCCGATTCTCAAGAACCGCTAGATTTCCTCTGACTTCAATTGAATTAAGCGGCTGGGCGGCAATTTGATTGAATAGGAAGGCAGAAGGATTGACACTCAGCAAAGGATTCTGAGAATCGACCGCTGAAGTCTGCGAAAACTCTCCATCACCGGAAAACGCGATCGCATTCGCTGTTGTCGCGACAAATGAACCGCCAATATCTAGCTGAGCGTTGGGTCCAAATATAATGCCGTTGGGATTGATCAGGAAGAGATTGGCATTCCCTCCAGCTCGAATCAGCCCTTGAATATCAGAAGGAGAAC
>NZ_JACJPF010000038.1 GCF_014695915.1 Trichocoleus sp. FACHB-40
CTTCTCCATCAATTTCTATCCACAATCACCAACTCCTCTCTCGGCTTGCAACTTCTCTCCTCAACCTACTTCAGGGTTTCTGAGTCTACAAATGCTTATCCCGAACTGAGGTTATTTTTAGGCTCCAAAAGCACGTAAAACTCGAAAAATATTTGAAAAATCATCTGTCCACACAGGTACTTGTTTTGTTTGCGGAATCGGTTGCCAGCGCGAATCATTAATCAGGTTGCCAAAATCTCTTTCATTACGGGCGAATAGCACCCAATGAGAAGGTGATTTACCGATTTCTCGCTCATATTCAGAAATATTCACTTCCCTCTGCCTCAGAGTGGATAATCCTAAATCTTGCGCTAAAGCGCCTAAAACAGGCTCTAAGTTCAAAAATCTGTTAGAAATATTAATGACAATTAAACCGTCTTTTGTTAATTTGCTCAAGTAAAGCTGAATAGCTTCCCGCGTTATTAAGTGAATTGGGACTGAATCAGAGCTAAAAGCATCCATGACAATTAAATCATAGGTATTATCTGAAGCTTCCAAAAATCGCGAACGAGCATCCCCTAAGACAACAGATGATGGAGCTTTTGAATCTTGCAAGAATGTGAAATAACGAGTGTCGCGAGCCAGTTTTTCAACAGTCGGATCTATTTCGTAGAATGTCCATTGTTGCCCTGGTTCTGAGTAAGCAGCAAGTGTCCCTACACCTAATCCCAAAACAGCAACGCGAGAGGGATGTTTATTACTATTAAAAGACTTAAATAATTGTCCAATTGGCCCGGTGGGATGAAAATAAGTTAAGGGTTCGTGGCGGCGTTCTGGAGTTAAACTTTGTTTTCCGTGCAAAATCGTGCCATGCAGCAGGCTATGATAGTCTCCGCGTCTATCATTTAAGACGCGGTAAACACCAAAAAAACTGCGTTCCGTGTCGAGTATACCACCCAGACTTCCTATTGAAAATTGACTGATAAGGAAAATTAAAAATAAGCCAATTATAAGGCGAATGGGGTGTAAATTGAAGGAGTAAAATATAATAATAAGTAGGCTAAACGCCAGGAAATTTCCTATCAAATTGCTAGTTAAATGATTTCCCGAAAAACCCACAAGTAAAGTGCCGATTAAAAGACCCAGACTAATCGGGAAGGTGAAGCGCCGCTGTAAGCTGGATAAAGAATCGTCGGCGTCTTTTGGAGTTTGCCATAGTAGCAAACTGAGGATCATAATCAGAGGGTACTCTAGGACAGATTGAAACAGCAACGGGGCTGCGATCGCGTTGAACAATCCGCCAAGTACGCCCCCAACAGAAATCCATAAATAAAAATTAGTTAAATACTTCGTACTAGGGCGACTTCTAGCTAATTCTCCATGAAAAACACAAGCAGCCACAAAAAATCCCAGCAAATGCAAGGGAAATAAAACCCAAATCGGCTGCATTACTTGAATCAAAAATAAAATAGTTAGTATAGCTAAAAATACAGGCAAAATTGCCCCAAAAAGATTGTGCGGTAGTGTTAGGTTTCGGGCGAAAGTCAAAATAAAAGTTAACAGATAAATTGCTAAGGGAATAGCCCACAAAAGCGGAATTGCGGCAATGTCTGTTGTTAGATAGGTGGTGACTCCTAAAAGTAAGCTGGAAGGCAGAAAAGAAAGTAATACCCACTGAGTTTTTTGTTGAATAGTAGGAGGGAGGAAAGAGTTAGGATTTATGAATTTTGAGTTTTGAGCTAAATTATTTAACTCTTCCTCTTCACTGTTAACTTTTTCTCCTTCCCACCCCATCCCGCGGGGGAAAGATAAGGGTATTTTATTGCTGATGGGTTGAGGGGAGGTCCTGCTACCTTCTTCAGGCGATCGCCACAAGAATACTGCACAAACCAGCGTCGATAAAGCCAGTAATCCGTAAGCGATTGCCCATAACCAACTCTGCTGTGTTAAAGAAAAATTTGGCTCAATTAAGATAGGGTAACTCAGAACTCCTAACATACTGCCAAGGTTACTAGCAGTATATAGAAAATAAGGATCGGAACTGGCTGGATGTCCTGTATCAGCAAACCATTTTTGCACTAAAGGTGCAGAAGTAGCAACAACAAAAAATGGTAATCCGACAGATAAAAGCAGCAAAGCTAATAACCAAGAAATAGGATTAGCCTCTTGAGGAGGAACCCAACTCTTAGCCACAGAAATCGGTAAAAATCCGAGTGGAAGTAACAGTAAAATACTATGAATGATGGCTTGGCGACGAACGCTAAACCAACTTGTCGTTAAATGGGTGTATCCATAACCAAGCAATAAGGCGGCTTGGAAAAAAAATAAGCAAGTGTTCCATACTGAGGGTGCGCCGCCTAATAAAGGTAGAATCATTTTTGCTACCATCAACTGCACCCAGAAAAGTAGAAAAGCACTGATAAAAAGGGTAAAAGAAAAAAGAAATATCATGTCTCCAAACGAAATATTGAAAAGTGTTTCAGACGCGATTAAGTACGTTTATAGAAGAAAAGTCCGCGACCCAAGGAAATAACTTTGCCCTATCGCTTGTCTTCAATGTAAATAATTTTGAGATACTTTGCATCTGCATCTTGTTTCTTTTTTCCCAGGAGTCCTATGATAAAATCACTAGGTTCGTCCTCTTCAAATTCATCGGGACTCACATAGCTAAGCATATCAGGATGATCCCCTGTAACAACCCAGCCTGGACAATTTAGGAGGTTGATAACTATAAAATCTCCACTACAACTGCCATAATAAACTGGCCCCCACTCTGACATAATCGCTTTTGCCTGAGTTGCTAGATCCTGTTGGGGTTCCGTGAGAATCAGACAAGTTCCATTTTCAAACAGAACCCAGGTTTTTTGTTCGCATTGAATAATAGTTTGCCACGTATTGATCAGAGACGCTATGTTTTTTGGCTCGCTCATGGTATGCACTCTCTTGCCATAAAATTGTCAGCATCTCTTCATTTGAGTGCGATCGCGTCCTCGCTACTCCTTATTCCCGACATCCCACATAACCCAAAGACGGAGTTCTCGCGTGTCTAGTTGAGGAGTTACGCGAGTACCACCGCTTCTTTCATCAATGTAACGCAACTTATCCTAGCAAACGATAAAAGCAAATATCTGGTTTGGCTACCAATCCGTTCATTACATCAGTTTCCTCAATATAGGCTGATGCCAAATGTGCCTCTAGCAAAGCATCGTTTTCCCAATCTTCAACAAAGGTAAAATCGGTCACATCGTTACGATTTTGTAATTCGTAACTGATGCAACCATTTTCTTTTCGCTTCGGTTCAATTTACTCCATAAGCGCCAATTTCACTTCTTCATTGTGTTGAGAAGTGCGACAACACAAGGCACTACGCGAACGGTTGTTTTAGATGCTAACTTTTTTACTCTCCTGTTTAAAGAAAGCTTTTTCAAGTTTTCCCCAGACTCAGAATTCGCGGCTTAGACAAGGCAATGATTTTGGATTACTTAAGCGTAGAATTCTGGCGGTTATCGCGTCTCTAGTTGATAACTAAGTATTGCACCTTAAAGTGCATTTCTAGCCAAAAGTCTACAAATCTATTAATTATTTTATAAATTGTAAAACGGGTTCTGGTTTCATATCAAAACCTTCCAGAAATCCTCGTCGGGCGTGCGATCGCATATTATTATCGCACAATTCCATCAAACAAACCAATTCATCCCCTTTATAATATTCCGGATTGCGCTGTAAGAAGTAATTTATATCCGGTTTATTGGTAAATCCCTCCTTAATCTCAGCCCAAGTTCCTCGCAAATGTCCCTGCGACGTGGGGAATCTAATTAATCCAGTTTGGGGATTGTAGTAGTTGCCGAATTTTCTCTTAGCTAGGTAATCCATCAACGCCTGATATTTTTCTGGCGTGGGATATCGCCAAGTCGGATAAAAAGTTTTGGCAAATACTGGCAGGTAGCGATAAGTACGATAGCCTTTGACTATCAGAAACCAGTATAAAGGTTGTTCTGGGGCTTCGGCTTTAATCTGCCCAGCCAGACGACACCATGCCAAAGATAGGGTTTGCTCTCCCCAATATTCATGATTAATAATTGTATCACCGGAAAAAATAGCTTGTTGTGGTTCCTCAAATTCAAATTTAAGAACAGCTACTGTAGAAAAACCCTGGATTTTTTCAGTGTCATCTTTCAGGAGAATTACATAATCTTTTTGAGTTAAATCTTTGTAAAACATATCCTGATTTGTACTATCATAATACTGATAATACAAATCATACATAGAATTAATTAAAGTTTCTGGGAGTTGGTTTAGGCGGACAACTTCAGATTTTAGCCGATTCATAAATCTATTTTTGAGTTAATAACAACTACTTAATAAGTAGACCGCTTTCAATAGCCCAAGTTCCTAGCCGAATCTCAAGATGAGCAAATTAGGCGATCGCGTAGATTCAACAATCTGCCTGTAGCTACATGAAAATGCTGCCACATAAGAGGTAAACACGACAGCAGCATTGCTTCAGCAACAGAAAGATTTCATCTGAGTGCAACACCAATGTCACAAGTACGTCATATCAGGTGTCTACAGTGAGAAGAGTAGAGAGGTGAAGGTTCTCTTCTCTATAGGTGAATCTAGATAGCGTCTTTACGCGGACGCAGTTGGGTAACAAGCGTACTAAGTTTTAACTTCCTTGTGACAGGTGTTTCAAATGCAAAGCAGACAGCACGATAGAGATAAAAATTCCGGGCGATTTGACGCTTCAGCTTCCAAACCCTGGCAAAAGACAGCAACCTATCTGTCGCTGGTGCTGTTGGGAGCAGGTGTCACTTTTTCAGGCAACTATCTAGTAACTAAGGGCGTGGGAACCGAACCCCTACAAGCATCTCCCCTTCCAGAGACTCTCACAGCTCAGGCATTACCAGGAAATACAGATACAAACTTTGTTACAGATGTTGTTGAAAGGGTGGGGCCAGCCGTAGTGCGGATTAATTCTTCCCGTACAGTAAGCAGACAGATTCCCGATGCCTTCAACGATCCTACCTTCCGGCGATTCTTTGGTGGGCAATTACCCACTGGCCCCCAAGAGAGAGTAGAACGGGGTACTGGCTCTGGATTTATTATCAACACTGATGGTCAAATTCTCACTAATGCCCATGTAGTCGATGGTGCTGACACTGTAAACGTTATCCTCAAGGATGGGCGCACCTTTAAAGGTAAGGTGGTGGGAACTGACCCAGTAACAGATGTGGCTGTGGTTAAAATTCAGGCTGATAATTTGCCGACAGTGCGTTTAGGTAATTCCGAGCAGTTGCGACCTGGGGAATGGGCGATCGCTATCGGTAATCCCCTTGGTCTTGATAATACCGTTACTACGGGCATCATTAGCGCCACCGGACGTTCTAGCTCTCAAGTTGGCGTTCCCGATAAGCGGGTAAACTTCATTCAAACTGATGCGGCGATTAATCCGGGTAACTCTGGCGGGCCATTGCTCAACGCCAAAGGTGAGGTAGTTGGGATAAATACAGCCATTATCCGGGGCGCTCAAGGACTTGGTTTCTCAATTCCCATCAACACCGCTCAACGCATTGCTAACCAGCTGGTGACTACAGGTAGGGTAGAACATCCTTATTTAGGCGTTCAGATGACGACGCTTACCCCTGACGTGAGACAGCAAATCAATGAAGATGCCAATAGTGGCTTGAGCGTAGATGCAGATCGAGGTGTCCTCGTTCTTAGAGTTATGCGAAATTCCCCAGCTGCTAGGGCGGGGTTACGCCCTGGAGATGTGATTCAAAAAATCAATGGGCAAGCGATCGCCGACTCGGAAACCGTACAACAGCAAGTAGAAAAGACTCAAGTAGGCAGCAATTTACAGCTAGAGTTACGTCGGAATGGGCAGAATCTTAACGTACCCATCCAAACCGCTGCGCTTCCGGTTGAGCGTTAGTAGGCTGTAGCGTTCCATAAGATAAGTAAGACAGATTACAAGGGATGGGTTAAGAAACCCATCCTTTTTTTTTGCTTGGTGGCTAAACCCAACTTACAATTATTCTTGAGCGAACGGCACGGCACTCTGAATGGCTTTCAAGAATCAAACGAAATTGAATTAATTATACGTCAGAGGTAAAGTGATGAAAGTAGTTATTTTTGAAGTCGAAGATTGGGAAAAAGAGGCGTTCAATGATTTGAGTAAGGAACATGAACTTAAGTTCGTGGACGAGCAACTAAAAAGCGCAAATGCTGGACAATATGCAGATACCGATGTTGTTTCCACCTTCATCGATTCCCAACTTAATGCGGAAGTTCTCCAGCACTTATCCCAGCTCAAATTAATTGCCACCCGTTCAACTGGTTTTGACCACATCGACTCAGAATATTGTCAAACTCAGAACGTGACAATCTGCAACGTTCCCAATTATGGGGAAAATACTATTGCTGAACACGTTTTTGGATTATTGCTGGCAATCAGCCACAATATTATTGAGGCAGTCCATAACACCCGTCAAGGTTATTTTTCCTTCAAAGGACTACAAGGTTTTGACCTACGCGGTAAAACTTTGGGTGTAGTTGGTACGGGAATCATTGGGCAATATGTAATTCAGATTGCCAAGGGATTTCAGATGGAAGTTGTTGCCTTTGATGTGCATCCAAATCAGGAGTTAGCCGCTAGATTGAAATTTGAATATGCTGATTTAGAAAAGGTATTGGCAACTTCTGATATTATCACGCTGCACGTTCCAGCTAACAAGAATACCCATCACCTAATTGCCGCTGAGCAATTTGCTAAAATGAAAGATGGGGCAATTTTAATTAATACAGCCCGTGGAAGTGTAGTAGATATTCAAGCTTTGCTGCACGCACTTATAGAAGGTAAGTTGGCTGCTGCGGGTTTGGATGTATTGCCACAAGAACTTGTTTTGCGGAAAGATTCTGAATTGCTACAGGCTGTTGACCGCAAGCAAGACGACTTACAAACGTTGTTAGCAGACTTGATTTTAATGCGTCTGCCTAATGTAATTGTCACGCCTCATAGTGCTTTCAATACCCGCGAAGCGAGAGAAAGAATTATCAAGACAACCGTGGAAAACATTTTGGCGTTTACTCAAAATAAACCTCAAAATGTTGTTAACAATAAGTAAGACGGCAGAAATTTCACCTTACCCTTAGCCCCTTTCCGCAGGCGAAGAGGGGAGCCGGAGAAAATTTCAGTTTTTTTTATTTCTGGAAGTTGACATGAAGTGATGAATGCGATCGCATCCCGGCACAATCTACCGCCCTTGACGTAAAACCTTGATTTTTTGGTAGCTAATATTACTTGAACTTTTGAAAGATTTGTTCTGAATTGGCTGATTCAAATATTCTGGTTGAGGTATATCAGTAGCCATTCTCTTAGCTTTATCTTTAATAGACTTGAGTACCAGACGAACCACCCATGAAGAAAGGTGCGGGTTTCCATCGATTTCTGCGATCAGAGCATCTAAATCGTTAACAATAGCCACCATTGGGAAGTTCATATCTTTTTGCATTAGTTTGATGCCCTATTATTCAAAACTTGTTGACACAAAAGACCGTTTATGCTGGTTTGATACCGATTTATCGTTCTGGATTTACATTAAAAAACTCTAGAGAATCTTTGGGATGCTTCTGTGTCACTTTTAGAGGTTGAGACAATGGCGATCGCGTCTTTACAAGGCTGACTTTTTACGGCTGAACGCGCTAAACTCCTACTGGTCAAGACTTGTAGCCTCAAAAACTCAAAAGCGATCGCTTTAGCCAATCTAGACAGCATCACTTCTAAAGGCAGACAGTTCTCTAACTGTCACAACTGCTGGCGAAGTTAAAAAAAGCAATTTCCCGACACTATAGGGTTTTTCAGATGGGTGGAAGGGACATGGCATTGCCATGTCCCTTCAGATGTATCGCACCCAACCCTTGAACTGCTATATTTGCTTACCGAAAGCCCTACACTTTATTCATCAGCTCCGTGCGGAGGGAGCAATATTTGCTTTTGGACAGATAGATCGTGAGAGATTCAGAAGAAGCAAAAACCTGGTATGACAAAGACTTGCAGCAAAGAAAAACCTGGTACAGCGAGGTAGCAGATGCCTACAACAAAGCAAGACCGCGCTATCCTAAAGAACTAATTGGTCGTGTTGTAGAGTTAGCTCAACTTGATAAAGACGCGATCGCTCTTGAGATCGGATGCGGCCCTGGAACTGCAACTGTAGAATTTGCCAAATTGGGCTTCTCAATGGTATGCCTGGAACCAAGCCAGGAGGCTTGCCAACTAGCGCGACAGAACTGTGCCACCTATCCGGCTGTAGAGATTAGAAATACCACCTTTGAAGAGTGGGAGCTAGAGCCTGAGAGATTTAATGCCGTCCTTGCAGCAAATTCGTTTCACTGGGTTTCATCACAAATTAGGTGTCCAAAAGCTGCTGCTGCACTACAAGACAACGGTTCTCTGATTTTGCTGTGGAACAAAGAACCTCAACCCCCGTATGAAGTTTACCAAGCGTTGAATGAAGTCTATCAGGCTGAGGCTCCGGAGCTTGCACGTTATGAAGACAGGGAAACTCAGGGAGAAATCCTCAGAGGGCTGGGACAGAATTTCATTGACTCAGGTCTGTTTAAGAACGTAGTGTACGAACAGATGGCGTGTGAAGTCACCTATAGTATTGATGATTATCTGATGCTTTTAAGTACGTTATCGCCGTACATTGCGCTCTTACCGCACAAGAGAGATTCTTTGTTTAAAGGTTTGAGGGAAACGCTAGAAAGACGCACCGGAAGTATTAAGGCATCCTATATTTCAGCTTTTCACATTGCCCAAAAAATATAAGAGTTTATTTCTCTAGGCGCTATTGAAAGACAACGCCTGGAGGTGACAAACTGGCGGGGCGATCAACCCCGTCAGCTTTTTAACAAAATTGCGATCGCTTACTTTGAGTAGTTGTCAGTTTTGAGTGCAAACTGTTCCAATCTTCTTGCTCAATTTGGGAAATAATTTCGTCGAGACATTGACGATATTGTTGGAGACTTTGCAACAACTCAAGGCGATTGTACCGCGCCATCATCAAGCCTAACTCTGGATTCCCCCCACCAACGCGACTGGTATCCCGAAAACCAGAACTAGCCAACTGTTGCGCTAATTCCAGCACAACCCGATCGGTTTCGCTGATACACGCATCAATTAAAGTAGCACTCACCATCACTGGCAAATGAGAAATCCAAGCCACAGCTTTATCGTGGTTTTCTGGAGAACAATGATAAATTTTAGCTTCCAGACTTCGCACAATTTCCTCAACCGTTTTTACAGCAGCTGGCGGTGTCGTCGCCACTGGTGTAAGCACATAAGTCTTACCAACAAACAAATTTTGCATTGCTGCTTCTAAACCACTTTCCGCAGTACCAGCCATCGGGTGTCCCCCGACAAAATTAGCCCAAAGTGGTGTAATTGCCTCAACCACCGACTTTTTCACCGAACCAACATCAGTGATGATGGCATGAGGAGACAAATGGGGAATTAGCTGCTGTACAGTGGATGCGATCGCGCTAATGGGCGTACAAACAAAAACTACATCCGCTGCTGCCAATAGCGCCATATCCACAGCCGCATCATCCACAACGCCACGCGCGATCGCATCCCGACAAACCTTGTCTCGACGACTCACCCCCAAAACCTGATAGCCAGCCGCTCGTAAATCCAAACCCAGCGATCCGCCAATCAGTCCCAGCCCTACAATACCAATATTCATCGCCCTTCCCGCCGCTATTATGACGCGGCATAATGGATTTCTTTATTCATCGTTCATCATCCTGAGGATACTCACACTAAACTTCTAACTAAGATTTACAGATAGACACGCTAGATTAAGGCTTGTACAACTTTGGATAAATGCTAGAACAAGCCAGAATAATAGAAGCAAAGCGAGGGTTCATCTGCTGCACACCCATCCAGCTACTCAAAATGGAAAATAACCCGCAAGGCTTGGCTTTAGCACACTACTCCTAACCATAAAATGAGAATGCTGGCGAGGTGGCTCCAATGAATGTCGATGAATTGATAGTAAAATATGCAGCCGGGGTCAGAAACTTTGTGGCGGCTAACTTGACCGAGGCTAACTTGAGTGGCATCAACCTCAGTGGTGTTAACTTGAGTAACGCTAACTTAAGTGTTGCCAACCTCAGTGGTGCCAATCTGAGTGGTGCCAACCTGAGTCACGCGAAACTCAATGTCGCCAGACTTAGTGGTGCCAATCTCAGCAAAGCCATCTTAAACCAGGCAAACTTTAACGTAGCTAACCTGATTCGGGCAGACATGGGGGGAGCCGAACTGGTTCAGGCGGCACTAATTCGCGCCGAACTAATTCGCGCCGAACTCAGTGGATGCAATCTCAGATCGGCTAACCTCAGCGGTGCCGATTTGAGAGAAGCAACCCTCAGACAAGCCAACCTCTCTCGCGCCAGTTTGAATGAAGCTAATCTCCGGGGAGCCTTCCTGACTGGTGCTAACTTGGAACAGGCTAACTTGAATGGAACCGACTTAAGCCGAACCGATTTGAGCGGGGCAAATCTCCGAGAAGCTGAACTCAGACAAGCTAATCTTTCTCGCGCCAACTTGAGCGGCGCAGACATGAGCGGAGCGAATTTGCGCTGGGCGGACTTAAGCGGGGCGAATTTGCGCTGGGCGGACTTAAGCGGCGCTAAATTAAGTGGAGCCAACTTAATCGGGGCAGACTTAAGCAACGCTAATTTACTTAATGCCAGCTTAGTTCATGCGGATCTCACTCAAGCTAGATTGATTAAAGCTGATTGGATCGGAGCCGACTTGACAGGTGCTATCTTGACAGGAGCAAAACTTTATGCAGTGTCGCGCTTCGGGCTAAAAACAGAAGGAATGACTTGCGAGTGGGTTGATTTGAGTCCAGATGGCGATCGCACTGAAATTTTCCGCCTCACCACCGAAGAATCAAAAAAGTTCTTTAATGAAACCCTGCCCACCGTTCGGATTATCGTTGATGCACCATTAGATATGGAGGCAAATTTAGCTTTAGCCACCACTTATCATCACATCGCTAAGCACTATCCCGGTATCGGCAATCCCCCAAGTTTGGAGGTAAGCTCAAGAAAAACCATTCTCACCTTCCGAATGGACAGCAACGATCAATTATTTCCCCTCGCTTACGTTGCGATTCTTCCCTTTTACGATGCAGCAGCTACTCACAAAAATATCATCGCCCTATTGCACATCCTCCAATCCCAAAATATAGACACCCTTGGTCTTAAAGATAATTATCGAATCAAGCAATTAACCGCAGCCCTTAGTAAAACCATTAACCAGGTTAGCGCTATAGATATTTTCCAAGCTCTACCAGGACTCAAAGACAAAGTAAATTTCTTTCACGCTCCTACCCAAACGGTTTTAAACAACTCTACCGATCAGACTTTAAATGTTTATCATCACCCGGTTTTTGGCAAGCGGTTTATGAATTTGTCTAACTTAGGCAGCTCTCCAAAAAATCCCTCCATAGAAATACAAAACTCCACTTTGCCTCCTGTAGGTACGGTAATTGAATTTATCAAAGAATTTAATTATTTGGAAAAATCTCAGCAGAGCTAATATAAGTAGATTGGCTAGTTGCTAAAGGCGGCAATTAGTAATCCTTCAATTAGCAATTAGGAATCCTTCCATTAGCATCTAACTAAAGTGATAGAGGTAGAAGTTCATTCCTTACTACGTGCATTCCTACGCGAGCAGGGAAACCGAGCTTGGCCGCATCATCTAACAATGGCGAGGCTGGTGGCGCGGGCTTTGCGATTGGGGCGTTCTGCCCTGATACAAACTGGATCACCCCAGAGTATGGGAAGTTACCGTCTGAGTTACCTCAGCCCTGCTTTGCTTTGGCAAGGCCCAGTAATTGTGGTAGCTCCAGAATCGGTGCAACAGCGCTTGATAGAAGTGCAAATTCCCCAGTTACAACAATGGATGAAAACGGATAAGGCGATAATTACAGATTACGCTTTGCCTGAGAACTTCCAAGGGTTGCTGCTGACATCTCCGGAAATTTGGTTAAGCGATCGCTTAAAAAATTTGGGAACCATACCAACTGGCATCCCTACTATCTTTGATGGTGCTGATGAGTTGGAAGAATTGGCACGGGAGCAGTTAACAGTTTGCTTGCAACCCAAAGACTGGGACGATTTGATGCGGGCTTTTCCTCACCAAACAGAGCCGATTCTGGATGCGCGAGTACAACTGACAAAAGAACTCTTCCAGCATCCAGTAAATCCCTATGAATGCTATCTGATTTCTCGATCAGAGCAAGGAATTTTGCAGCATCTCTACGAGTCATTAACAATGCCTCCTAGTAATGGTTCAGTAGACCGAAATGCGGATTTTATCACTTCAGTGCTAGGCGCGATCGCTACTGACAACGGACAGCAGACAGCGGAAGACAAACTACCCCCCGCATGGCAGAATTTCTGGGAGCGATCGCGCTCCTCAAACCAACTGATGTGGGCGGAAATGAAGAGAGCCAAAGGGCAGTTTTCTCTGTATTGTGGCCCGGTTGAAGTCGCAACCGCCTTAGAAAAAATTTGGCATCAAGATCCGGTAGTGTTGATTGGTGCAGCACTGGATTTGGAGACGGAAGCTAAAGTCTATCGTCAGCGCGTAGGACTAAAAGATTTAACTTGCATAAAATTTTCTCCAGACAGGCAAAATGAATTAATTCATCTGTATCTCCCCGATCGCCTCCCTTTCCCCAATACGCCCCAATTTCAGGGGTTTTTGATTCAAGAAGTCCGGAGGTTAATCGAAGAAATTGATAAATTGCCCGTAAATAATCCGGACATCCATAAACTAGCTGTGATTTTAGTCGAGGATACACCACTCAGGGCGCAGGTAGCAGCTGCTCTGGCTGGTGAGTTTGGCTCCCGCGTACAAGTAGAAAAAACCCGCGTGTCAAACAATGGCATTTTAGTAACAGGCTGGGAATTTTGGCGACATCATCAGGAGACGTTACCTGCTCCCCAGTTGCTAGTAATTGCGACTTTGCCCATACCTTCTCTAGAAAATCCTTTGGTAGCTGGTCGGGTAATTTATTATAAACAGCAGCGTCAAGACTGGTTTCGTCTGTATCTGTTGCCCGTGGCGTTGAGTGAATTACAGCGAGCGATCGCGCCCGTGAGAGAATCTCAAGGTGTTGTTGCTCTACTCGATAGCCGCGTAAATCACCGCAGCTATGGCTCTCAGGTACTGGAAGCGCTTAGCCCTCTAGCACGAATCAACTATTTGGATACCAACTGGTTTACAGGCGATCGCTAGGGGCTGGGAATTGCGAATTGGAAAGAATCTTTTACCTAATCCCCAGCCTCTAATCCCTAATCCCCAATCCCTCCTCCCCGATTTCGTAATTTCTATAAACAATTCCGGCAACGGGCCTAACCCCAGCGTTATTATTAACAAGTCTCTAAAACTATCAATTATGGGTGATTCCAAGCGTCGTAAAGAAGCACTCGGAGAGAATTACGGTCAACAGGCTTACATTCTTCCCTGGCTACCGATTACTAAAACTCAAGCACAACAGTTCGTCAAATGGAGCAACCGGGGCGCCTGGATTGGCATAAGCTTCCTGATAGGTACCTGGGTAACTATCCGCTTCATCGGCCCTTCCTTTGGTTGGTGGCAAGTCAACTAGAGTCTGGTAACAGTTTACTTGGGTGAAGTTTCTAGCGGTGAAGCATTTGCCAGACTTGCCTTAATGCTTCCCTGACAAAAACTCAGCTTATATAAGCTGAGTTTATAATTGTGATTTGTAATTCTTATTCGGCGCGAACCTCGCTAAAAGGTTTGTCCTTTTGAAACATCGCACCACTTCAGCCCCAAGTCATCCTTTAGGTAGAACTAAGCTTTCTCTATGTTGTTTAGGATGCTCTTGAGTGAAGCTTATTGTTACCGAGCCAGAGACAGATACAATTTTAATCGTCACTCAGGGTGTTTACAATGCTCTTGAGTGAAGCTCATTGTTACTGTTGATACTTTGCATTCCTAGATACTTAAGTTAACTTGGTGCAAAGCTGGTATTATTCAGTTTCTTCATAGTCTCAATTCTCTTAACCTAACATAGCGCATAGGTTGAGGGTAAAAATCTTAAGAAAGTATAAAACGTTTACACTTAGGTGTGGTGGTTGGAGGACAACCGTGTTTCTACGACTTGCAGAGCAACACCGTCAATTTGTACATGATCTAGTGATGAACCTCCAAGCTATGGCAATTGTGCTAGAGCAACGGGGATATTTGGCTTCTTGCTATACCTGCGGAGGTCAAATGAATAGCGCATCATTTATGGTCAGTCTGGGGGAGAATCATCTGATTCGCTTTTTGGTGTCAGATTACGGCATCACCTGGACAGAAATGCGGGATGACCGCGAACTGATGAAGCTAGAGGGCGCTGAAGCCATTTCTCAGCTGCAAGACTTAGCCAATCTAGTCAAATATAAAATCAAGCCCTCTGAGTATCGTCCCGTTGTGCCGCAGCGGAGATAAAGTTGCTGCCAAGGTTTCGCTACTATCTTTAGACAGATTGGCTCTTGGGACTGCTAATCTGAAAAAGGGGAAACCTATGTCCTATCCGCAGGCGAGGGACGGCTGCTACTGTTTATGACTGCTGTCAATTTTGAATGGCAACACCAGTTTATTGAGACGAACGACATTCACTTACACTACGTGACCCAAGGACAGGGGGAGCTGGTGATACTGCTGCACGGATTTCCAGAGTTTTGGTATTCCTGGCGGCATCAAATACCAGCACTAGCCCGTCATTTTAAAGTGGTGGTTCCCGATTTGCGGGGATACAACGATTCGGATAAGCCCCTAAGCGGTTATGACCTGGATACCCTGAGTGCTGATATTCGGGGATTGATTAAAAATCTAGGCTATGTCCGGGCGCATATTGTAGGTCACGACTGGGGTGGATTAATCGCGTGGAATCTTGCCCAGAAGTTTCCCCAAGTTCTGAATAGACTGGCAATTTTGAATGCGCCGCACCCGTATAGGTTTTGGCAGGAACTTGCTGGAAACTTGGATCAACTGCGTCGCAGCTGGTACGTGCTGGCGTTTCAGATTCCTGGTTTACCAGAGTGGCTGATTCGACAAAATTTAAAAGATTTTGTAAACAACGTATTTCGGGAACAAGCGGTTCGCAAAGGAGCGTTTACCGCAGAAGATACCCAGCGGTATCAAGAGGCATTGGCAAAACCTGGGGTGCTGGCGGCGGCGATGAACTATTATCGCTCCTCCCTGTCGCCGCAGAGTTGGTTGCACCATTGGGGGCGATCGCCCGAACCGATTACCGTACCCACCTTGATGCTGTGGAGCGAAGAAGATGCCTTTTTTGGTCACAAACTCACCGAAGGCATGGAACGCTTGATAAATGCGCCTTTCAAGCTCAAATTCGTTAGTCACTGCGGTCACTGGATGCAGCAGGAAGTTCCCCAAACTGTCAACCGAGAACTATTAAACTTTTTGCGCCCCCCTATTCTAAAAGGATGAGGTAGGAATCTAGATTCTTCGATTCCTACCTCATCTGTGAACCTTTCAAAACCAAAGCTGGCGGTTGTGATGAGAAACACAAAGCACCATGACAGTTGACAACACCAACCGCCGAAATTTAGTGCATCCTGAAGGTGTAGGGGGTGTATCTATTCCGTAAGACAGAGACAAATGCTTTATTCTCAGATGCGCTGTATTCTTGACCTAGTGCCAAGTTAAAAGCGATCGCGTCTTTTGTAAAGTTAGAGTCTCGCAGCTCAATTATTCCACGATTCCGTATCTCCCCTCTCACGGCACTGAGAAAAGCGCGAGTACCCAGAATGTTTAACGCAACAGAAATTTTAATTGACAGTTTTGTTCAAAGTATTCGTGAAGGCTATCGTCGCACCTACGGCGGCTATAAGCCCGACTACGAAGACATCATCGCCTGGGCGGGGTCTATGGCTCTGGAAAACATTGCTAACAGCGATGCCCTCTATCACAACGTAGAACACTCGATCTTAGTAGCTCTGGTGGGACAGGAAATTTTACGGGGGAGACACATCCGTGAGGGTGGAGTGTCCTGTGAAGACTGGTTACACTTCATCATCTCCGTAGTTTGCCATGACATCGGCTACGTTAAGGGAGTGTGTCGCCAAGATAGGGACGAAGAACGACTTTACTCCACCGGGAAAGATGGAGAAATGGTTTCTGTTCCTCGCGGATCGAGCGATGCTTCTTTGACACCTTACCATGTAGATCGAGCAAAACAATTTATTGAGGAACGCTTTGGCGGTCATAAGCTGATTGACGCTGAGGTGATAAAGCACAATATCGAATTAACCCGTTTCCCGGTGCCAACAGCAGAGGATCATCAAGATACTGTCAATTATCCAGGCTTGGTTCGTGCCTCTGACTTGATTGGTCAGCTCAGCGATCCCCGCTATCTAAAGAAAATCGGGGCGCTGTATTATGAGTTTGAAGAAACGGGCGTAAATAAAGCCCTGAATTATAAGCATCCGGGAGATTTGCGGCGGAACTATCCCAAGTTCTACTGGCATGGAGTATTCCCGTATATTCAGGATGCGCTGCGTTACTTACAGCTAACACAGCAAGGTAAACAAATCATTGCTAACCTCTACTCAAATGTGTTTGTTGTTGAACACGAAAGTGCTGAAGATGAGCGGAGACAACTGGAGGGGCAGCTTAGGTAAGAGTTTTAAGTTTTGGATTTTGAGTTAGAAGCAAATATAGCGGCTCTCATTGGTATGCGGTACAGTTTTGACCTCTCTAAACCTCTCTCCAATTCCGGAGAGAGGCTTTCAAATTAGCCCCCTTCCAAGAACAAAATTTTCCTTTCCCCTTGCCTTGTAGGGGAGGGCTAGATAGAGGTGGGAAGGGGCTTGGGGGTTGGGTTCCAACTGTATTTAAATCAACCGAGAACGGCTATAAGTTAGGAATCAGAATAAACTATGAAATTCTAGATACTGGCTTATCATTTAATTCAGAACTCATAATTTATAACTCATAACTTTATGAACTGGTGGCAAAAATTAAAAAATAATCCCTTGGCACGATCAGGGGCTGTATTGCTGATAGTTTTCTATTTGGCAGTAATTTTCGCTGATTTTGTGGCTCCTTACCGTCCGTGTGACACTTATGACCTGTCTAACGGCCTGTGTGACGTGCAGCCAAATACCTCCTTGTTGGAACCTACCAAGATATACTGGCGCAACCAAGCAGGAGAGTTTATTGGGCCTCACGTTTATCCTACGACTCAGGGGCCAACAGATATCGAGACAGGCGATCGCAAATTAACTGTAAACTTCCAAAAACCGTCACCAGTACGCTTTTTTGTCCGCGGAGCAAAATACCCACTGTTTCAGTTGCGCCTGCCATTGCCACCCAAATTTGATGAGGTAGAAATATTTCCAGGCATCCCCTTGGATTGGCACCTCTTCGGAGCTGTTGGAGAAGGGAAACTGAATTTATTAGGCACCGATGAACAGGGGCGCGATCAGTTCAGCCGCCTGCTGCATGGTGGCAGAATAAGCCTCAGCATCGGCTTAGTGGGAATTATCATTTCCTTTCCACTGGGTATGTTAGCGGGGGGGATTTCTGGCTACGTCGGTGGCTGGGTTGACGGCATTTTAATGCGTGCCGTGGAAGTGCTGATGACCATTCCCAGCCTGTATCTGCTGGTTTCCCTTGCCGCAGTGCTGCCACTTGGCCTTAGCAGCGCCCAGCGGTTTTTGTTGATTGTGCTGATTACCTCATTCATCGGCTGGGCTGGGTTAGCGCGGGTGATTCGGGGACAGGTGCTGTCAATTAAAGAGCGAGAATTTGTGCAAGCGGCCCGAGCAATGGGCGCGAAACCGCTTTACATTATTGTGCGTCACGTTTTGCCGCAGACAGCCACTTACATAATTATCTCAGCAACGCTGGCGGTGCCTGGGTTTATCGTGGCAGAATCGGTGCTGAGTTTGATTGGGCTTGGCATTCAGCAGCCCGACCCTTCGTGGGGAAATATGCTGTCGTTGGCGACTAATGCTTCAATTTTAGTGTTGCAGCCTTGGTTGATCTGGCCTCCGGCGCTGTTGATTATCCTCACGGTGTTGGCGTTTAATTTGCTGGGAGATGGCTTGCGGGATGCCCTCGATCCCCGGAGTTTGCGGCGGTAGTTTTAAGTCTTCAAGCAAGTTGCGTGAGACATCTTTATCAGAGTTGGTGATTATTTTTGGTTGGGGTTGTTGTTAGACCTACCCAGCTGGTTTGTCTTCAACTGGATGTTGACCATAAAACGGTAGCGCTTCCGACCAGTGGGGGCGCTTTTCTTGTTGCCAATCTAGATAGGCAAGTTCTAATACGCTGCAAACTGAGGCACCCAGTCCAGCGCCAGCAGGGATGTCAATTAGCTGATAGGGCGTAGTAGACTGCGTTTCTAGGGTTTGGTGCCATGCTGTCGGTGTTAGCACCGTATCTGACAACAATTGGGTAAGTCCTGAACCGGATGGGGAAACTTGATAAATCGCAGCAAATAATTGACCGCGTTGGGCTGGCATTTGGATAGCGATCGCATCTTTTCCGTTGTCCTTTGCCAATCCCAAATGCGACCAAGCAACAGCTGCCAAGGTGGAAATAGCAAACACGGGAATATTCAACTGTTGCCCTAGTGTACGGGCGGTGACGACACCGATGCGAGTGCTGGTGAAACTACCGGGGCCAATTGCTACGGCAATAAACGCCAAATCTGCCCAGGTTTGCGGCTGGATGAACTCAGCTAGATGTTGATGTAAATGACTTGATAAATCGCGCCCTAAATCCCAGGTAAAAGAACGCGAATTCAGAGCAAAATTGCTTAAGGCTAAACCTAGTTCGGGGCTGCTAGTGTGGAGTGCTAAGCCGTATTTATTGGAATTAAACTGCACGGAATCCATACTCAGTAGCCTACAAGGAGCGATCGCTCGACATTTTTATAATTTTGCAGGGATAATTTCTAGATCATAAATTGGCTGCCGAGTCAAGCAATGCCAGTGACAAACAAATAAATCTGGCTTTTGGATGCCGATGCTGGCGATCGCGCTTTCGGCTGGAAACGGCAAAAGTCGGTCAAAAACTAGATTTTGATCCCTAAACCCGAACTGTAATAAATAAACGCTTGGTGGAGCTGATAAATATTGCAGCAGCTTGTACCCTAGCTGGTAAAGTGGCTGACGTTGCGAGTCCGATAGATGCACAGGCATCCGGTATTTTAAGCCTTCACTCGCCTCATCTTTACCAATTACCTCGCCGTAGAGCGGCCCTTTAGCGGTGAGAACCACTGCTAACCAGAAATTTCCGACACCTGTGGCGTATCCTAATTGCTCAACTAGCTGGCGCAAACCTGTTACATCGCGGCAAGCATTGTAGACGCTCTGACCTGGAAAATCCAAATTTTCCGGCAAATTCAACGTCAAAGGACACCAAATTAGTTTGTTGTCAGTGGTCAGTTGTTTGTTGATAATTAACCACTGAGTGCTAACTACTTGGACATTTACTGCTGCTGGTAGCGCTTCTCCTTGGTTTTGTAAGCCCGCAAAGGCGGGCTTAGTTTGTGCGACTGCGCCTATCTTCGGGCTATTTGCCTTAAGCGCGGACACCATCTGGGCTGTTGTGGGCGATGCTGCGATTATTTCCCCAGTTTCATCAACCTCCGCATCGACCACAATCAAAACTTTACGCATGACCAAAGGTAGGAATAGGGCCAGGAGCATTACCCATGCGCGGGAAACTAGGCAAATCAATGCCCGTTGTTGTCGTGCGGCGGGTTCTTATCGCTAGACGATAGCTGACACTTTGTAACTCCGCGTGGAGTTGACGGTTTTCCCGTTGCAGCATCGCCACTTTCTCGCGGACTGGTGCCATACGTTCGGCAAATTTCTGTTTATAAATTTGCGGTAACTCCTGTACCACCTGCTCTAACATCCGGCTGCGGTCAGTTAATTCCTGTACCGACTGCCGCAATTGATAAATTTCCGTGTCACGGGAAGTAATCTGCTCTTGATAGAAAGTTACCTGCTGTTCAACTTCTTGCAATTGTTCTCGCAGCGCTCTCATCTGAGCCATGTGACGCTCAGAAACTTCCGGCTTGGGCATAAAGTTGGCATTGCCCTTAACCAGCCGGAATAGTTCTTGAGACAGCTGCTGAACCAATTGGTCTCGCATTTGCAACTCTTCGCGCAGGCGAGTTACATCAGATTGAAGTGTTTGTAGGGTGGGGGTGTCAGTCTGGCTCACAATGGCTTAGAACTCCTCTTGAGATGATTTTCCCCATACGAGGAAGCGATGCGATCGCGTATTACTCATATTGCTGTTGCAGCTAATTTACCATTTGCTAGGGCAATTGACACCTTATTGCTACTCTTGTTTGAAATTAAGGGTAGATTCTATCGTATTCTCAGATCCATCTGGATTTTCTACCGTCAAATTCAAATAACTTGTGTAAACACGCCTATTTGTGATTGGCGGCGACATCTCAAAGAGGTGGGTGTCTTGTAGTATTTAGGTGGAATAAAGAGGAAGTGGTCAAGATGAGTGTAGCCAGCAGTTCCAATAAAATAAAGTTTGGCACGGATGGATGGCGGGGAATTATCGCTTCGGATTTTACCTTCTCCAATGTGTGTAAGGTAACGCGGGCGATCGCTAGTTATCTCGAAACCGCCTATTCTAAAGACCGACCAGTTTTAATTGCTTACGATACCCGTTTTCTAGCTGACCAGTTTGCCCGTACTGCTGCTGAAGTTCTTGTAGACTTGGGCTGGACAGTAAAAATTGTCGATCGGGATTGTCCGACTCCGGTAATTGCTTACAACGCCAAAATTCTCAACTCAGCAGGGGCGCTGATGTTCACCGCTTCTCACAACCCTGCACCCTATTGTGGCATTAAGTATATCCCCGACTATGCTGGGCCAGCTACTCCGGAAATTACAGACACGATTGTAGCCAATATTGAAGGGGCATCAGATGAGCCTGCTTCGGGCAAAAATACCGATAAGATTTCTACTTTTGACCCGAAGCCAGATTATCTCCAGTTTATTTACACGCTGCTGGATGTAGAGCGAATCAAGAGCGCCGGACTGAAGGTGAAGTACGATGCTCTGTACTCCACCTCTCGTGGATATTTGGATACAGTGTTAGAACACTGCGGTTGCGAAATTGAGTCATTCCACACACACCGCGATGTACTATTTGGCGGCGGAATGCCAGAACCGAAGGGAGAACAGCTGGAGGAACTGGTCGAAGCGGTACGCCGGGATCAAGCGGATTTGGGTTTGGCGACGGATGGAGATAGCGATCGCTTCGGTATTGTAGACGAACAAGGCAACGTGCTGACACCCAACACGGTGCTGCTATTGCTGGCGCGTCACCTGATCAAAAATAAAGGCAAAACTGGGGCAATTGTCCGTACAGTTGCTACTACCCACCTGCTAGATAACTTTGCTGCAAAATACGGTTTGGAAATCTACGAAACTGCTGTAGGCTTCAAATACATCGGCGAGAAAATGCGCGAGACGCAGGTGCTGATTGGCGGTGAAGAATCAGGCGGACTGAGCATTGTCGGACATATTCCCGAAAAAGATGGAATTTTAGCCGATATGCTAGTAGCAGAAGCGATCGCCTACGAAGGTAAGCCACTGTCGCAACTGGTAGAAGAAGCGATTGCTGAAGCTGATGGCCCTCTGTACAACCAACGCCTAGACTTGCACTTAGAGGATGCCCACAAAGCCGCTGTCATCGATTCTTTCACCAAAAATCCCCCAACAGAAGTTGCGGGGATTAAAGTCAAAGAAGTAGGACGCAAAGACGGCATCAAACTTTACCTGGAAGATGGCAGTTGGGTACTCCTGCGTCCGTCTGGTACAGAACCACTGATGCGCGTTTATCTGGAAACAAACTCTCCGGAAAAACAAAGCCAAATCGCTCAACAAATGGAACAAACTATTAACAAGTTGGAACCAGCAAAAGTTTAGGCGAAAGGAAGAGTTAGAAGTGTCCACGATGTGGGACTTTTCTTAATATCCGTAGAACAGGTGTCTTGCCTTTATTAATATTGATAAAACAGGTTTTTCGCCTGTTTTATAATGGCAGGCGAGACGCCCTACCTACGGTAAATCAAGGTTTAACAAAATAAATGAAAACCTTTACCAATTTACTCACATCCATAATTTTAGCGATTTGGGCGGGCGCGATCGCCATCCTTGCCGTACAGAACGCCACATCAGTGTCGCTGAAATTTTTCACGTTTGAGTCAATTCAGATGCCAGTGGGCGTTGTGCTGGCTTTTAGCGCTGGTGTGGGAGCAATTGGCGGTGCGATCGCGCCTCTTTTCTGGTCGCGTGGCAACAGGCAGCTGCAATCTGAGTACGCCGAAGAAGATTTTGAATAGCTATTGCCCCGACGACTGTAGGCGCGGCTATTCAAACAAAACCTGCCGGGCGCGGCTTTTAAAAGGCTTAATTTTTCTGTTACTCCCCGCAAGCAATTCAAGGGTTGGGTGCGATATATCTGTAGGGGCATGGCAATGCCCATTGGTGTCAACTTAACCAGAGGAAGCCCAGATTTCTTTTGAGCGAGCGGTATTTTCTCGATGCCGCTTGCGTTCAGCTTTTACCAAACCTAAGCGCTGGT
>NZ_JACJPF010000039.1 GCF_014695915.1 Trichocoleus sp. FACHB-40
AGTAACTGGTTTAGCCTTTCTCTATCTTGTTCTCGTGGCAGGTTGTTGTTCATGGAAGCGATATTCTATCCTTTATGTCCCCTTTGTCAATACCCCTCTACCTGAATCCTTACGCTACAAACTGTAACTAATCGTTAATTTTTAGAAAGTTGCGTGGTTTGAGTTGAGATGAGGAAACCCAACACTCTTTTTTACATTTGTTGCTTAAGGCTTGCGCTTAACCCAAGAGTATGCGTCTATAATCTACTATTTAAAACCAAAATATGTAAAACAAACGGTAAATTTGGCGGCAGTTAGCTGCCACGATAGGTACTATACGCCCAAGGCGACGCGAGTAGTGGAACATGGTAATGGGCGGTTGGATCGGCGATACCAAACTGTACCGGGACGCGATCTAAAAAAGGTGGCGTAGCGATCGCATCTGACTTTTGAGCAAAGTAGTCCCCGACTGCAAACACCAACTCGTAAACACCTATCACCAATTCACCTTCAGATAGCAGCGGCCGATCGGTGCGTCCATTAGCATTAGTACATACTTTTTTTAGTAATTTTTTTTTCCCACTTTCCGGTTCCAGCGACCATAATTCTATTGCCATATTACTAGCTGCACAGCCCTGAGTGGTATCGAGTACATGAGTCGTGAGACTAGCTGCCATAGTTTTACCAAAAAGTTAAGAGTTAGAGATATTTTATCAATTAAAAAATAAAATACACGCTTGTTAACCCTAGCCCAGCTTGTATAATACCGTACTGTTTTCTAGCACTAACTTAAGAGCCGTGAGATTTATTTCATTTTAAGAAACTTAAAGCCGTTGAAACTCTTTTGAAATCAACTTTACCTACTAACCGCGTAATCTATTTTAGGGACTATAACAATCATATAGCGGTTCTCGGTTGTGTGAGGTACAGTCTCAAAACTGGAAAGCTTGATAATACTGGATTTTGGCGTACCTCACTCGTATAAGAACCGCTATATTTTAGTTGTGAGCCAGCATTTCAGATACCCGACTTCTTTAAGAAGTCGGGTATCTGGCATTCACGAATCATTTAGGACTGGTATAGTTCCGGGTAAGCTTAAGCTTAACCCAGTGATTATCATACTTTAGCGTTTTCTGGCAACCTACTGAATGTAGGAAAAAAATGTGACTTGAAAACTCCATAAATTCCATTTTAAACTTTTAATTCCCTTGTCCGGATGATTCTCGCGTCCTCACAGACCTTAAAATAGTGAAAAACATAGAGAAAAGAGCATGGCAGTAAAGAGTGGCGATTTAGTCCGCGCAGTTCGCGAGAAGTTGGAAAACAGTCTGGAATCTCAAGCTAGTGACTCCCGCTTTCCACCCTATATATTTGAAACCAAGGGTGAAGTTGTACAAGTGCGGGGTGACTACGCACTGATAAAATTTGGTCAGATGCCAGCACCTAACGTCTGGTTGCGTATGGATCAGCTCGAACCGTTCAAGTAAACTTAAATCCTAATCCCATTTTACTTTTGTGAGGCTACACGTTTGATCCCCCCAACCCCCCTAAAAAAGGGGGGGCTAAGAAAAGCGATTACTGTAGCGGGAAAAAAGTGAGAAGGTGTAGCTTAAAAATATCTCTGTGGATAGATGACTGGTGTAGTAGCGGTGAAACAGGGCTGATAAAAATTTCTCCAAAGCGATCGCATCTACGGTAAAATCCGCGACGGTCAGGCTGTCGAAACGGGTCAAAATATTACAAACTAAACCCGTAGCGATCGCGTGTGATTATATGCCCTTTTCTCCTTTCTCCCCAACTCCGGCGAGTCATTTGCACCGCGTCTCTATCGTCGGCGGTGCTGGCAAGGTTGGGAGTACCCTAGCTCAACGGATTGCCGAAAAAAATCTCGCAGACGTGGTATTGCTAGATGTGGTTGATGGTTTGCCCAAGGGGATTGCCCTGGATTTGATGGAAGCGCGGGGGATAGAAGCTCACGATTGCCAGATTTCGGGTACGAGTGACTATGCAGATACAGCAGGATCTGATGTGGTGGTAATTACCGCAGGTTTAGCGCGCAAACCGGGAATGAGTCGGGATGACTTAATTAAAACTAATGCTAGAATTGTAGTGGAAGCGGCGAAAAATGCGATCGCTTACTCCCCAGACGCTATCTTAATCGTCGTCACCAATCCCCTTGACGTGATGACCTATCTAGCCAAGCAAGCTACAGATTTACCGCGCGATCGGGTTATGGGTATGGCAGGCGTTCTCGATTCCGCCAGATTTCAAACCTTTATCGCAATGGAATTAGGAATTTGCAGTGTCGATATCCAGGCAATGGTTCTCGGCGGTCACGGAGATTTGATGGTGCCATTGCCTGCTTACTCCACCGTCAGAGGCATTCCAATTACAGAACTGATGGATAGCGCCACGATTGAGCGATTGATACACAGAACCCGCCAGGGTGGGGCGGAGATTGTGGAATTGATGCAGACTGGCGGCGCATACTTTACCCCCGCTTCCTCAACCTGCTTAATGGTAGAAGCGATTTTACAAAACCAGTCGCGCCTGATTCCGGCGGCAGCGTATCTTCAGGGCGAATATGGATTGCAAGATGTTTTTATCGGAGTTCCCTGTCGCCTGGGACGTGGCGGTATCGAAAGCATTTTGGAACTTCGTCTGTCTGAAGCTGAACGTGATGCCCTCCATACTTCCGCGAAATCTGTGCGCGAGAGTATTGAGCAAGCGATCACTATGCTTAAACGGTAGGGTGTCCCTTGGCGTTTGAACGATTTTAACCCCAAGGGTAGGTTGCCTCGTAAGCACCTGAGAAGGTTTCAAGTTGAACTCTTAAGTGACCAAACCTGTAGGGTGGGCAATGCCCACCCTACGCAGATGAGTTTTGTTTACTATCTGTTAAGAAAACCTTGGATTTGTTTCAAGGCATACGGAAGAATGTTAAACGCAGCCCAACTAGCAGCCAGGATGACAGGCAGTAGAACCACTGCTATACGCAAATCGATATCCATTCTCAGTTCCCTCGCTTGATGCTTGAAGATTTTTAAAAAATTCTCATTTTTAATTGTTATCCGAACCGGGTCAGTTTTACACACCAACGCCAAACAATTAGTAAAGCGTTGCAAATCCCAGATCCGTACCCTTACCTGCGTGGACTAAGGCTAACTTCTGATAGCTCCTCGCGTGTTCGATAAGTTCTGCCGCCTCCTCTGGAGAGACATCGCGCGATCGCTTCGCCGGGACACCCACCATCAGCGACAAAGGCGGCACATCTTTAGTCACCACGCAGCCAGCACCGATAATACTACCAGCACCCACTCGCACACCGTCCAGCACCACAGCACCAATCCCAATCAGGCATCCTCGCTCAATATGAGCCGAATGAATCACCGCGCCATGCCCTACAGTAACCCAATCTTCCAAAATGGTTGGTTTGCCCGGATCGCCATGTAAAATAGCACCATCTTGGATATTCGTTCCTTCTCCAATTTCAATGCGCTCAATATCCGCCCGTACAACCGCCCCGTACCAGATGCTAACCCCAGAGGCAATCTTTACCCAACCCATAACAACAGCATTCGGCGCGACAAAGGCAGCTAAAGAAAGATCCGGACTAGACCAATAAGAGGAAGAGGTTGGAAACATTTGGCGTTCGTTGTTCACAGGCTCAATCAATGGACAGAATGCCCACAAGCACTCCAACAGATATAATAAAGCCACTGCGACTGTTGCATAGAGAATATATGCCGATACGCATTACATGATGAATCCAGGTTTACAGTATCCCATCTTCGGCGCGGAGATTCACTGCCCTCACTGCCGCCAGACAATTCCAGCCTTGACGCTAACTGATACCTATCTGTGTCCGCGTCATGGAGCCTTTGAGGCAGACCCGAAAACTGGTGAACTGGTTCATCTACAGTCCGGGCGTCACTGGCGCAGGTGGAATGATGAATGGTACAGGCAGCATACGCATCCAGACGGAATTCGGTTTGAAATTCACGAAGCGCTAGACCGACTCTATACCCAAGGCTACCGGGCGACGCGGGTTATTATTGCCAGTCGCTATCGGGAGTTGATTAGCGCTTACCTTGAGCGCAGTACGCCTTGGCGGGGTCAATCAGACCCGCCACGACCGAGGCTTTATGGCTTGCCAGTTGAGTTTAGTCCGGAACCAGAAGAGGAACCTTGCTGGGAAGTGATTAATTTCGATTTGGAAAAAGAACCGGGTATCCCTGTGCGATATCCTTATTTTCGGTTGTTTGAGTGATCAAGCGATTTTAGATCCAAAATTGAAAGATGCACCACGCTTCGATCAGGACGGCGAATATTCATCGCGCGATCGCATTCTACGAGCAATTAGGCTTTACAGTATGCGATCGCTTCACTACTGGCTACACCCTCGCCTGCTGGATGGAGGGTAGTCTTGGACGTATCGAACTGATCCAAATTCCGGAACCGAAACCAGCCCCCGACGCTTTTGGAGATGAGCATTACGTCGGTTACTACCACTTATCCTTTGATATTACCAACGCCGCATCTGACCTTCCGGCCTGGTTAATCTCGCTTAAAGAACGCTTTGACGAGGCAGCAAAAAATAATCCAGAACAATTTGAACCACTGAAGGTGCTTTTAGAGCCGACACAGCAAATGATCAGCGATCGCGTCTACGAAGTCGCCTTTATTGCCGATACCGATGGACTCCCCCTCGAATTTATCCGAGTTTTGAGTAACGCTTAGAGGAAAATTTTCAACGCCGAGGTACGCGCCATATTCGCCTAGAGGAACACAAAGGAAATTTGGCGTTGCTGATTTTAGATAGATAGCCCATTTCTACCCATTTATCGGGATAGAAATAACAAACTCCGAGCCATACCCTAAAGAAGAATTCACCTCCAACGTCCCCTGGTGTTTTTCTTCAACAATTTGGCGGGCAATAGACAATCCTAAACCCGTTCCTTGACCAACAGGCTTGGTTGTGAAGAGGTGATCGAAGATTTTTTGTTTCACTTCATCAGAGATACCACCTCCATTGTCCTTAATTTTAATCAAAGCTCGTTCCCCCTTTTCGCTCACAGCAGTTTGAATAGCAATTTGGTTGGGTAGGGATTGAATCTCACTAAAGCTACGTCCCTTACTTTGTTCTTCTAGAACATCAATGGCATTTGCCAAGATATTCATAAATACCTGATTTAGCTGTCCAGGGAAGCATTCGACTAGAGGCAAATTTCCATACTCTTTGACAATTTCAATTGCAGGGCGGGTTTCATTTGCTTTTAGACGATGCTTGAGAATCAGGATAGTGCTGTCGAGCCCATCGTGAATATTGAAAGGAACTGGGCGATCGCTATCTGCCCTCGAAAACGTTCTCAAACTTGTACTGATACTGCGGATGCGATCGACTCCCTCCTTCATCGAGCCAATCAATTTAGGCAAATCTTCTCGCAAATACTCCAAGTCTATATCCTCAATTTCTGCTTCAATTTCCACTCCGGGAACGGGAAACTTTTCTTGATAAAGGTCGATTAAGTTAAATAAATCCTGTACATAATACTGAGCAGGTTGCAGGTTTCCTGCAATAAAGCCTACAGGATTGTTGATTTCGTGGGCTACCCCTGCGACTAAATTTCCGAGAGCAGACATCTTCTCATTTTGTACCAGTTGCAGTTGCATCTGTTTGAGATCGTTAAGATAAAGCTCTAGTTTTTGAGCATACTCCTGAGATTGCTGATACAGACGAGCGTTCTGTAAGGAAATTGCCGCTTGGGAGCAGAGGATGTTGAGAATGCCGACCTGATCGCCCGTGAATGCCCCAGTTGTCAAATTATTTTCCAAGTACAGAATTCCCATCATTTTGCCTTGATGGAGAATCGGAGTACACAGAATGCTCTTAGGTTGCTGCTGCTTCATATAAGGGTCAGAAGCAAATGTTAATTGAGTCGTCGCATCATCGAAAACTAGGGTTTCTTTAGTCCGTTTGACGTAGTTAATGATAGTTGGGGGAATTTCTTGGCTCTGCCCAATCAAAACATCTTGCAAAATGCAGTCTTGGCGAGCGCTACAGTGAACGGCGATCTTCCAATTTCCCTCTTCGTTTAAAATTAATACTCCTGTTTGCGCTCCGGCATTTTTCACCACCACTTGCATCAGCGTAGAGAGCAACTGATCGAGCTGAATTTCGCTAGAGAGAGCTTGAGAAGCTTTGATAACTGCTGGTAAATCTATTACTGTGCTACTCGTACTCCCAGCAATTGTTTGGTTTTTGGTAGAAGATGAGGTGCCATTGGAGATAGCCCCTGCCTCGAACGAACGAGTTTTATTCTGTTGCAGAATCGGAGCAAGCAGTTGAGGGTAGCGTTCTTCTAGATCGTCAATCTTTGCTTTAGCCTCCCAACGAGAGTAGCAATAGTAGGCATCAATTAGATAAAGTTGAGCAATTTTTTCTTTCCCCCATTGTAAATAAAATTTTGCAGCCAGCTCGTTTGCTAAAGCTTCTTCATTGAGGTATTTGTTTTCTTTAGCTAGAGCGATCGCGCGATCGTAAAAATCCATCGCCTCAACTTGCTGCCCTAAAATGCGATGGCGCTCTGCCTCCACCAAATAGAACTTATGCAAGTGATTCATCGGAGCATAATCTGCCCATCGCTTACTTTTTGCCTGATTTTCTGCTACTTTTTCGAGCAGTGCCGCTTGTTTTTCTGCATCAGCCTCGGCATACACCGCTAAGTACGTTAGAGACCCGTAGAAATAAATTAGCGAATACTGAAGCCCTGCTGTTAGAGCATCCGAATATTGCTCTGCAAGCACGGCATTTTCCAGTGCTTGTTGATAGTTTTCAAACAAATAACCGAGAATCAACTTGCTAAGATAAACGGTGCAAATCGCATACTGCACGTTATTAGCTTGATGCTGCGGTATCATGATGTCTTCATCATAAGCTTCCCCAACCATACGGCAGGGATTATCGGTTTTGCCTCGCAAGTTCAAAACAGCCTGCCGAAAAATTTTCACGAAACTGAGTGCGTTTCCCTGACGAATCTGATGAATAGCGCGCTCAAAGGTTTCTGTCTCCCGCTCCATTTCCGTTAAGTCTCTGCCCATAGAGAAAGAAAGCGCCGTATAATTGTAAAGTCCATAGGCAGCATATTCTAATTCTCCTGCTTCTAGGGCAATTTGATGGGCTTCTAATAAGAATGGCAAAGACTCTTGGGGGTAGCACTTCCAAGGACGGACATAGCCATAAACAAGATTGTAGATTTTAGTTTTTAAGTCTTTGCTTTTCAGATTATTTAGCAGGACTAAAGCTACCTCACCTGATTGATAGCCGATATCAATATCTCCTCCTGTTCCTGCATGAATTAAACCGTATAAAGCATAAATAAAAGCCGATGTAGGGGCATTTCCATAAGTGAGAGATAGTTCTATTGGCTTGCACACAATCAGCGGGAATAATTTTGATGCAGACTGATAAGAAGCCGATACAACCGTACCTAAAATTCGCAGTGCTGCCAGATAATAAGAATCGGTCATCTCTGGAAGATTAATCAATTCTTCCAACGTGTGGCTGGCGAACTTGCGTTTTGTTTCATCCTGGGTTTGCTGAACTTTTTCCGGGCTGGGATTCTCTGGAAATTCTACGCCCAGTTGTTTGAGAATGAGCAGAGCAGTCTGTTCTGCTAAGGGTAAATTATTCTGAGCGATGCAACTTTGAATTTGGACTGTATAAACTTTTACAGTATCCAGAGAGGTTCGGGCTTGCTGCAATACGATTTGTGACTGTTGCTCCATTTGTGCAAAATCACCGCTCAGGAATGCCGCTTCAACTGCTTCCTCATATAGGTTCAAGGTGAGTTGGTACTGACTCTCCCAACAATCGGTTGCTAAAAATTCAATTCCATTACTCAAGCACTCAAGAGATGCTTCGTATGCTGTCGCGGCTTTTGCTTTTCGTCCAGCTACCAGATTTAACTGGGCAAACTCTTCCCGCTGCACGCGATCGCTAACCAGCTTAATTGCCATATTCAAATGGTTGACAATTTCAAAAATTCTTTCTTCCCGCTCGGTTTCGGATGTCTCCCTTAACAGCAGTTGCCCTATTTTTAAGTGGGTAGAGCGTTTTTGGTCTTCGGGAATAAGAGAATAAGCAGCTTGTTGTACGCGGTCATGCAAAAACTTGTATTTCGCTAATTGTTCATTGCTAGTTAATAAATCAGCGGGGTCTTCCTCACTACCTGGTTTAGCTAAATCTCTACTACATTCTTGATAAAATTTATAAACTTCACTAGAAGGTAAAATCAGTCCTTCTTGCAATGACTTCCACAGGTCTGACGCTGTTTCGTCCGACGATTTTTCATCCACTATTGCTAAAGTCGCTAAATCAAATTGATTGCCAATGCAGGCAGCTAACTTCAAAACTTCCTGTGTTGAAGCAGGCAACTTTCGCAATTGAAGTGCCATGAACTCTACAACATCATCTGTCATGGCTAAAGTCCGCACTGTGACAATGTCGCACTGCCAATAGTGCGCGTCATAGTTAAATGCAATTAGCTTATCTTCATGCAAAGATTTGAGGAATTGCGTGCTGAAGAATGGATTCCCTTTAGTTTTCTGATAAACCAGTTCGGTTAGAGGCAGCGCTAAGGCTGTAGAACAAGCTAGAGTATCGGCAATCAAACAATTCAAATCCGAGAGTTCGAGCGGCTCTAGAGTAATGGTATTTACCGTTGCTCCAGTTTTTTGAATGCCGGATAATGTCAGCATTAAAGGGTGTACCGGACTGACTTCGTTATCTCGGTAAGCTCCCATTAAGAAGAGATAACGCCGTTCGCGATCGCTTGTTAGGAGTTGAATCAAGTTCAACGAGGCTGAATCAGCCCATTGCAAGTCATCTAAGAAGATGACGAGCGGATGTTCTTGGATAGTGAAGACAGAGATGAAGTTCTCGAATAACCGATTAAATCGGTTTTGGGCAGCATTTCCAGTCAGTTCTGGTGCAGGGGGTTGCTCTCCAATAATCCGCTCTAGTTCGGGAATCACATCAACAACTACCTGAGCATTCTCGCCCAATGCTGCCAGGATTTGAGTCTTCCACTGCTCAACTTTAGCGTCAGTTTCGCTCAGCAATTGCCCCATCAAATCTCGAAAAGCCTGTACAAAAGCACTGAAGGGAAGGTTGCGCTGGAATTGGTCGAACTTGCCTTTAATGAAGTAGCCTCGCTGTCTCACGATAGGTTTGTGAACTTCGTTGACGACAGCAGTTTTGCCAATGCCGGAGAAGCCAGTAACGAGCATCATCTCGGCGCTTCCTGCACTAACGCGCTCAAATGCCGCTAGCAAGGCTTGCACTTCAGCTTCGCGTCCGTACAACTTTTCGGGGATGATGAAGCGATCGCACAAATCCCGCGATCCCAACTCAAAGTCTGCAATTTCACCTGTCGCTGTCCACTGGTGCAAACAATTTTCCAAGTCGTATTTGAGTCCCAGCGCACTTTGATAACGGTCTTCCGCATTTTTCGCCATCAGTTTGCTAACTATGAACGACAACACGGACGGAACGCTCTTGTTAAGGTGATGGACTGGGATAGGCTGCTGGGCAAGGTGACAGTGTACTAAGTCCATCGGATCATCCGTTTGGAAGGGCAACTGTCCCGTTAGCATTTCGTAGAAAGTGACTCCCAAAGAGTAGAAATCCGTGCGGTAATCAATCCCCCGATTCATCCGCCCTGTTTGTTCGGGAGAGATATAGGGTAAAGTGCCTTCGAGAACATTTGGATTTTGAATTTCTTGGGTTTCGCGTGGCAGCAAGGAGGCAATGCTGAAGTCAATCAGTTTTACCTCTTTGCTGGTCGGGTTGATTACTATATTGGCGGGTTTGAGGTCTTTGTGGATAACGCGGTGCTGGCACAGTCCCTCAAGGGTATGGGCAACTTGAACCGCAATGGAGAGAAACAAGGGTATCGGCAAGCTAGAAGTTTCGCCGCTTTGCTTGCTTGCTTCTGCTACAGAAGCGAGGTAGCTACACAAGGAAATGCCGCCAAAATCCTCCAAAATCAAAGCGTAGCTGTTATAGTAGCTCTCCAGGTTATAGGTCTTGATGATGCCAGGAAAATCTAGGTTTTTACCAATGATGTATTGGTTGCGAAAGTGAATGAGTTCGTTGAAGCGAGGAAACTCATTTCGCAGTAGTTTTATAACAACTGGTTGCCTGTCTGATTTTCGGACACCCCGATAAACCACAGTGCGGCTTCCCGCATAAACTTGTTCTTCAATACTGTAGCCCAAAAGCCCGATTGTTGTGTTAGCCATAGCTACTGTTATGTTTGTAGGGATTTTTAAACTTCTTTAACTTACTATTCCCACTAGAGAGGCTGTTATTTATCAACTTATTTTTTCTTAATATAACTTTACTAATTCCCTGATAAAATTATTGTGCTTTAGGTGTAAAAAAAGCAGCTATTTTTAAGCCGGATATTTCGGAAAAATTAAATTTCTTTATCTTTGAGTTCCATGTTAGCGATCGCTCAATAGTTAGTTCATCGCTGACACTTGAGTTAACCTGCTCGATGCGTATATGCTCTATAGCAATCCTATTTAAGTTGTGAACGAGTATTCACCCTAGCGTAAGGACACGGCAGTGCCTTGTCCCTACAGGGGTTTACGAATCATTTAGGATTGCTATATCTAGCAATGTAGGAATGCGATCGCGTCATTGGGCGGTTCATTTCCCCTTGAACTGTCAACCCATCTGTGAGTCCGTATAATAAATTACATTTATTTATGAACATCTACGGTTTGCTCCTCAAGCCATCTACCTTTTGAAATAAATTAGAAATCAAAGTGAAAAAATTAAAATTATCTTAAATTCTAAATTTTAAATTCTTAAGTGAATATGCCCCCCTATAGGATTGAATTTTTACCCAAAGAAAGGTTTTATTAGAGGGCTGTCACTATTAAGATTGTCCTCTAGAGAACATTTATTGATGATATTTTCAGTAGAGCTACTTAGTATTTCCTCCTCAAGTCTGTTGCATTGGATGATACAGCCGCACTTAGCCTTGCACATCCCGGATGGGTTCTTGACCCTACCTGTGATTTTAGTGACATGGCTACTTGCCATCGGATTGATTGCGATCGCCCTAAATCGAGTCCAAGCTGACTACAAAGAACGGGCAGTACCTTTGATGGGAGTTTGTGGCGCTTTTATATTCGCTGCCCAAATGATTAATTTCCCAATTCCCGGTGGTACATCTGGACACCTGCTGGGAGGTACACTAGCCGGAGTTTTACTGGGGCCGTGGGCTGGATCTCTGGTAATGGCAGCAGTCTTCATCGTTCAGTCTGTCTTATTTCAGGATGGCGGCCTGTCAGCGCTGGGAGCCAACATCACCAACATGGGATTAATTGGTACGTTTTGTGGTTACTATTTATACAAAGCAATTCGGTTTGCTCTAGGTCGGGATAGTTGGCGAGGAATGTTAGCTGGCACAGCAGTTGCAGCATGGGCGAGCGTAGTTATTGCGGCAATTTTGACCGCAGTGCAACTGGCTTTATCAGAGACAGGGCCATCATTAGGAGTAACGATATCGGCATTGGCATTTTGGCACGTACTGATTGGCATTGGAGAAGCAATAATCACAGTCATAGCAGTGAGTTTTGTTTGGAGATCGCGTCCCGATCTTTTCTTCGACCCACCCCGCAGAGCTTATTCGTCCGCATCTCGTTCGTATACAACGCGCTAAATTATGAGTAGCCTGTCTCGTGAACGCAACCGTGCTTTTATCATCGCTGGCTTAGGAACTGCCCTGCTAATTGCAATTTTCTTGTCCCCTTTCGCTAGTTCAGATCCAGACGGACTAGATAGGGTAGCTCAAGATCATAAGTTTGACAATAAAGCAGCAGAAGACGCACCAGCCCGAAAACTGCCCTTTTACAACGTTTTTGAAGAATATGCTGTCAGAGGCGTACCGGAACAAATTGCCACCCCGATTGCAGGTTTAATCGGAACTTTAGCAACGTTTGGCTTGGCTTGGGGAATTGGTAAATTAGTTGTTCGCAACTCTGCACCAACCGATGATTCAGATTATCCCAATCCACCAAGGGAATAAATAGGAAATTAGGTGAATGCTGCTACACCTTGGTGCAGTTCAGTTGGATGTTGATAGCAAGAAGAATACACCCTGGCACTCGTTAGCTCCCCGGACTCGCGTCCTGTGTACGCTGCTGCTTGTGTTTGCGATCGCGCTGACCCCAAACGGACGCTGGTGGACTTGGGCAATCTATGGATTAGGCGTTCTAACTATTATCCGGCTTAGTCGCGTAACTGGGACAGTGCTGCTGAAGCGAATAGCCGTTGAATTTGCATTCATCGGCGTTGTGCTTCTAGGCACTTTGTTCCGGGACAGTGGCGAGGTAATTTGGTCGTGGGGGCCGCTAAGAATTACCACAGTTGGTTTGATGGTTTTGGGTAGTGTCACACTCAAAGCATTGCTATCCCTAATAATGATGAACGTGCTAACTTTAACTACTTCTATTCCCGCCCTTTTAAATGCCTTAGTAGCGTTGCGGGTTCCCCCACTGTTGGTGGCAATTATTGCCTCAATGTATCGCTACATCGGTGTTTTAATCGGTGAGTTTAACGCCATGCGTCGGGCAGCAGCATCGCGTAACTTAATGGGCAGCAACCGTTGGCAACGTTTGGTAATTGGCAACATGATGGGATCGTTGTTTATCCGCACTTATGAACGCGGAGATCGGGTTTATCAAGCTATGTTAGCGCGGGGTTATCAGGGGCTACCACCTGTAGAAAAGATGCCGCCTGGAGGACGAAATGATATGATAGCCCTAACTTTGACAATAATTTTGGCGCTAATTGGACAAGCAATATATCTTTTATAAATAAGTTTTATTTTAAATTGTTGCCATGCACCATAATCCTATATCAATTAAAAATCTTACTTATACTTACCCAGACGGAACTCAAGCTTTAAAAGGAATAAATCTGTCTATCAGAGCAAATGAACGAGTAGCATTAATTGGCGCTAATGGTTCCGGAAAGTCTACGTTGCAGTTACATCTGAATGGGATTATCCTGCCCCAAGAAGGAGAGATAAAAATAGGGGAGTGGTCTATAAATTCGGAAAATATGCGACAAATTCGGAATTTTGTCGGGCTGGTATTTCAGAATCCAGATAATCAACTGTTTATGCCCACAGTTTGGGAGGATGTTGCTTTTGGCCCGATGAATCAGGGTTTGCGAGACAAAGAACTGCAAAATCGAGTGCTTCAGTCAATGGCAGCAGTTGACATGGATCCCGAACACTACGGAAATCGCAACACCGAAAATTTGTCGGGGGGGGAAAAAAAACGGATTGCGATCGCAGGCGTGTTGGCAATGAACCCGCAAGTATTAGTATTTGATGAACCTTCAGCGCAGTTAGATCCCCGTTCTCGCCGTCAATTAATTCAGTTGCTGTTAAGCTTACCCCTGACGCAACTAATTGCAACCCACGATTTAGACATGGCTTTGGAAATATGCGATCGCACGATTGTCCTGAGTCAAGGACAAATCGTGTACGATGGCGAAACGGAGCGAGTGATGAACGATTCAGATTTTTTGGTTAAACACGCGCTAGAGTCGCCACTATGCTACAGTCGCCCTTACTGTCAGCTGGAAGATGCTCCTGTCAAACCCCTCAGAAAACCTATATTTCACGCTTCCCATGAAGCTTGACACCCAGAAGCGCCCAATTACAAAAGCAATGCCGATAACCAGCCTCACGGATGGGGATCAATTAAGTTAACTTAAGATATATAGATACCTGAAAAATTAATAAAAATAGGATACCAGCAACGCTGGTTCCCGTAAGTTGAGTATCACCCCCGAATGCAGTCGGGGATGCGATCGCTTTATCTCTCTACACCACCACTCGCCATCTGTCAAATGAACATCCTGAACAATCTGCTTTTCCAACCCACTCAACCCCGAAGCGAGAAAAAACAGCGCCGTGGCATTGAAATCAAGTCACAGCGTGAAATCGAAATCATGCGACAGGCGGCGAAAATTGTGGCGACCGTTCTGAAAGAAATTCAAGAGATGGTACAGCCTGGCATGACAACAGCCGATTTAGACGCTTATGCCGAAAAGCGCATCCGCGAAATGGGGGCAACACCCAGCTTTAAAGGCTACCACGGATTCACAGGCTCCATCTGCGCCAGCATCAACAACGAAGTCGTGCATGGCATTCCCAACCCGAAAAAAGTGATCCGGACTGGCGATGTCTTGAAAGTGGATACTGGTGCCTACTTCCAGGGTTATCATGGCGACTCCTGCATCACCATCGCAGTTGGTGAAGTGACACCGGAAGCCGCTAAATTAATTCGCGTTGCCGAAGAAGCCCTCTACAAAGGAATTGAACAAGTCAAAGCCGGAAACTATCTTTTAGACCTTGCTGGTGCCATTCAAGACCATGTGGTAGCGAATGGTTTTAGTATAGTTGAAGACTTCACAGGTCACGGCGTGGGGCGGAATCTGCACGAAGAACCGTCAGTCTTCAATTTCCGCACCCGCGAGATGCCGAATGTCAAGCTTCGCGCTGGAATGACTTTGGCAATAGAGCCAATTTTAAATGCTGGTTCCAAATTTACCCGCATCTTATCCGACAAGTGGACAGCGGTAACGGTAGATAACGCTCTGTCGGCTCAGTTTGAGCATACTGTGTTGGTGACAGAAGACGGATATGAAATTTTGACCGATCGCTCCAAAGTTTAATCCATCGTTGCATAATTGACCCACATCCTCAAGGGTCGATGCTCCACAAACAAAGCCCGCACAGGCGGGCTTCTCTATTTTTCCATCTAAAATAATTTTGTAACGTGAGCCAGGTGGCAATATGTATCTAACAGCGCAAGAGTTGGAAGCACGAATGCCAGATGCTACAAAACTTTTGAGCGATGAACCAGAAATGGAAAGTTCTGTACACTACAAGCAACTAGCTTTATTGGTGAGTTGTTTAGAATGGTTGTGGCGCAATCGGAATGATTTTTTTATTGGCGCTAATCTGACAGTTTATTTTAGTCGGCAGCAATTGCGAAATAGAGACTTTCGGGGGCCTGACTTTTTTCTGGTGAAAAACACAGAAAAAAGAGAGCGCCCTTCTTGGGTGGTGTGGGAAGAAGAAGGCAAATATCCGGATCTAATTATCGAATTGCTTTCAACTTCCACAGCTAATATTGACCGGAATTTAAAAAAAGACCTATATCAAAACCGATTTCGCACGCCGGAATACTTTTGGTTCGATCCGGAGGATTTTGAATTTGCGGGGTTCCGGTTAGTAGGAGAACAGTATCAAGCCATTGTGCCAACTGCACAAGGCTGGCTGTGGAGTGAGGTACTGGATTTATATTTAGGTGTAGCTGCGGGCAAATTACGCTACTTTACTCAAGAAGGTGTTTTGGTTCCCACGCCAGAAGAGACAGCAGAACGACTAGCAGAACAGTTGCGAATCGTCGGCGTCGAGCCGGATAGTCTAGCTTAGCGCGATCGCGTGAAACAATGTCTATGGCAAGCTAAGATTTTATTGCCAAGACGCACCCCGCAGCCTTCAAAATAAATAGCGATCGCCCAAAATCACGATGAATCAAATTGATTTAGCCTTTACCCCAGCTGTAGAACAAGCGCAACTCATCCGCAGCAAACAAGTCTCGCCGCTAGAGTTGACGGAACTTTACCTGGAACGCATCCACAGGCTAGATGGCAACCTGGGTAGTTATTTTACGGTGATGACAGATATGGCGCTTGCCGATGCCAAGGCAAAAACGGAAGCTTTAGCTGGCGACACCTCAGAATTACCACCTTTTTTTGGTGTGCCGATTTCTATTAAAGACCTCAATCCAGTTGCTGGGGTTCGCTGTACCTACGGAACACCAGCGCTGAGGGACAAAATAGCCGCTTATGATGATGCTGTGGCGGGGCGGATTAAGATGGCTGGCTTTACTATTCTGGGTAAGACTGCCACTCCTGAGTTGGGTTCTATGCCTTTTACAGAAGCACCAGGCTTTCCCCCAACCCGGAATCCCTGGAATCTGGATTATACGCCGGGGGGGTCGAGTGGCGGTGCATCGGCGGCGACAGCGGCGGGGTTGTGCGCTTTAGCTCAAGGTTCTGATGGTGGCGGTTCAGTGCGCGGCCCTGCTGCCTGTTGTGGTTTAGTAGGACTTAAACCCTCAAGAGGTCGCGTATCTTATGCACCTGTAGGCGATCATCAAAATGGCATTGCCACTAATGGTTCCTTGGCTCGTACTGTAGCAGATGCCGCTGCGCTCCTCGATGTGATGTCTGGCTATATCACTGGTGATCCCTACTGGTTGCCAGATCCAGAAACGACGTTTTTGGCGGCGACAGCACAAAAGTTAAATTCTTTGCGAATTGCTTTCAGCACAGCAATTCCACCAGTAGGCGAAGCTGATGCGGTGCGTCAAGAATCGGTGCTAAAAACGGTGCGCCATTTAGAAGAAATGGGTCATATTGTGGAACCAGGATGCCCCGATTTCAGTAATTTGATTGAACCTTTTACCAAAGTTTTTCTAGCTGGTGTGGCGGCGGCGGGGATTCCCAAAGAGTATCTGCAACCCATGAATCGCTGGATGGTAGAACAATCGGGGTCGGCGGGTGAATATTTACAAGCTGTTGCCCAAATGCAAATTTCGGCGCGGCGAATTGTGGCCTTTTTTGAGAACTATGATGTTTTAGTGTTGCCAACTTATTTGCATCAACCTCTCCGGATTGGCGAATGGGCAAACTTGCCTCCAGAAGAGATTTTGCAAAGAATTATTCAGTGGGTGGCTCCCTGTCCGCCGTTCAATGCTACTGGACAACCCGCGATCGCACTTCCTACAGGTTTTGACGATATCGGTTTGCCTGTAGGCGTGCAATTGGTGGGACGACCTGCTGCGGAAGCTACTCTCATCTCTTTAGCTTCCCAGTTAGAAGCAGCTAAACTTTGGAGTGATCGTCGCCCTGATTTTGCAGTTTAAAAAAGGGTTGTCAGACAAAAGGCAAAAATACAACCTACTTGGATTTCTAACTCTTAGCCCCTGCCCTTTTATGGGGCAGTCAGGGCGGTTTCATACAATCGAAGAAAATATCGAAAATTGCGACATTTTGTAGGGGCATGGCATTGCCATGCCCCTACCGCCAACCAAAATCAAGGTTACAGAACTTTCTTTTAATAAATGAAACCACCCTGAGGTTGACGGGGCAGGGGCGGGGTTCTAGCAATTAAATTTTGCAAGCTTTCCCGCTAGGAGTAGCATCAGGATATAGAGTAACAATTGCATCTCTGCTCTTGACCAACACAGCTTTATAAGATTTTTTCGTCTCATTATCTTGCACTGTCAAAATGCAAGCTCCCTGAGCATTTCCCTGCATCTTTAATGCTTTAGTTGCATCCAAAAGCATTTCTTTGGCATCACTCACAAGAGAATAGCCTTTGATGTTATCCTTCCAAATTTGCCCATCTTTTTTGATGAGTACACCCAGCGTATAAATTACACCAGGAACTACTTCTTCATTCTGCAAATTATCAGATAACCTTCCCCCCATTTTATCTTCTTGCAATTGCAAATATCTGCCAAAAAAATGCAGCCCGCCAATTTTAGTAGGGCCTTCTAACTCCCCGCAAAAGATATGTTCAAACCCTCCTCTGTCATTCCAAGCAGCCGTTAAATCGTCGAGAAATTCTGCTTCTGTACTTCTACTTGGACGCAATTGCCCACCTACTGACTGTTGAATTTCGCGCAGGACAATCCGATTATCTGACATCAATTTTTTGAAAGCACTTGCCGTCACCTTGCTGCCAATCGGCCCGCAGGCTTTCAGGACAGCTTGATCGAAATTGCTCAGTTTGGGTGCTGGTGGTGTAATGTCTGCTTTTTGATTGCGCGGAAAGCGATGAGTCTCCACGTTATTAAGATTATCAAAAAACGGTTGTATAGCTGTTGATGGCTGCTTTACGGTAGAAGAATTAGTTGGAGTTCCACTTACACCTTCAGAAAAAGTGCCACAATCAACACTCACCCAGCGAAGTCCTGGGGTTGCACCAGGTACTTTAATAAATATAAACTTTCGTTGCCTAGAGTTGAAGCCTACTGCTTCATAACTCTGACCATTGGTAACTCGAATATTTCCCGGATTGGTACCGTTAATTCCCCGTGTTGCTTCACAAGTGCGAGTAGCCCGGAAGGTTCCAGAGGCGGGAACTTGCGCGTAAGCAGCATATATTGATAGCAGCGGGGTGATTAATATTAAGGCTAGAAGAAATTTAAGCTTTAATACCCCCAGCCTGGACCAAAAATTAAGTTTCATAATTTAAGAAAATAAAAAGATGGCAATTACGATGATAATTCAGATTGTGTACGCCTTATTCCGGAAATTTATTAGATATTCTTGTAAATATGTTGAATGGCGTGTTAGTTAATTTTCTTTTACATAACTGCCAAATGTTAGAATTGGCAATAAGATGAATCTCCGCATCTGTGCTATTATAATTATCTTCAATAGTTATGACAGAAGACGACAAGTTGAAGAAGGCAAAAGGTAAAAACGCCCTAAATTTAGGTTTAGCTTCGTTTCTGAGATGGAGACAAAACACGCAAAAGTCCAAGCAAAAAGTTCTTCCTTTCAGCTTTTTATTGTTAACTTTTTCTTATTCAATTGTTAATTTTTATTACCCCAAAAGTCTGCTAGCTCAGGAACAGTTGAAGGACTTTAATTACTGGGGGAGTCTGTGCGACTTATTAGCAGACGAAAAAAAATATGCAGAAGCGGTGGCGGCGTGCGATCAGGCGATCGCGCTCAACCCCAACCAGGCGAAAACCTGGACTGACCGCATTGAGGGACTACTAGGACAGGCAAAGTACACGGAAGCGCTAGTTTCGGCTGACAAGGCGCTGGGTATCAAACCTGACTATTCTCTGGCTTTGGCGGATCGGTGTATTGCCTTAGTTAACTTAGGGAAGTACGAGGACGCGATCGCATCTTGCGATAAGGCGCTGATCTCCGATGGAAATTGGGGAAACAACGGTACACCCCTAATAGCGTGGTATAACAAAGGGCTGGCGCAAACAAAGTTAGGACAGTACGCAGAAGCGATCGGCTCTTATGAAAGTGCCTTAGAAATTAAACCAGATTATTCTCTAGCTTTGGTCGATCGGTGCGCCGCATTATCGCAAGCCAGCAAATACACCGAAGCGATCGCAGCTTGCGATCTGGCGCTAAAAAGTGACGGCGACTGGGGAACTGCCACACCAGCGCTGGCATGGTACAACAAAGGTGTAGCCCTCAAGAAATTGGGACAGTACCAAGAAGCGATCGCCTCTTACGATCAAGCGCTGGCTATTAGTCCTACCGACGCAACCGCTTGGACTGAACATGGAGTTTTGCTGTCTGTAGTAGGTAAACCAGCACTCGCACTAGCATCGCAGCAATTTGCAGTTAAAATTAGTCCAAATTATTCTCAAGCCTTAGCCAACCAATGCGCCGCCTTCAACAAATTGGGGCAATTTAAAGAAGCCCAAGAACCCTGCGAGAAAGCCCTGCAAGGTGATGGCAAATGGGGTGAGACGAGTCCCGCGTTTGCTTGGGATCAGCGGGGGAACGCCTTAGCAGGACAAGGTAACTACGAAGAAGCTTTGGCCTCCCACGACAGGGCGATCGGGCTTAACCCTGACTATGCGGAAGCTTGGAACAACCGCAGTGTTACGCTATGGTTTTTGGGAAGATACTCGGAAGCCATTGTTTCTAGCGATCGCGCCACTACTATCAATCCTAACTATGCTCAGGCTTGGTTCAACAAAGGCAGGATACTCAGGACGGTGAAAAAGTATCCCGAAGCACTCGCCGCTTACGACAAAGCGATCAAGAGTGCCGATCCTAACTTTGCTAGTAAACTTCTGGCTGATATTTGGGCGAACCGGACGGTAGTGCTGTGGACTTTGGGAAGATATTCCGAAGCGCTTGCAAGTAGCGATCGCGCTATTAACCTCAATCCGGAATTATCTCAAGCTTGGTACAACCGTGGTGTAGTGCTGGTAGGCTTGAAACGTTATAAAGAGGCACTTACTGCTTACGCCCAAGCTATCCGCATTACTCCCACCGATGCTAATAGTTTGGCAGGTCAAGGTGTCGCCCTGTTGAACTTGGATCGACTAGAAGAAGCGATCGCTGCTTTTGAAGAAGCCTTGAAACTTGACCCCAAAAATTCTCTAGCTTTGGACAACAAAACTTTGGCGATGCAAAAGTTAGAAGAAAAAATGAAAGAAACCGCCCCACTAACTGCACCATTACCACCACTTAAATAATCAGGAATGAACCGCTAGGCGGTTCATTTCTCATCAAGCAACTTTCCGATTCATCTTATAAACCTCTGGCAACTTCCACCAAGGAACATGAGGAGCTTCGTGATGTTCCTCGTGGTAGCCAAAGTGATAGCAAGTGATAAAAGACCAGAAAATCGGGAGCGCATTCGTCTTGGCGCGATGGTTATTCGTATAACCACCTTCTGGCTCTTGGTGTGGTAAATAGGTGCCAAAAAAGAATAACTGCACCGAACTTAAAATCGAAGGAATCACCCAAAATAAAGTTAAATTGGCTTCTGCTATATGAAACGTAAAACTAATCAGGTTAAATACCACCATTAACCCTATAAGCCGTTTCCAGCTCCAGTACCCCATCATAAAATAAAGATACCAGGCAAAAAAGTTTTTGTGCTTACTGTCGTGAAAATCTGGATCTAGTTCACTGGCTGGATGGTGGTGATGTTCCCAATGCTTTTTTCTTAACTCATCAAAAGAAAAGAGTCCATAGAGGGTTAAAACTAAGGAACCTATAAAGTTATTAATTTTAAGGTTTTGCGGAACTACCACACCGTGCATTGCATCATGAGCGGTAATAAACAATCCTGTATACAGAAATGTCTGCCAAACTAATGCTACTATTTTCCATAAGACAGGAACTTGGGAAAGATCCAGGGAAAATAAGAAAATTAGGCTGCTTGCCCAGAGTGTAATAATTGCAAAAGCAATTGCAAGCCCCAGATAGGTATCTTCACTTCGCTCTATTCGCTTAATTTGCGTTGCTTGCAGTGGTGGGTGTTCGAGTTGGAGCATACATTTGTTAGTTTTCGAGCTTTTTTGTTGAGCGATTTACAAGATTATACCGATGTCCGTTCACCCTCGATAAATAGGGGTTGCAAACTACTAATCGTTAAAAAAAATGTTCTGCTTTACTAATCTTTCCGATGAGAAAAGTTAATTAATACTTAATGCCTTCTATTAGACACCACTAGGCGGGTATTAAGTACCGTAAAGCTATCTTAACTATTGTAAAGCAATTTTGGTCAGGGCGATACGGTGGAGATAGGTATCAGCCCAGTATCTCTTAGGTAGTAGCGTGTAAGGAGTGGGAGCTTACACTCAGGCTGACAGCTTCTATACTTAAGTGCAACCGCCAGGCTGAGTGTAAGGCTAGTTTAATCGTTAGCGGGCGACATGAGGAAGCAGGTGCAGTACGTCACGAACCACGCTATAGCCTGCCAAATCCCAAAGTAGGTAAGCCAAGAAGCCGATCATTGCTAAGCGACCGTTCCACAGTTCAGCTTGAGGGTTCCAGCCAAACAGGAACGCATTGCGGTCTTTGCCATTGAAAGCTTGAGCAGTAGGTTGAGTAGTGCGAGTTTCCATCGTTTACATTCCTTAATAAAGTTCTTATGGTTTCATAGTAGCTGTCTACCCAGTCATTGCTCTCTGTCTGTAGTTCCAAACTGCACTTAATTCTCAAGGATGATGAATGGGTTGATGGAACAGAGCAATCTAAGACAAAAGTACAAAAGGGTTATGAAGCTAGATAGCGATCGCAAATACAACTGTCAGAAACTCTGACGAAAGCTAGAGGGTATCGTCGCTTGAGTTGCACAAACTTAAGTGAGCAACAATTTTTTAACAAACCTATGGCTCCCACGGTACTGATCACAGGTGCTTCTCAAGGCATCGGCAAAGCAACATCTATATTATTTGCTAGTAAAGGGTATGACATTATAATGGCGGCGCGTACCCCAGACCGCTTAGAAGCCGCAGCCCAAGAAGTGCGATCGCATGGTCATCAAGCGCTAACTATTCCCACGGATGTCACAGATCCCAAACAGGTAGAAACCCTAGTTCAGAAGGCGCTGGAGCATTTTGGTACTATCGACGTGCTGATTAACAATGCCGGCCTTTACATATCTGGGCCAGTTGAAGAGTTTTCCCTAGATGATTGGCACCAGGCAATAGACCTCAACCTGTGGGGGTATATTCACACAATTCACGCCTTATTGCCCCATTTTTTGGAGCGGAAAAGAGGCACGATAGTTAATGTGAGTTCTATTGGGGGGCAAGTACCCATTGCTTACTTAGTGCCTTATTCTACTAGCAAGTTTGCCGTCACTGGTTTAACGCGATCGCTGCACGCGGAACTAGCACCAAAAGGCATTCATGTTGGTGGAATTTATCCAAATATAATCAAGAGTGATTTTATGGAACGGGCAATCTTTCGAGGCAAGAATGCGGAAGATTTCCAAGCCCGTCGGGATCAGGTAGATCAGGTGCTGAAGGTTCCTGTGGTGGAGAAACCGGAGGATGTGGCAGATGCTATCTGGGATGCGGTGAAGCATCAGCATTCTGAGGTCTTAGTTGGTTCTGCCAACCTATCGAAGGCTTCTTATAATATGTTTCCCGGCTTCATGCAGTGGGTGTTCCGGAAAACCTTTCAGTTGAAGGATAAGCAAGCATAGCGATATATAGCCATTCACGGGTTGGGTGGGATACATCTGTAGAGACATGGCAATGCCCATTGGTGTCAACTTAACGTTAGCTTGGCGGTTGAAACCGCAGCTATACAAACAAAACCCGCCTGCGCGGGTTATAAGAATCTTGATCAGAGCATTAGTCCGCGCAGGCGGACTTGGTTTTTGTAGCCGCGAATTCCATTCGCCAGGGCTTAAATTGACTATACTCGTTCCCAGTCTCTGGGAACGAGTTGTTATTTTGGTTCGCCAATTAAGGTAAATGCTGCCCAGTCTTTAGGATTAGGATTTTGCTGCTTGATTTTCAGCATCGCATTTCTTAAAGCTTCAGCTTTATCGTTTTTCTGCTTCAGTTGCTTGTAAAACTCACTCATCAAAGCATTTGTGGGAGCATCAGGCGCTGACCACATAGGCATAATTAAAGTGGGAACGCCAACTGTCATCAAGGAAGCGGATAAACCGAGAATCCCATCACCGTTAGTTCTGCCCTTGCCAGTTTCGGCTACGCTGAGGACGACTAATTCCGGACGCAGACGTTGTCCTTTTGGTTGGGCGTACAATTCCAGAATTTCCGCAGTGGTGAGTAAGCCGCTATCGGAACCAAAGGGAGCAAGCGCGATCGCGCCGGGAATGCCCTGTCGTTTAAAATCATCTAGTATCCCGTAAGTTGCCAAATGCACACTCTTGGCTTTCCGCATCTTTTCCAAGACAGCTGCCTTGGTTGCCTTATTGCCGATAAACAGGTCTTTAGTATTGAACTGTTTAGCAATTTCTATGGCTTCCTGTTCCGCACTCAAAAGCGGCGGTAACGCTTTTGGTGTCTCTCCGGGTGCGGGTGCAATTCGGGGCATTACAGGATTACCAACTACTAGGCGGTTTCCTCCCGCAGTTTTTCCGCGTTGTTGACGAGTTAAAGCTAATAACTGAATTGATGGGGAAGTTAGAATGGTGTGTTTTTGGATTAAGTAATTGCCATAGATATCCACCAAAGCCGCAAAAGGAATCGGGAACATTTCCTTTTGCGGAATAAAGATAACGCGGGCGGTGGGATCTTTTGGTAAAAGGTCAGCAATCGGTTTGATTAATAACTGATGCAGTTGCAATAACGGTTTTGGCTCAAGTGCTGATTTCCCTTCTGAGTTAGGTTTCTGTGAAGAAGGCAATTTAGCCGAATTTTCTACCTTTTTCCCTTTCAATCCTAGAGATTCCGGAATACTAGAAATAACATCTTCTACAGAAGTAATTGGATAAATTGTATTTTTAGCGCTGATTTCAATCCGGCGAAATGTCACTTCTCCTGTAGGCTGAATCACCCAAGCATACACGCCTTCATCCGGAACAATTGAATATTCAACAAATGTAGCTTTCTCTTCTTTGGCTATTTTCTGAATGTCGGCAATTGTTGGGTAAACAAGCTTTTTCGGCGCTGGTTTTAAATTATTCCCTACTGGTTCACTATCTAACCGCAATCGTAGTAAATCTACAATTGTCCTGATACGTCCTTGTTCTGCCATTTCCAAAGCTGCAACAGGTTGATTTTGAGCAATCAAAACTTGTTGTAGTCGCTGGTAGGTAGCAGTTTGCGCGTCTATATAATTATTGCCACTGCCTAATTTGGCGCGAATTGCCTCCCATGCTTTAATCGCATTATCCAGAGTTGTTTTCGCTTCTTCTGGTTTACCGGATTTAAGTAAAGCAAATCCCAGATTATTCAGCGCTTTCCCTTCTGCTAAGCGATCGCCTGTTTTTATTGCCTTTTCCAGAGGCTGCTGATATAGCGCGATCGCGCTCTCAAATTGGCCGGCATTCTGATAAGATTTTGCTAAATTATTTAAGGCGAGAAGTTCCTTTGCTGGGTCGCCACTTTTGGATGCGATCGCTAGTTGTTCTCTTCTGACTTCTATCGCCTGCGGATATTGTCCCAGCAACTCGTAAGACTCGGCAATATTATTCAGAAAATACGCTTCTTGTGTCGCATCTTTAGCTTTCCTTGCAATTACCAACTGCTGCTGGTAAAATTCGATAGCCTGCGGATACTGCCCCAAAGTTCGGTAAGCTGCTGCCAGGTTGTTTAAGGCATCACCTACGGCTTCTATATTGCCGCTTTCTCTCGCAGCTGCTAACTGTTCTTGATACAATGCGATCGCATCTTGGTATTCTCCCTCAGACTCGGAAGTTATCCCCACATTGCCTAAGAAAGCTGCTTCTCTTTTGGGATTGCCAATTTCCTTTCTCAGAGTTTCTGCGGCGGTGCGAAATTCCTTAGCTTGCTTTTCATCTCCCAGATAAAAGTAAGCAGTACCAAGATTATCTAAAGTCTTAGCCTCAGTTGCTTGATCGCCAATACTCCGCACAATTTCCAACGTCTGCTGATAGAATGCGATCGCTCGCAGATATTGCCCTACAGTAAAGTAAGTTTCTCCCAGACTCAACAGAGTATTGGTTTCTCCTGTACGCGAACCAATCTCCTGATACAGTCTCAGCGCCTGTTGCAAAGACTTTAACGACTCTTCAAATTGCCCAGTCTGATGCTGTCGAATTCCTAGCCCTAGCAGTTTATCGGCATTGAATTCAATATTATCTTGGGTTTGAGCTAAAACTGGCGGCGTTATCAGACATAAATTCACAAAAGTTGGTAAAAAGCAACCAATTAGAAATAAAAAGTAAAATTTAACCTTTGTACCGTTTAACTTTTGTGTGGTTTGAGGGAACAATAAGAGAAGAAACCTTAGCCAAATTTTCATACGGTAATGGATAAAAAAACAACAGGGATATTTGTCATTATTTTAGCCTTGGTCTTCGTTGGTTTTGGCGATAAATTTCTTCCCAAACCCTTAAGCACAGCCAGTTACAACACTCGCACCACCTTAAATAATTCTTTACTGGGAATATTCCCCAGTAAGAAACCCAGAAATCCTTATGAACGCACCGAAAAAGCCATTGAACAAGAGGAAAAAGGAGGAAAGTAGTCATTGACTAATTGCTAATGGTTCATTTTTCATCGCCATTAGCAATTAGCCATTAGCAATTAGCTATTTCTTTAAACCTTCTTCAACCAGCTAAACATCGCCCGTAAATCCTTACCAACTTCCTCAATGGGATGTTCGGATTCCTGACGGCGCATCGCTGTAAATCCAGGCTTTCCAGATTGATTTTCTAACACGAATTCCCGTGCAAATTGCCCTGATTGGATTTCTTGAAGAATTTTCCGCATCTCAGCGCGAGTTTCGTCATTCACAATCCGAGGGCCGCGTGTATAATCGCCATACTCAGCAGTATTGGAGATGCTATCGCGCATTTTTGCCAAACCACCTTCTACAACTAAGTCAACAATTAGTTTGACTTCATGCAGACATTCAAAATAAGCTAATTCCGGCTGATAACCAGCGTTGACGAGAGTTTCAAAGCCTGCTTTAATCAAAGCACTCAAACCGCCGCACAGTACGACTTGTTCGCCAAATAAATCAGTTTCAGTTTCTTCCCGGAAGCTTGTCTCTAAGACACCAGCACGAGTGCCACCGATACCTTTAGCGTAAGCCATTGCGCGATCGCGTGCTTGTCCAGAGGCATCCTGATACACCGCAAACAAACAGGGAACGCCTTCCCCTTGTTCGTAAGTCCGCCGCACCAAATGTCCAGGGCCTTTTGGTGCCACCATCACCACATCTACATTAGCAGGGGGGACAACTTGACCAAAATGAATATTGAAGCCGTGAGCAAAAGCTATTACTTTCCCTTCACTCAAATTAGGCTGAATTTCGTTGGTGTAAACTGTTTTTTGCACTTCATCTGGCAGCAGAATCATAATAAAGTCTGCTGCTTTGGCGGCATCAGCTACACTGTGGACAGCTAAACCAGCTTCCTTGGCTTTTTCGGCAGATTTACTACCAGGATACAGTCCGACAATGACGTTCACACCGCTATCTTTGAGATTGAGCGCGTGGGCGTGTCCTTGGGAACCGTAGCCGATAATAGCAACTGTTTTTCCGTTTAATAAGTCTAAATTTGCGTCGGTGTCGTAATACATCCGAGCCATAGGGGTGTCTCCTGAGCGTATGCGTCGCAAGTAGTGCAAACTCTTGATTCTATCAGATGATCAGGAGAGAATGAACCACTCAACGCAAGATAGGGAAGAGATAAGCGATCGCGTTTGTTGCATAAACTGCAACGTTTTAGCGTCCCGGTTTGGAGTCAGGCATACTGGCGTTAATTAATTTTGGTTATGTTATGAGTTGGACGCTTAAACCTTCTTTACTTTTAAGTGCATTTCTGGGAGGCATCGTTTTAACCAGTTGTGCTTCTGATATTAATACAGCTCAAGTTCAAATTCCAATGATGCTTAGCGATCGCGCAGTTCCAAGTCCCCAGGCAATGCCTGCTCCTGCGTCAGAAGCACTAGCTAACAACAATAGTACAGCACAATCTGTAGCCAAGGCTCAGGTGCCGAGAGTGCGATCGCAATTGATTAAAAATGCTGAAATAGCAGTTAGTGTAAATTCGATTGAAAAAACTATTCAACAAGTTACCAAAATTGTTCAACAACAGCAGGGAGATTTATTAGGATTTCAAGATCAAAAGCCGAAAGATGGTAATCGCCACACCGCATCTATGCAAATTCGGATTCCTCAAAATCAACTGGAAACTACTCTCGACACTCTAGCAAAATTGGGAACCGTACAGCGTCGGACTCTAACTGCTGAAGATGTCACAGATCAACTTGTGGATAACGAAGCAAGATTGCGAAACTTGCGGAAACAAGAAAGCACTTTACTCAAGATTATGGAGCGTTCTGGCTCAGTTGGGGACGTTCTGAAAGTTGCCGACCAACTCAGCAAGGTGCGGCAAAACATTGAGCAAATTGATGCTCAGCTCAAAAATCTCCGCAGTCGTGTTGCTTATTCTACAATTACCCTAACTTTAGAGGAAAATATTGCTACTACTCCCCCAGAAATACCTTTAAATTCCCAAGTTAAAGAAACTTGGAATCAGGCGACTCACTCGCTAGGCGAACTCGCAGTTGGTTTAATTCGTTTAAGTATTTGGTTAGCTGTCTTCAGTCCATTTGTATTTATTTTAGTTGCTGCTAGCCTTGGTTATAACCGCTTGAAAAAACAGCAAACTCCGCCCACACCTCCTCAGTCTGAACCACCCAAAGTCAGTTAACTTGCTTGAACTTTTTTTTTGAATAGTATATAGCAATCCTATTTGAGTTGTTAAATGCCAGTCCTTTAGATACCCGACTTCTCAAAAAAATCGGGTATCTAACCTTCAGGAATTATTTATGACTGCTATAGCAATTCAAGGGTTGGGTGCGATAAATCTGTAGGGACATGGCAATGCCATATCCCTAACCTTGGTCGCCTGAAAGTCAGAATTGCGATACACTCCACCCAACTGAGAAACGCTATATATAAATATTAGGTAATAACCGCACCATACTTAACTTCTTCAAATTGAAATAATTTACAAAAAAGGCAGAAGGCACAAGGGAAGAAGGTAAAAAGGACTTTAGTCGTGGTTTTAAAGTCCAAGAAAAAAAAGAAAAAAGTTTTATTCCAGAGATGATAATCGTCTATTGTAACTGTGCGCTACTTCCTAACCCGCAGTGCTTCCATAGTGCTTCAGTCGAGGCTTCTCCATCTCGCCATGAGCGTTAGCCCATAGACCACGAAGGGAAGAAAGAAAAGGAAGGAGCCTGTTTTTGCGTAAGTGGTGACAATCTAGTGCAGTAGGGTGGGAAGAAACTCATTCTACAAAATTTAAGCTGCATGACACTTTTGGCTCAGGGAATGGCAAGATGGAAGGCGAAGCCAAAGCGTTCTGAAAATTCTATGCCAGAACTGCAAGTATCAATCGCTCAGCATTACCATGAGCGGACTAAATATGACCCCCAGACTATAGCATCCAAGAGTCAGGGGCTGGATTGGGAACGTCAGCCAATACCTTTTAAAGAATACAAGATTGGGGTATCCCACGACCTCAAACCGTATTTGGCAGACAAATCAGAGGCGTTGAACCATGATGATGCCTGGTGGCGGCGTATATCCCGGCTGCTGTTTTGCAGCTATGGTTTGACTGCTAAGGTGCCGACGTTGGGAAATCCAATGTATCTGAGGGCTGCACCTTCTGCTGGTGGTTTGTATCCGGCGGAAATTTATTTAATTTCTCGCGGGACTCCTTTCCTTGCCCCTGGACTGTATAACTATCAGCCGCAAAGCCATTCTCTGATTCATTTCTGGGACAGTGATGTTTGGCAAAGCTTGCAAAAAGCTTGTTTCTGGCACCCAGTGTTGGAAAGTACCCAACTGTGCCTGGTGACGACAGCAATATTTTATCGCTCGGCTTGGCGATATCAAGCTCGAGCCTATCGGCGGATCTTTCTGGATACGGGGCATTTGCTGGGCAATATTGAGTTAGCCAGCACTATGAATGATTACCGCCCTCACGTAATTGGGGGATTTGTGGATCGGGAGATTAATGAGTTACTATACCTCGATCCGGAGCAAGAAGGCGCGATCTCTATCCTTCCCCTAGCAGACTTGCTGGATGTGAAACAAAACTTGCCCCTGGCTCAAACTGCTTTGCCCTCAGCTACCCAAACCGACTATCCCAATATCCCCGATGGCGAACTGCTGCACTATTGCCACAAAGCAATGCAGATAGAGGAACAACAACCGGATATTTCCCCACCACAAGATTCAAAAAACGACAAGTACAACTTTCCTTTCTGTCTCAAGGTTTCCACTGTCACACCGCCGATTAATTGCGGAGAAAACCTGCAAGACTTAGAAAACACGATTCTCAAGCGGCGTTCAACTCGTGCCTACACTGGTGCAGATTTGACTTTTGATGAACTCAAAGCTTTACTAGATTTCACCTACCAACCAGAACATTATATAGAGCAAGGTTTGGATGGTTCCCCAGACTACTTTGATTTGAATTTAATCGAGACGTTTATCGCCGTCTCTGGGGTGACAGGTTTGGAGGAAGGTTGCTACTATTACGCGCCAAAGGCTCAAGAACTGCGACAAATTCGATTCAAAAACTTCCGGCGCGAGTTGCATTATTTGTGTCTGGGGCAAGATTTGGGTAGAGATGCAGGGGCGGTGCTTTTCCACACAGCGGATCTGAAAACAGCTGTGGGACAATATGGCGATCGCGTTTATCGTTATTTACACATGGATGCTGGTCATTTGGGACAACGGCTGAATTTAGCTGCCATTCACCTCGGTTTAGGTGTCAGCGGTATCGGCGGCTTTTTTGACAACCAAGTAAATGAAGTCTTGGGCATCCCTGCTGATGAAGCAGTTCTCTACATTACCACCTTGGGGCAACCAAGATAAAGATAAAAGCTAAAAGGCTCTCATACAAAAAAAGTTTATAACGGTGCGTTAGCAAAAGCCTAACGCACCGTTATTGAATGCTAACAGTAACGGTATTGAGAACGGGCGAGGCTTGGGTTGCGATAAAAGTTTATCTCTACCCTGTAAAAATACTGGTTATAAACGACATATAGCATTTAGTTAAGTTTTGCGCTTCGAGAGGGTACTCTCTACCTAGACTGTGGCGATATTGGCAGACATTAAACCCTCTTTGGAGCTGCCGCGTTAATTTATACAATCTTTACAAATTTCCGGAATTACTTAGGTACATATAGTAGTTTAATTTGAAGATTAAGTAAAGATAGACTTTTCTAATAGTAAGATTCCAGATTGAGAGCTTAAAATATAACGAAAGCTATATTGTAAAATTAGGTGCATTTACGCAAACACTTTTTCGTCTAATAGCTGAAAATGAACAAAAGTAGGTAAGTTCCCGCTCAGAAAAAGCAATGCAACTTAGAGTAACCGTATTTTTCGCGTTAACTTTTGAATCCAGTAAATAGGTAAATATTTATGACTACAGTTCTGGTTGTGGAAGACAGTATCACGCAAAGGCAGATGATCTCTAGCCTGCTTCAAGACAGTGGGTTGAGTGTTACTGTGGCTTGTGATGGCGTCGAAGCGCTAGAGCAAATTGCCAGAAATTGTCCCGATTTAGTGGTTCTGGACATTGTTCTGCCTCGCATGAACGGTTACGAAGTTTGCCGTAAGATTAAATCTGACTCCAAAACCCACGATCTAGCTGTAGTAATGTGTTCAACTAAAAGAGAGGAATTTGATCGCTACTGGGGGATGAAGCAAGGCGCAGATGCTTATATTGCTAAGCCCTTTGAAGCGCACGAGTTAATCGGAACGGTTAAACAACTGCTGCGAGAAACAACTGCTGCAAGGCGAGGCTAGGGAACCTCTCTCTAACCCTCTCCTAAGAGGAGAGGGAAAAGGAAAGGAAGATTTTTTTACGGGAGGGGGCTTTAGCTTCTTTCCCCTGTCCCATCTCTTCTTTGAGAAGAGATGGGACAGGGATTAGGAGATTAGGTTTTGCTTTAGGCGAAAAGTATTGCCTTATAGAGACGCGATCGCACCCTGTTAAACATAATCTCCTCCACGAAGTTCCATCCCCATTCGGGCTTCAAGTGAGGACGCTTATGAGGGGTAATAATAACTATTGAGTCGGAAATCAAACTTAACTGGTAGGCGACTACTGGTAAACGTGACTCACTCAACAAATGCAAAGCAAAGCTGCAAACAATCAAACTATAATGTCGGTCATGGAGGACTCCAGAAGCAATTTCCTCAAAGGTATAGGGTTCAGCTTCTTGGAGAGTGCGTTTCAAATAAGCATTGTAGGTGTATGGATCGATGCCATCAATGTTAGTGCAGCCTAAATTTTGCAGTGTCAAAGTAACTTCACCGCTGCCACAAGCTAAATCTAATACCTTCTGTAAATCTAGCTGCCATTTATTAACTGATAGCTGTAAAACCTCTTGAACTGCCACCTCTTGAGGATTTCTATACTCATCACCAAATTGCTCGTAGAAACCTTTGACGCTATATTCTTCGTATCCTTTTCTAATAGATTGTTTTTCATTGCTCATTGCCAATTGCTAATTACAAAATCCCCAATCCCCAATCCCCAATCCCCAATCCCCAATCCCCAATCCCCAGTCCCCAGTCCCCAGCCCCTATTTCCCAATACAAAATCTGCTAAAAATTCGGTCAAGAACCGATTCTGTTACTTCCTCTCCGGTGATTTCTCCTAAAGCTTGAATGGCACCCCGTAAGTCAATTGTCCAGAAGTCGAGAGGCAGTTGATCGGCAATTGTTGCTTTCACTTGCTGTAAAGATATTTTAGCTTTTGTTAAAGCTGCCGCTTGTCGCTGATTAATCGCTAAATCCAAATCAGCTGCTTTGAGGTTCCCTGTGTGTACGGCATCTAAAATGGCTTTTTCCAACGCATCAATGCCTTGGTTCTGGGCGGCTGATGTGTATATAATGCGGTTAATATTGTCAGGATATTGCAAAGAAGCAATAAATTGCGTCTCTACAAGATCGGTTTTATTTATAACTAAAATTAACGGGCGATGTTGTACCTGTTCGTAGATTTCTTGCTCAGCTGGCGTCCAACCAAGTTGAGCATCAATGGTGAGCAACACTAGATCAGCTGCTTGGGCAGAAGCAAGACTTCGCTCAACGCCAATCTTCTCCACCCGATCAAGCGTATCCCGAATTCCCGCAGTATCCAGCACTTGCACTGGTATCCCACCCACAACTAGCTGAGATTCTACAACATCGCGGGTGGTGCCAGGGAGGTCGGTGACAATAGCGCGATCGCTCTTACTCCACGCATTCAGCAAACTCGATTTTCCCACGTTCGGTCGCCCGACAATCGCCACTTTCAACCCAGCGCGTAACAGTTCCCCTTTGTCAGCTGTTGCCAAAATTTTCGTTGTCTCTGCCAAAATTTGCTCAATTTGTGCTGTAATGTGCTTCTCATCCAGGGGTGGCAAATCTTCCTCAAAGTCAATCCTCGCCTCAATTTCTGCCAGAATGTCTAAGCAGGTGGCACGCACAGAGCGAATCGGCTTTTGCAACTTCCCCTGTAAACCAGCTAAAGCAGATTGTGCAGCTTGAGGCGATTTAGCTCCCACCAAATCGGAAATACTCTCCGCCTGAGTCAAATCCAAACGCCCATTCAAAAACGCCCGTAGGGTAAATTCTCCCGGTTGCGCTAATCTCGCCCCCGCCTCTAGACACAGTTGCAATACCTGCTGCACGGGCATAATTCCGCCGTGACAGTGGAACTCTACCACGTCTTCGCGGGTGTAAGAGCGAGGCGCTTGCATGATTAGCAACAACGCTTCATCTACCACTTGTTGCGTTTCGGGATGGCGGATGTAACCGTAGAGGATGCGGTGCGATTCCCATTGCTGTCGCCCTGGTGCGAAAAAGAGCGTATGAGCGATCGCTACCGCCTTTGCACCAGATACCCGCACAATACCGACACTACCCTGTTGCGGAACAACAGCGGTAGCGATCGCGGCGATTGTTTCCCCCTGCACAAACATCTGTGACATCTTGCCTTGAAATCAGGTCTATTCCTATTCTGCTGTAATACAGTAATTTGTAGGGAATGGTTGTAGCTTGCTTGGGCATAGCGCTACGATAGCGAAACCCAACAACTCACGCTTGTTTACTTGTTGTTGAGTTTCGCTATCGTTCGGAACCAACCTACGTTATTGGATTTTTGCCAATGCAGTTAATTTCTCCCCAAGTTGCAGCTTATCAAAAAGTCGTTAAGCCTTACGAGGGTTTATTGGTAGGTGTCATTGGATTAGCTACCCTCGACACTACCATACACTTAATCCCAGGATTTCCTCAGTCGAATTTAATAGAACTCCCAATCAGTTTATCACTAGCGATCGCAGCTAGTTGGTTAGCTTCACGGCTGTTCAAGCAGATTTTTGATATTTATCTTTTAGATGCTGCCATCAACAGCGGGCGTAAGGTCAACAGTGAAATACTTCTTCTAGTTAAACTACTAGCGAACTTAAGCATAATCTTTTTTACTATAGTCATATTTTCGGAAACTCATAAAATCAATATTTTTGGTTTAGTAGCTTCTTTAGGAATTGGCGGATTAGCAGTTGCTTTTGCTGCCCAAAAAACCTTGGAACAAATATTAGGCGGTATTGTCATTTATTTAGATCGTCCCTTTGTTGTCGATGATTACATTGGCTTACCAGATGGCATCTTTGGCAGAGTTGAGTCAATTGGCTTGCGTTCTACTAAAATTCGCACCTCTGGCAAAGGAACATTGATAATAGTACCCAATAGTTCGCTGACTCAAGTTAATATTGAAAACTTTACCGGAGCCAAAAAAGTAATGGCTCTTGTATACTTAAACTTTCATCGGACAATCGAAAAAGAAGAACAAGCCTTAATTCGGCAAGTGATTCTGAATAGTACCAGCGATATTTTTGGGATAGACTCCCGGAACACAGATGTCAATTTTAGAGAATTAAATAGTGCAAATGAGCTAAAAACGCAAGCTCAGATTGCTTTCTTTATCCTGGGTTCTAGCGATGTATCAATGGGATTGCGGCGGCAACTATTCGATATTGCTACTGAAAATATTACAGAAAAATTAAAATATTACGATATTGCCTTCGACATTGAAGACCCAACAATTTATGTGGATTCACCCATTACTATCTAATCTTAATTTTGCCGAGATCAGTAAACAGGTTTTTCAGATCGATATTTCCAAGCCAGTCATCTTCTTGCTGTTTGTTCTCTTATCTCTGCTGCTGGGAAGATATACTCCCGGCATTGCCAAATTAATCCTGCGTCGCTTTTCACCTCAGCGAGTAACAATTATTTATGACAATCTAATTGAGCCAATAAAAAATCAGTTTAAAATAGCTGGAACGTTAATTCTTATTTCTTTCTCTCTAACATGGGTGGAAGAATATAAATTTTTATACCAGTTAATCAAGCCTTTTTTAGATTTAGCTGTAATTGTTAGCGTCGCCTGGTTATTATCGCGCCTATTTCGGCAATTTATCCGAGCTTATGGAATTGATTTACTCGGCAAGTTTGCGCGGGATTTTGATGAACTGATTTTAGTAATTGAGGCTATAGTAAATGTTGTAATTGGGTTCATTTCTATTTTGGCTTTTGCCCAAAGCCAGCAATTTAATTTGATTGGCTTGATGACAAGTTTGGGGATTGGCGGGTTAGCGGTAGCTTTTGCTGCCCAAAAAACCTTGGAACAGCTTTTGGGTACAATTGTGTTGTATTTAGATCGCCCTTTTGTCCCTGGAGATTATATTCGTTTACCTTCGGTTGGCAACGTACCCGGAGGGTTATTTGGTAGGGTAGAGTCGATTGGTTTGCGTTCCACCAAGATTCGCACTGCGGCTAAAAGTACCTTATATATCGTGCCAAATTCCACATTAGCAAATCTGGAAATAGAGAATGTGACAATGGGTAAAAAAGTGATGGTTTTGCTAAACCTTGACTTTTTCCGATTGTTGGAAGATAGCGAAAAGGCACTGGTAGAGCAAGTCATCAGTGAAAGTACAAATTCTGTGTTTGGGATCGATCCAGGTAGTACCAATATTACGTTAGCGAGTAATTCCGAAAAGCAAACAACTAGAGCAAGAGTAACGTTCTTTATCCTGGGTTCGAGTGAAAACTCAATTCAACTGCGGAAGCATTTACTAGAATTAGCAAATGAGAAAATTTCTAAGGAACTAATAACGTATGGAATAGATTTTAAAATGCAGGAACCCACAATTTATGTGGAATCCCCAGTAACTATTTAATTTTGTAGTCCCAAAAACTTCTGCGCCGGGAGCAAAATCCCAACTTGAACAACTAGGGTGAGCAATGCCCACCCATTAGCCAGTGTTACGGCGATTTAATACGGGCTGTAGGCAACTAAAACATAACGAACAAAAGAAACATTTCACTCGCTATGGCTCCTTCAGTCAAGCGCTGATAGCTGTCCTCTCTATTGAGTGGCTTTTAGGAACCTCAAATCGAATTTTAGTAGCCCAGCTTTTAAAATCGGGTGCTAGCCGCGCCACCTTTAAGAGTATGTCGTCGCTCACCCACAACACTAGAGGAAAAGTAAATCGTTTGCGGAACTCATTCCGGACGTGGTTCGTCGCAGTTAGTAATTCATTAATCTCCACCACGGAGTCTAAACCATAGACCATTAAAGCTTGTGGCTGCTGGTGCTCCTCAATTGTTGCCTCTATAGTTGTATAAAGCCTTCTTACCGAGGGGTATAAAACGATTTCTTGAATTTCTACTTCTGAGATTTCTCGCAGTCGTTCCATAACTTGCTCCTGCAACTCTGGATTGTTACAGGAAACCAATATTAAAGAAAAATCTCCTTGAGAGAGGGCGATCGCCTTCACAAGTTTGGTGAGCGATCTTTTGTTGTAACAGATAACATTTTCCGAGTCGTATAGGTCTGTCATAGGGAACACCAAGTCGAGTTTCAATACCATTTTTCTATCAAAGGGTTTTGCTTTACTTCCTTACATCGGGTGATTTTTTGGTAAGTCGGTAATTTCACCGCGATTTCGGCAGTGACAGCTATCTTACTTTCGGGTGATCTCGCTCACTTAAGGCAGCGATGACAGTAAGCTAACATGGAATCGCCTCTACTTTGTGAATGTTGTCATCTATACCAATAATTTAACCGGGATACTCCACGTCCAATAAACCCTGATAGCTACTACACGTCGGCACTTTGCTTTTCCCGACGAAAAAAAAAATTTTATGAAACCTTAACAAAATTGCTGGGGAATTACGTAATTCACCGGTCAAGGAGGCGGCAGCTACCCTACCACAACGCGCTACTTCTGTGGGCTGAGGGAAGGCTATGCCTATGGTTGAGGTACCAAAAAAAAATCACTCCCAACTCTCCAGAACATAGGGCAACGCACAGAAGCGAGCTGCGGCTTGTCCCTAAACGACAAGCCGCAGCTTATTTCTGAAATCTTGCTAAAATTTGCCGAAATCTGGGTGTCGTTGCACTGTATCATTCAGAGTCTTGATGAGAACGCGGTGTCTGGAAAGCATCTCTGGCAAGATAGGTGATGCCAAAACCACCCCCTCCCAATTCTTCCAAGGTTGGTGTACTTGCCCAGAAAGCAACTTATACCGAGATATCCAAGTCATTCCCGAAGAGGGAGTTACACTTTCGTTAATTCTTGCATATCCATATTTAGATAGATGTTCAAATACTCTATGAAAAGCCGTTTTACGAGCCTAGCAGACGGGTTGGTTTTGTTTAGCCGCGCTTTTGGTCATCAGGCTTGGTTAATCTTCCTGGTTGCCTTTAGCTTTGGTGTGGTGCTAATGATACATCCCGCATTTGCACAGGCGAAATTTTCTGATGTGCAAGGATGGACGCAACCGTGTATAGAACAGCTGGCACAAAAGCAGATTATCAGTGGATACCCGGATGGCAGCTTTAAGCCGAGTGCGCCTGTGACAAGGGCTGAGTTTGCGGCGATGGTTGGTAAGGCTTTCCCCGATACAGCTGATGTCAGAAATGCGGTGCCATTTGCTGATGTTCCCGCGAACTATTGGGCTAAAAATGCGATCGCCAAAGCTTATAAAACTGGGTTTCTCTCCGGTTATCCCGGTGGGGTGTTCAAGCCGAGTGAAAAAATCCCGCGATCGCAAGCTTTAGTTTCTCTCTCGTCTGGCTTGAAATATTCGCCCTCCTCACCTGTGGCTAACACGTTGAATGGGGCATTTAGCGATGCTGCAACCATTCCTGATTATGCAAAACGCGCGATCGCAGCTGCTACAGAAAAACAACTTGTTGTCAACTACCCAGATGTCAAGCGACTTAATTCCAACCAACCAGCTACCCGTGCAGATGTGGCAGCTTTCTTGTGTCAGGCGGCGGGAACGGCCCAATTAGTTCCTTCTCAATACATTGCCAAAGTTGGAACACCCCCAATAGCGCAGTCAAAAGAGATCCGGGGCGTGTGGTTGACTAATATAGACAGCGATGTGCTATTTGAAAAAACGCGCCTCGCCAACGCTATCCAACGCCTCGACGAGTTGAACTTTAACACCCTGTATCCTACAGTTTGGAACTGGGGTTATACACTTTATCCGAGTGCAGTGGCGCAAAAAGAGATTGGGCGATCGCTCGATCCAGAACCGCGACTCCAAGGGCGAGACATCCTCAAAGAAATTGTAGACCAGGGACATCAAAAAGGCATGGCAGTTATTCCCTGGTTTGAATTTGGCTTCATGGCACCTGCTGACTCCGAACTTGCCAAACGCCACCCAGATTGGATTCTCAAACGCCGTGACGGTTCCCAAATTTGGAAAGAAGGGACACACAATCGAGTTTGGTTGAATCCTTTTCGCCCAGAAGTGCAGAAATTTATCCAAGATTTAGTTGTTGAAATTGTTAGCAACTATGATGTTGACGGCATTCAATTTGACGACCATTTCGGCTTTCCTGCTGAGTTCGGATATGATCCCTTTACTGTCGAACTTTACAAAAAAGAAAACGGCGGCAAATCTCCCCCCGCGAATGCTCAAGATCCAGCCTGGATCAGGTGGCGGGCTAACAAAATTACCGCCTATCTAAAGCAGGTATTTCAAGCCGTCAAAGACCGCAAAAAAAACGTCTTGGTTTCCGTCTCTCCCAACCCTCAAGAGTTCTCCTACAATTTCTTTTTAGCAGACTGGCAAACCTGGGAACGACAAGGGTTAATTGAGGAACTGATTATCCAAGTTTATCGAGATGACCTCGGTCGTTTTATTGAAGAATTAGAGCGTCCAGAAGTCAAAGCAGCCAAGCGTCACATTCCCGTTGGCATCGGCATTTTAAGCGGGGTAAAACCCAGACCTATTGGACTGGCACAGGTTCAAAATCAAGTCGCAGCCGTCCGTCAGAGAGGGTTTGCGGGGATGTCGTTCTTCTTCTATGAAACCTTGTGGAATAATGCGCCAGAAAAGCCAGAAATCAGACAGAATGCCTTGAAAGCCATCTTTCCCTCTGACTTAGAAAGACCGAATATTGTGGCGGGTGGAAAGCCATAAAATTAAACTCTCGTTCCCAGTCTCTGACTAGGAACGAGAAACACTATTTACTTTGCACTTTTTTGAACAAGTGAATCGACACCCTGAGCCAGCTTCACCACAGATCCAGAAGCATTTGTGCGGTAAACCCAGCGTGTTTGTCCACTTGCCACAGTTACTTGCCAGCCTGGAACTCTCATCTCGCTGCAAAGAATGCCTAAGCTATTGACACCCAGACAATCATCCGACCAAGTTTGTTGTTCGGTTGCGACAATGCGAAACTTAGACACAGGCAAGCCTGAATCCTGGGAAACGTCTTGCAAAACCGCATTAGTAACTGATTTTAATAAACTATGCTGAGGTAGGGGAGATTTGGAAAGAGCAACTTTGGTAGTGGGGAGCGTCAGCCTAGCCGTCAACGACAAGATACCCGTCAACACCAAAGTCTGGATAATTAAACTAAACTGGTTAGTCTTTTGCTCGATATTCCCGGCGGTCGAGCCAGAGGTGGTAATTTGTTCCATAGCAAGGGAAGCTAAGTTGGTGCTGGATTACAAAGGGTACTAATTGGTAGAATTTGCAACCCGATGCTTACAGGCTCCGGAAACACTTAAAACTTTTATCTTGAGTTGAGTTTTAATGTGCTTGTAAAAAGCTTTTCTCTGGGCTTTGGAGCGGTATTTCAATATTAGACTACAAAACTAAGGCGTCTAGTTCCGCAATTTTTCTGGTTTTACTGTAACTTCATTAATTACTTATAAATACTGAGTTTTGTACTTAAGTTAGGTAATTATAATTAAGTATGCCCGGAGTTCCAAAATTTTAAAAACCAGCTTTATAAAAAAACTGGTTTTTAAAAACGGTATTTTTCACTTACTATTCAACTTGCTCTTATTCTTCAAACTGTCCGCGTTTACGAAGTCCAATCGCAATTTTGCTGTGCTTTTCAATTTGGCTCATCACCTGCTTGGCGCGTTGAATCACGGGTGCTGGCAAACCCGCCAAACGCCCTGCCTCAATGCCATACGACCTGTCAGCGCCTCCCGGCTGAACTTGGTGTAAAAAGATAATTTGGTCAGGTAACTCCTTCACCGTCACCTGATAATTAGCAACATTCAGCAAAATCGAAGCCAACTCATTAAGTTCGTGATAGTGGGTAGCAAAAATTGTCCGCGATTGAATTTCACTTGCTAAATATTCAGCCACCGCCCAAGCAATCGAAAGACCGTCAAAGGTAGCCGTTCCCCGGCCAATTTCATCCAGAAGAACCAGAGACTTTGCAGTAGCATGATTGAGAATATTCGCCGTCTCATTCATCTCTACCATAAAAGTAGATTGACCCGTCGCCAGATCGTCCACCGCACCAACACGAGTAAAAATGCGATCGCATATTCCCAAAATAGCCGACTTCGCAGGCACAAAACTCCCAGTCTGCGCCATCAACTGAATCAAACCTACCTGACGCAAATAACAACTCTTCCCACTCGCATTCGGCCCCGTTAAAATCACTAAATCCGGTCTTTCCTCCTCTGCGTCCTCTGCGCCTCTGGAGTTCGTATCCTCCCTTCTCCCCAACCCCGTCGAATTTGGCACAAAAAACCCCGAAGGCAAAGACTGCTCAACCACGGGATGACGACCATCAATAATCCGAATTTCCCGACCTTCCACCATCTGAGGACAGCAATAACCCTGATAAACCGCCACCTCAGCCAAACCGCACAACACATCAGCCGCCGCCACAGCACGAGAAATAGTGCGAATTTGTTCCGCGTATTGCCCCACCTCTTCCCTTAAAGAAGCGAAAATCTCATATTCCAGGCGATTTAAATCATCCCGCGCCGTCAGAATCCGCGCCTCTCGCTCCTTCAGCTCCGGAGTAATGTAGCGTTCCTCATTCGTCAGAGTTTGCTTGCGAATGTAATTATCCGGAACTTGGTCAGCTTTCGTGCGGGAAATACTGATGTAATAGCCAAAAGTCTTATTAAAGCCCACCTTCAGCGTAGAAATCCCAGTCCGAGCTTTCTGTGTCACCTCCAAATTCGCCACCCATTGCTGATCCTCTACCGCAAGGCTTCGCATTTCATCCAACTGGGCATTAACTCCGGGGCGAATCAAACCGCCTTCCTTGATATGTATAGGAGGCGATTCTACCAAGTGAGCGCTGAGTCTGTTTGCCAGATGTTCCAATTCCTGCGGCACCTTCTGTAAGGCTCTCAGAAAGGGAGAGGAAGTATCAGCCACCAATTCGGATAAATCCGGCAATTTTGCCAAAGAATCAGCCAAAGCCACCAAATCTCTAGCACTAGCTGTACCAGAACCAGCGCGTCCTGTCAAGCGTTCTATATCATAAATTTGCCGCAACAGCTGCCGCAAATCTTGGCGGAGAAAGCTATTTTCAAATAATTCTTGGATCGTATCTTGTCGCGCCCGAATGCCTTTAATATCTAACAGAGGTTGTAGCAACCATCGCCGCAAAGCACGTCCACCCATCGCCGTGCTAGTTTTATCCAACGCCCACAACAAAGAACCGTGAAAGGTTCCATCCCGCACCGTTTGCGTAATTTCCAGGTTGCGGCGACTTTGGTGGTCGAGAATCAGATAATCGGTGAGGGTGTAGGTGCGGAGAAACTGGAGAGGTACGAGGTTTTCTTTTTGCGTGTCTTCTAGGTATTCCAGCAAACCACCAGCAGCGCGGACGGCTAGGGGGAGATGTTCGCAACCCAAACCTTCAAGACTCCGCACTTTAAACCGTTGCAACAATCTATGTCTAGCTTCACCGGAACTAAAAGGAATTTGCGATCGCAACGCATAACAAAACGACGGCGGTAAATATTCCGGTAAATGCTCGGATTTCTCCCCAGGTCGCAGTAAACTCCCCAAATCCGGCGCATTAGTAGGAATCAGCACTTCTGACGGCTGCAAACGCATCAATTCCTGTGTTAAATGCTCCAATTCACTCGACTGAGTAGTTACAAATTCTCCTGTGGAAATATCTGCATAAGCCAAACCCCAGTGATTTCCCGCAATTACTATCGCTGCTAGGTAATTATTGCGACGAGCATTTAGCATCCCCTCTTCCAGCAACGTACCTGGGGTAATAACTCGCGTTACTTCCCGCTTCACCAGCTTTCCGGGATCGGTATCAGCGGAGTCTTCTACTTGATCGCAGATAACCACCGCATACCCTTTTTCCACCAGTTGAGTAGTGTAGCGTTCCCAAGCATGGTGTGGTACGCCAGTCATGGGGACTCTACCAATTTCTCCCGCTTGCTTGCTGGTAAGTACCAGTTCTAATTCTCTTGAGACTGCGATCGCATCTTGAAAAAAAGTTTCAAAAAAATCTCCCACCCGATACAGCAACAGCGCATGAGGATACTTATCCTTGATTTCCACATAGTGCTGATACATCTTACTCAGCTTGCTTCGATCTACCTCTTTCGTGTCAGCATTACGGATTTTAGGTTGATCGGGATCGGTCGGGGTAGACGCAGAGTAACTCATACAGACGCTGACGATATGCTTGAACCTTTATAGACTTTACCGCAAAGAGTTGATTGCAGTTGCTTGCAGTTTGTTTACATAGCTCAGCGAACCGCCAAATCATCGCGCCGTCATTAGTGCCTAATCTCCTGAAATTCCGACAAAAAACGCTAAAATAGCGGCTGGCTTGGCGAATCATACTTTGTTGCTGGCTCGTGAGGAACGTTCAGAGCAATTAGCAGGACAGTTGCGCCAAAGGGGAATTAATTCCGATGAAGTTTGATTGTTGAGTTAGTTCTGAGCGCGATCGCTAATTTTAATGTAACAAAGTAGACACGATCGCCTTGCTCTTACAGAGTATCTTATCAGGGCTAATATAAGCAGAATTAAGCGTTGCTGTCTTGCTTCAATCCAGCCAAAACACAATGATACAATCTTCAACTAAAGCTAGGATCTTTAGGTGTCTAAACCAGTTGACTGGACGATTGGTATTCCAGCTAGCAACCTCATAACCAGCGGAACGCAAGTTAGCGGCAATTTCCGGCTCGACGGAGCAAGTGCGAGAGAGATATTATATCGCATGGATGGTAGCAACATCACCAGCTATATTGTCTACGATAATAACGGACGTGCAATTAAGCGAGTAGACGTGACGGGAAAAGCTCATGCGGGTATAGCTACACCTCACGTCGTTGAATACAGACACAACAAAAGCCCCGCCGGGAAAATTTACCCGTACCCTGAGAAAACAGCTCGACCAGCTACACCGGACGAGATACCTTAAAGACTATGCTCACCGAAAAAATATCATTAAATCCAAATACAGACCATCTGAAGAACTTCCAGCGTTGGAAACAAGCAAATGGCGATGAATTTTCCCTGTGGGACTATCTTTCCAGGGTCTCTAGAGTCGAATTAGCCATAGCTTTTACAAAACTATTTTGGCCAGATTTTGTAGAACATGAAAACGGTATCTTTTTGTTTGAAGCCTTCAATACCCAAGTATACGAACAGTGGAAAACAGAACTAGGGAATGACATCGCTTCGATTGAGCGCGTGATGAACCATCAGCACATTGATGACATTTTGCAAGGGGCTGAGAAAGTAGGTATTGAAAACTTATTGTATTTGGGGCAATCTCTAACCCAGATGTGGGAAACCCGTTTGAAATTGCTTTATCCCCACCGACGGTTTCAAATGATTTGTAATCAGGATGAATCCACTGTTGTAGTAACTTTTTATCAACCTTTCATAAGCCAACCGTAGCCGATTACAGTGTGATTTTTTAAGTTTGTCTTTAACACTCTCAATGTTAAAGAATGGAATCTTTTGATGGATGCGATCGCTATCAATTCCCCGCATCCCCAGCTAAGCTTTTAGGTGCTATTACAGGAGGGGTATTTAGAGAGGTAGATTCGGACTCAATAGCATCTAAATTGTCAAATTTTGCATCGCGTAAGTTATCGGCGGTACTCTTGATAAAACTCGCTAATGGTACCGCCGTCAAAACGCCCAGTAACCCTCCTAACTTACCGCCTAGTAGCAAAGAAATAACTACCCAAACCGGATTTAAACCTGTTAAATTACCCAAAATGCGGGGAGCAACAAAATTAGCATTTATTTGGTCGATAGCAAAGGCTACAGCTAAAACTTCTACGCCTAGCCAAAAGTTTTGTAAGGCTACCAAAAGACTAACTATAGCGATACCTATTCCAGTACCGAAAGGGAAAAGAGCAAAAAATCCAATGATAATGCCAAAAAGTAGTCCTAAAGGCACTTTTAAAGCTACAAATGCTAGTGTTAAAGCAGATCCCACTATAGTTGCTAATGTCACCTGACCGATGAAATAATTGTGGAAATCTTCCCGGAGGGATTGTCGCACTTGCACTCCAAAGCTAGGAGGAAACCATTTAAAAACTCCGTCCCAAAGGCGCTCTCCGTTTAATATCAGGTAAAAAGTTAATACTACGGTAAGCAGCACATTAAAGACACTACCAATAGTATCAAAAGCAAAATTAACAACTCTACCTGTTATGCTTTGAAGTTGGTTAGATAATCGGTCTGTCAGTTGAGTAACTAACCCGCTTAAATTAATCGGCAATTGTTGTTCCAAAGCCCAATTTTGGAAAGTTTGAAGTTGTTGTCTACCAGAATCAATCCAACTAGGTAAAATGTTAGCCAGTTCATTTAGCTGTTGCAGAATCAGCGGCACTAAGGTTATACCCAAACCTACTAAAATTACCGCAGCGAGCAAAGAAACTACAACAACGGCGGTGTTTCTTTTTACTCCCCGTTTTTGTAAAAATTGAATTGGATAGTCCAAAACAAAAGCCAGCAGCAGGGCGGCAACCAAAACGCTTACTAATGGTTGAAGATACTTCAAAACTAGGAGCAATAGCCAACCATTAAGAACAGCGAGGGGAAATGCCAATCCTAATACAACCCATCGCGGAAATTTGTTTTGTGATTGCATCATCGTAACTTTCGGAACTTTTGTCATTGCTAATTGAAGGATTGCTAATTTCTAATTGTTGAACAGGCATTAGCCATTAGCAAAAAATTAAAAGCCGGCTAATAGGTTAAGTTGGGAAACTTCTCAATAAAATCCAGTAAAATTTTTTTGTGAGGAGTCCCTAAAGGTCGGACTTGGTTTGCTTTTTCAGAGTAACGTTCGCCCAGGCGAATTTCTTCAGGTGTTAATAAATCCATATCCCAACCTTCTCCTAACACCAACTGGTCAAGCTCTACCTCTAGTGGTGCATAAAAAACGTGGCGAACAGCGTAGTCGTCGGGATAGTAGTCAAACAAGGTGGGGTTAGGCGGAACATAGGAGATTTCTTCGAGTAATTCCCGTTTTAATGCTTCTTCCGGGGTTTCTCCAGGTTCCATATGTCCACCAAAAAATCCCCAGTGTCCGGGGTAGAGAATATTGGGGATGTTGTCGCGCAGTTGCAGGAGAAACTTGTTTTGGCGATATAAGATAGCGATCGCTACCTCGGCTGGCTTATTGTTCATAGCTCCCTTCTGGTAATATAGGCGATCCTTTCTTCGCTGGTGTCCGTTCTAGCTGTTGAAGCTGCTGAAGGTAAACTTCTCCTAAATCTTTCCCAGCTACGGGAATGCTTTGATACTGCACTTTACCCTGAATTAAAACTTCATCCCCCTCCACCGGGAGCATTTCGCTACTTAAAACCCAAATTTTCCCAGTTGTATCTTGCAACTCGTAAGCACCGCTTCCTAACATTGGAGCTGGAGATCCCACCTTACCTTGCAGGTAAACCGTTGAGTCACCCTGCTGGTTTTGCTGGATATCGCCGATTTTGGTGACAGGGACGCGGTTACTAAATATACCGAATCCTGACTGAGGTAATTTACCACAGCTAAACAATCCCCCCAACAGCAGCGTAGCCGTGGTTAATTGCAATACCCTTGTTTTTAATGGCATCATCTCCATGCTCTTGAGTAACGTCTTTTCCATGCTAAGTGCCAAATAGGTTTAACACACATCCTCAATCATTTCGCATCTTGTAGATTGAAATCTGGGAAACTATCGTAGAGGACGCAGTAACCGTATTACAATTTCATCCGCAAATACTACATAGATTTCTCACCGAACCTCAATGGATGCCAAAACTGCCCAGTTGCTAGATGGTAAAGCTCTAGCCGAACAAATTTACACGCAACTACAACAGCAAATTCAGCAAATACAGCCGACTGTGGGACGCGCTCCGGGATTAGCAGTGCTGATGGTTGGTGACAATCCAGCCAGTGCTGCTTATGTGCAGAATAAAGAGCGTGCTTGCGCCAAAGTGGGTATCGCCTCCTATGGGCAGCATTTCCCTACTGAAACCAGCTTTTCAGAACTAGAAAAAGTAATCCAAGCCCTGAATCAAGATGACCGAGTTGATGGCATTTTAGTTCAGCTGCCGCTACCGGATCATCTAGATGCTGTGGGGCTACTGCACCAAATTAATCCAGATAAAGACGCTGATGGACTGCACCCACTAAATCTGGGACGACTGGTGCGTTCTGAACCGGGTTTACGCAGTTGTACGCCAGCAGGGGTGATGCGGCTGTTGCAAGAATACCAGATTGATGTAAAGGGGAAACAGGCTGTGGTGGTGGGGCGCAGCATCCTAGTAGGGAAGCCTTTGGCTATGATGCTCTTGGAAGCGGATGCCACTGTAACCATCGCCCATTCGCGATCGCACGATCTCCCAACCATTACCCGCAATGCTGATATTCTAGTGGCAGCAGTGGGACGGCCAGGATTAATTACCGCCGAGATGGTCAAACCCGGTGCTGTCGTGATAGATGTTGGCATCAATCGCGTCACCAACGATGCTGGGAAATCTCGCTTGGTGGGAGATGTTGACTTTGATTCTGTTCAAAGAGTCGCCCAGTTTATCACCCCAGTTCCCGGCGGTGTTGGCGCGATGACCGTCGCCATGCTGTTGCAAAATACAGTCTGGAGCTACAGTCAGCGGCAATAAAGTGCTTCGGTTCTAGTGCTGAGCTAATCCCAACTCAATACTTTCAGGGATACCTCTTTCCAACCAGAAGACGGAATCATTAGGTTTGTCTTATCCCTGGAAGTATTGAATCCCACCTCCCAACTCATAACTCTTAACTCTTTGTGTCCCAAAGCCCCGTAGAATAATTACGGAAAAGATACCAGCACTCAAGGAATCAAGGGATGGTTGCGACGGATGACCTTCATGCCCCAAAAGGGGAAGCCCCGGCTTTTGACCTATCGGCTTACCTGAGCGAGCGGCAGGGCTTTGTCGAAGCCGCTCTAGACAGTTCCCTGCCTGTCACGTATCCAACGCAGATTTATGAGGCAATGCGCTACTCGCTTTTGGCGGGAGGAAAGCGCCTGCGTCCAATTCTTTGCCTTGCCACCTGCGAACTGGCAGGAGGTACTGTAGAAATGGCGATGCCTACTGCCTGCGCCCTGGAAATGATCCACACCATGTCATTGATTCACGATGACTTACCCGCGATGGATAATGACGACTATCGTCGGGGAAAACTGACAAACCATAAAGTATATGGTGAGGATATCGCTATTCTGGCAGGGGATGGATTGTTAGCTTATGCCTTTGAATTTATTGCCTCCCAGAGCGATAATGTACCCGCCCAGCGGCTGTTACAGGTAATTTCCCGTTTAGGCAAAGCCGTTGGCGCTGCTGGCTTAGTTGGCGGTCAAGTTGTTGACTTGGAATCAGAGGGAAAGCCGGATATTCAAGAGGAAACGCTTAATTTCATTCATACCCACAAAACAGGTGCGCTTTTAGAAGCTTGTGTGGTTTGTGGAGCGATTTTGGCGGGAGCCGAGTCGGAGGACTTGCAAAGATTGTCTCGCTATGCTCAGAATATTGGGCTGGCGTTTCAGATTGTGGATGACATTTTGGATATCACGGCGACTCAGGAGGAGTTGGGAAAAACTGCCGGGAAAGACCTCCAGGCACAAAAAGCAACTTATCCTAGCCTTTGGGGAATTGAGGAATCTGCCAGTAGAGCTAAACAACTGGTTAAAGCTGCCAAGGACGAATTAGCACCTTTTGGGAAAAAAGCCGAACCTCTGATAGCGATCGCAGATTTTATTACTACTCGCACTCACTAACAAAAATGAAGGATGAATCAAATTCTCTTCATCCTTCATCGGTAAACTCAATCCTTCCTATGCCAATCTTTCCTACCCAACGCAAAACACAATGCAGGACTTTGCCCATATCCTAGAAAACCATGTGCTAGTGGTTGCTACCCTGGCTTGTTTAATCGCTCAAGCATCCAAGATAATCGTTGAATTAGTCCAACATGGCAAGGTAAATGTGCGCGTCTTAGTAACCACTGGTGGAATGCCTAGCGCTCATTCAGCATTAGTAACAGCCTTGGCTACCGGAATTGGGCAAACGCTGGGATGGGCTAGCACTGAATTTGCTCTCGCCACGATTTTTGCGGTCATCGTCATGTATGATGCCGCAGGTGTCCGTCAAGCTGCGGGTAAGCAAGCTCGTATTCTTAACCAAATCATCGACGAACTCTTCCAAGAACACCCTAAATTTAACGAAGACCGACTCAAGGAGTTGTTAGGACATACACCGTTTCAGGTGATTGTTGGTTCAGCATTAGGTATCGCCGTCTCCTGTATAGCTGGGCCTGCTTATTAGTCAGTTGTTAGGGAATTGGAAAGTTATTAAAACCTTTTAACTCTCCAACTTCCCAACGCCAACAAACTACTGACTAACAACTGACTTGAGTAGCGTAACTCGGCGACTATCTACAAGCATTGTTAAAAAACCGCGATCGCTTAGTTTCTGCAATGTCGAACTCGCCTCTTGAGGGCTATTTGTATAAACTGCCAATAAGTAGGGACGTTGCCCATAAGAAACTAAGCCCACACTGTTTCCCAACACTTGCCGCATTTGCGTAGCTACTTCCGGTTTATTGAAGTAATCTACCAACACCGCATAACCAGAACCTAAAGCTTGTGGTCTATATGTTGGTAGGTTCGGATTTAACGGTATCTCTGGCGGTCGCAGAACAAAGGCAGACAAACCCACAATTTCATTAACATATCGCGCCCAACTATTGGCATCATCAAGGGTTTTGAAACCACCAATGCGCGTCATCATGTCTTCAAAATATCTACACGTTGAAGTATTGATATTTGGGGGCAAGGTGCGTTGAATTTGTTCTTGACTTGTGCTTGTCTGGTTCACCAACACCAAATACTCGCCCTGTCGCGGCGGCTGGCAAGTTGGAGAGGGCGATTGAGCCGATGCAATTTTTAAAGGCAAAAAGCAAAAGGCAAGAGGTAAAAGAAATATTTTTTTCATGATTTAGCTGGCACAAGGTAAAAAGAAAAAGGCTTTCATGCAAAAGAAATGTTTTTTCATGGATGAGCTTTTTTCTCTTTTTATTCACTTTTTGCTTTTTCTTTGTTACTAGAGATTGGTGAGGAAGCGATCGCATTAGGCTGGAATTCTTACCCAGTCCCTAGTCCCTAGCCCTTAGCCTCCAGTCCCTTCAATTCAGGACACTGGTGAAAGGGAAGCCAACGGATCGGGAATAGACTCGTTGGGTGCTTGAAATTCCCCAGCAAGTACAAACTCTAACCGCAGCTTTAACCAGGTAATAAATTGGGAATTTGTAGAAATCACAGCAGCGGCAGGTTGGGGACACTTAGCTTTGATTGTTGCCATTTCTGGTGCCTCCAGAAATGCAGGTTGTTTAACTAACCAAAAATCAATTTCTTTTTCTTGTTCCTTGTAGTTGCGGATGCGCTCTTTCAACACTTCGTCAAAGGGTTCTTCTTCTAGTAAAAAGCGTTGACTTGCCAAAACGTAGTAGTAAGTTTGCATTTTTATTGATGGGGATTGGGGATTGGGGATTGGGGATTGGGGATTGGGGATTGGGGATTGGGGATTGGGGATTGGGGATTGGGGATTGGGGATTGGGGATTGGGAAAAAGTCTTACCTAGTCCCTAGTCCCTAGTCCCTAGCCCCTAGTCCCCAGCCTCTAGCCCCCAGCCCCTCGAATTGCTTGTTTCATCTCTCGCACTGCTCGTTCCATACCGACGAGCGCTGCGCGACTGATGATGGTATGACCTATATTGAGTTCTTCCATACCCTCAAGGCAAGCTACGGGATAAACGTTCCAGTAGGTGAGTCCGTGTCCCGCGTTGACTCGAATGCCAGCTGCGATCGCAATTTCGCATCCTTTGGCTAAGGCGGCTAATTCCTTCTCCCTACTGGCTTCATCTTTCGCCTCAGCGTAGCAACCCGTGTGCAGTTCGATAAACTTTGCCTTCATCGTTGCAGCTGCCTCGATTTGGGCTTTTTCGGCATCGATAAATAGGCTGACAGGAATTAAAGCATTTTGCAAGCTTGTCACTATCTCGCCTATCTTGTCGATTGAGGATGCGACATCTAATCCGCCTTCGGTCGTTACTTCTTCCCGTTTTTCGGGAACGAGGGTGACATAATCAGGTTTGATGTCGAGAGCGATCGCTACCATTTCCGACGTAGGGGCGCACTCCAAATTCAAATGAGTCCGCACTGTCTGCCGCAATAATCGCACATCCCGGTCTTGGATGTGCCGTCGATCTTCGCGCAGATGCACGGTAATGCCATCAGCACCACCCAGTTCCGCCAGCACCGCAGCTGCTACGGGATCTGGTTCTACTGTCCGCCGTGCCTGCCGAATGGTGGCAATATGATCGATATTCACGCCAAGTGTAGGCAAGAAAAGAACCCCTCCCTGTCAGAGTCTTCCGCAATTCATATTATCAGAAGTCGTTTGTGGCTAGGGGAGAAGCATTCGTGCAAAAAACCTTATGGCTTCGCCACAAATTCTCGCCACGAATTGCTTCTCCCATACTGATTTAGCGCACCAGTTCAAAAAAAGCATCATCCAACTCGTAACCCAGCATTTTAGCCATTGACTTCAGCCGCGATTGGCTGGGTATTCCCATCTGCTGCATCCAATCGGACAAAACAAAGATTTTTTGCATCACAAAAATCTCTAGGGCTTCTGGGTTGTACTGAATCCCTTCTGTACGATGGAACTGGTGTGGTATCAGCATGGCGGCATAGCGGGCAAATTCGCCAGATTTCCAATCCAGCAGAAACGGTATCCAGGGATAGCGACTATCCAGGCGAAGAAACCAAAGTCGCACTTCTGGGATTTCTGAAAGTTCTCGTGGATCTTCCGGTTCGCGGGGGTAGTCGATGTCAAAAAGCAGCTGCTGTTCCCCAGATGCGATCGCCTCTTCTTGCAACAGCTTTTCGATTACTGTTTGCACTGGCGACAGATCCAAACCGTGAATGATGTTAGAATTTAGCGCGATTGTCGTCGTCATTTAACCATGTTTGGGTGAGACATTCCAAATACTGACAACAGCGCTATCTAGCGCTGGCTTCTCCCTCCATTGTTACAGCATCGTTACGCTCTCACCTGTTAGCTTTTTGTTATCGCCGCTGTTAGAAGTGTGTTAACAGTTACTTTTTTTATTAACGCCCAGCTTGGTTACTACAATATCAGCCAAGCTCCGAAATCTGCTTTCGGTTCAGTGTAGCAATAAAGTGTTAGCAATCTAGTATTTTCCCTAAATTTTATGAAGAATACATACATATTTTGCCTTTATTCCCGATAAGTTGCGTAAATTCACGAATTTTAACTGTTAAATAAAAACTAAGTATAAGACGAGGATAGGTAATGATTCCGCAAGAAATGCTGAAACACCTCGTAGAGCAAGTAGATGGTTCTTCTCCATCGAAAGTGCTTCAAAAATCTGAGCAGACGGTGAATGAGGTAATATTTGAGTCAGATGTTGACGGAATACGCTATTATGTGGTAAGATGCAACCCTAATTTTAGCAATCAGATTACTTTAAGCCCGCGTGAAGTGGCGATCGCGCGTTTGGTGGCACAGGGTCTACCTAACAAGTGCATTGGGAACCAGCTTGGCATCACCCATTGGACTGTCGCTACTTATTTGCGGCGAATTTTTAGCAAACTAGGTGTAACTTCTAGAACAGCTATGATTGCGCGGCTTATAGAAAAAAATTTGCTCTAAGAATAAAATCGCCTGAGTATTCTATCGTATAGGGTGCTTTACTTTCCCTCAACTTATAAACACTGGACATTCACAGAAAAACTAGGTTAAAGTTGAAATGAGTTTGTCTTAGCAGATAAAAGTGTAAAAGTCCAAAGTATGCAAAAAGAAGCGGCACCTGTCAAACCTATACGCTCCTTGGAGGATGCCTTAAATCGGTGTCAGACGCTGGGTATGCGCGTCAGCCGTCAACGCCGCTTCGTTCTGGAATTGCTCTGGCAAGCAAAAGAACACCTTTCGGCGAGAGAAATCTATGACCGCTTAAATCAGGAAGGCAAGGATATCGGTCATACGTCTGTGTATCAAAATTTAGAGGCGCTATCGGCCCAAGGCATTATTGAGTGTATTGAGCGTGCAGATGGTCGCTTGTACGGTAATATCAGCGATGCTCACAGCCATGTAAACTGTTTGGATACCAATCAGATTTTAGATGTTTACGTGGAACTACCGGAATCCGTGCTTAAAGAAATTGAACAACAGACAGGGGTTCGGATTACTGACTATTGTATTAACTTCTACGGGTACAAAGGTAAGGAATCAGACTCGCAGCCTGTATAGTCATTTGTAATTATTTTCAACTCAATACTAAACTCTTGGTAGGGAATAGTTGAGGCACCTTACCCAACAGGATGAAGCAAAAGTTGGGTTTTGCAGTAGCTCAACCATTCCCAACGCTGTGAGTACCTAGTTGCGATTCAGAGGATTTTCTGCGATCGCTGTCTCATCATGGTACTCGTAATCTGCGTCTGTAGGATCTTCCTTTGGCAGAGTCGATCCCTCCAGCCCGTAAGTGTCTGCTACTACTGTCTCATCTTCTTCGCTCTCCTGATCATCAGGCAAGAACGGTTCTCCTTCGGCACTCTCTATCGGAAAAGCTGTAGATTCTGTTTCCACTTTAGTTTGATTGCTGCCCATCGATGGGAAGTAAGCTAAACTTTGACGGTATGCCTGAAACTCCTCTAAGGAAAATATTGCTCCATTTTTCCTGGCATAGTGATGGTTTTGGTCATCTAGTAAAGCTTCAAACAGACAAGCATGGTTAACATTCGCTTGGGTAAGATTAGTTTTTAGCAGGTTAGCACCTGACAAATCAGCCCCTTCTAGCTTAGCTCCTGATAGGTTAGCTCCTGATAAGTTAGCTCCTGTCAAGTTAGCCCAAGATAAATTCGCTTGCTGAAGGTTCGCAGCTGCTAAATTTGTTCCAGTTAAATCAGCCCAGGACAAATTTGCTTGTTGCAAGTTAGCATCTGCAAACCAGGCATGATTTAAGTAGGCAGCAGTAAGTTGCACTTGCAAAAGGTTGTGTCGCGCCCGTTCCCAGAAAGCTGTAGGAGACAGGACAGCGGTGCGACCGATGAAACTCAGCAAGGCGTCGGGGTCAAAATCCAGAGGCTGGTTGGGATCGCCGCAAGGCAAAAAGGGCATTCGACTTTGGCGGGCGATCGCGCACAGCAACAAAAATACATTCACCCCAACCGCAGCATCGATTTGCAGCACTTTTAGGGGGTTGTGCAGTGCTTGGAACTGGGCATAAACCTGATGGGCAATTCCTTCATCCAACCAGCGACCCCGACAGTAAGCGCGATAGAAGCGATAAAGGCGTTTAAACAGCGTACCAAAACTAAAGTGTACTTCTTTGCGTTCTTGCTGTCGCCGCAGCCGCTCAACCACCATTTCTTCTATTTCAAATGACAACAAGCCATAACCTAGTAATTGGTAAAGATGCTGGGCTACAGCAAGCGAGGATTTGATTGTAAAGTTGACTTCACCGTAGGTATCTTGAAATTGATCGGTGAGGGCTTGCAACTGGAGGGCAATTTCTTCTACACAGAGGTATTCTCCCAGGTTGGGATGAGAGAACTCAATGCTGGGGATTTGAGATTGGGAATTGGGGATTTGGAAGAAAAATATTGGTAAGTTGTCTTCTAAGTGCTTCGACTTTAGCGCTGATTTCGTCACCTTATTTTTAGAGGTTTGCACAATCGAAAGTGCTGTAACTTGCATTACTTGGCGCACGTCTTCGGGGCGACGGTTGGCTAAGAGATTAGCGATCGCATCCGTGCTGCGGTAGGCATGGGCTAGACCTTCCTTTACTACAAAAGGTATCGTGGTACTGCCAGCATCCGGGTATGCTAACAGCCAACAATAAATCCGGTCGTAAATTTCAAATTTGACCTCGGATAATGCCCGATGAAAAATGCTGTCGTCAAGCAAACCGTCTCGATGTAAAACACCCATCAGATAAAGCATTAAAGGCTGTCCGACAAGGGTGTTAGCTACTGAACTAGCACCGCCTGGAGTTCTTTCTGGAGTTGGAGTAAAGGCACTTCTTTGTTTTAAAAAAGAAAAATATCCCTGTGCGATCGCTTTTGATTGTAGTTTCGCCCAATTCTTGAACCACTGGCGAAATTCATCTTGTTCTAGCGGCTGGATGGTTATTCGCCGCATCAATGGGAATAGAGAGTAAGGAATTTCTTCGCTTCCCCTACCCCATTCCCCGATTCCCCGGCGACTGGTGAGAATAATTTTGTGGCGAGGAGTACCTTTGGTTAAGGAGAGCGATCGCGCCTGAAATGAAGTTACCTGGTTCAGGAAGGCAGCGAAATGATATCCTGTGCGATCTGAGCGGGGCAATTCATCCAAGCCATCCAGAATCAACAAGCAGGGAGGATGCAGCACTGAAAACCAACCATCTGCATCTTGGAATCTGCCCAAGGGGAAGGCGGAATTCAATGTTTCTTCTAGAGTTTTCCCCAAAGTGGCATCCTTGAGGCGGATTAACACTGGCATCCACTTGGGATAGAGTTGCTGGGCAACGTATGTTGCGAATATCTGGCAGAAACTGGTTTTGCCCATACCCGGATCGGCTTCGATCACGGTAATAGTTTTCTTATCCTCCAGTTGCAGCGTCACCCACTCCATTAAATCAACTGGTGGCGAAGCGTCATTAGTGATCGCAGCCTTCCCCAAAGGCGGCTTAGTTGTAACTAATATCTCCTTGCCTTTTAGCGGCACGTATAAATCTTTTAAAGAAAAGGGTTCTGCCAGTAACGGATTTGAGAGAGATTGGAGTAGCGCCGCCCGATAGCTTTCCCGGTGTCGGTTGAGAGGAAAGGATTGAGGGGGGAAATTTAATTCCGGTTCCTCAGAATTAAGAGTTGTTGAGAACCGAGAACTCTGATCGTTGCTTCCTGAAACTGGGATGTTATCATAACCAGTTACTAAACTTCCCAACTGGACAAACTTTTGTAGTTGTGCCAAGGGGAGAGCATTTTGGGCGATCGCTTCCAGCAGATAACCAGGCAGTCCATTAGCCAAGCGTTGGGTAATTAGTTTAGCTTCTGTTTCCTCGGCACCATTGGCGATCAACCAGGCGATGCAGGTGCTGTTCATCTGCTGCACTAGAAACGAGTTGCCAATTTGCAAGAGGGCTTGTTCTGCCTGAGTATCGCTCAAGCGTCCGGGGCGCAGGGTTTTTAGAAAAGCTTGCAAATGGACATCAGCCAGGGGTGAATCCCACACCTGCCCATACAAGTCTTCCGATCCTCCTGGTATCCCGGCACGGGATAGCCACGGCCTTCTAAGTAAAGATTCTTGCTCTAAAATTCCTTGTAAAGCATTGATATAGGCAATTTGGAAGGTGAGCCAGGTGCCTTCGTTGCGCTTGAGGGGCTTTTTCTGACTTAGAATGTGCAGCAACCCAACACTCAGCTGGGAGACTACTCCTGCCACTAGACTCGCGGTTCTCAGGGGCAGTTCTAGGACTTCTGCCAAGGCGCTGATATCAAAAGGTGTCAGGCTCTTAACTTCCATGTCCTGTGCAATGCGAAAGGCAATTCCGGCGATTTGCGTGCCGGGGTGCCTCAAGGTCGCCAGTTCAATCTGGCGCTCCGCCAGCCAATGCCGAATGCTCAGGCTCATGGCACCTCTATCAAAGGAAATAAATCAATATGCCTCTTCTTAGTTATGTTAAAGGGCAGCAGCGATCGCCACAGCAGCGATCGCTTGAGTAAAAGTTTTGTCGGGAGAAAGTTGGAGGAAGGCATAAGTAAAAACGGCCCTGATGAGGCAAGACAGGCAAAAGGCAAAAATGAAGAATCCTTCTCAAAGCTTTTTGCCGCCCCCCACGCCCTCCACCTGGTTCGCCAGCGAGGGAAAGTTAAAGAAATTTTATTGCTGGGAGGTTGGGAGGATCGCCTTTTTCCTGTTTTAGGGGGAGAGGGGGTAAAAGGGTTCAGGAAGGACATTCGTTAAATTGAAATTACAGACGGCTTCAAGCGGGGGAGAGGCATTCAAGCGAAAAATCTGTGGCTCTAATCCTAAATTCCAGCATAAAGGCTTAGGCTGTACAATCTCAAAACTTTTATTATCAGTCTTAGACCTTTTACAGTAGCGACGATTTAAATCCAGATAAAGTTGGCATCGCTTTTTGTTGCAGAACGCAGAATAAGGACAGGACTCAAGGGTAGTGGTTGTGAGAAGACAGTTACAAGAATTTCAAGTACGAGCAGCTAATAGGTTGCGCTCTGGGCAAGGGCGTAAACTGGTGATCAGAGTTGTCCCGAATGCCAAAGCATCTGCCACGAGCGTTAAGGATGACGATTCTCCAGAAATTGAATCTAATGTTGAGGTTATCCAAACCTCTATGGCACCGCCTAAAAAACGTGGCGGCTTATCGCGTTTGTGGTTGTTTTGGTTGACTTTGTTGTTAGGTTTGGGAGGGACGGTAGCAGGGGCGTTCTTTTGGCTGGCAACGATACCGCCGCAGGCTAACTGCAAAAATATCTCGCCTATAGCTCCGGAAACCGATCGGCTGTTTTGCGCTCAGCAGGCGGCCGAGACTGGTAAGTTAGATAAGTTGCTCGAAGCAATAACGTTTGTTCAAACTTTACCGCCGGATCACTCGCTCTACTCTCAAGCGCGCGGGATGATGGAGGAGTGGTCGAAATCAATTTTAGGGTTTGCCCAGGCAAAATTTGACGAGGGAGATTTAGCCGGAGCGATCGCTATTGCCCGCAAGATTCCTTCTGCAAGTCCTTTTCATCCCCAGGTGAAAGAGAGGATGCAACAATGGCAACTGGAATGGCGGCGGGGCGAGGAAATTAGTAAAAAATTCCATGTTGCTTTAAAAGAGCAAAAATGGTTTGAGGCTTCCCAGCTAATACAAAATCTATCTGCGTTAAATAGCCCTTACTGGGATGACGAAATAATCGAGCGACACGTCGATCGGATGTCCTTAGAAAGAGACGCTTGGCAGCAGTTGGAAGAGGCGCGAAATTTTGCCGATAGAAAGACGAGTGAGAATCTGGCACAAGCGATCGCTTTGGCGGGAAAAGTAGACTCTAAAAGCTACGTCAAACCCAAGGCGCAAGCTGATAGAAATCTCTGGAGTCAGGAATTGATCAAAATTGCAGCCGAACGTTTTCAGGAAGAAGATTATGACGGCGCGTTAACTGCTGCCAAGCTGGTTCCCTCTGATGCTTCAGTTTATACAGAAGCTCAAGATTGGATTAAACTCGGTCGCTCTTATGTCATTGCCCAACAAGATAATATTTTCAGCTTTTTAGAAGCGAAAGCGGGTGTGCGCGAGATTTCGCCAAAAAGTCCCCTTTATCAGAATGCAAAAGATACAGCCAAAACTTGGGCTAATAATTTGCAAGATCGCGTCCATATGCACTATGCCGAAACCATAGCCAATTTCGATCAACCGTTGGCGTTCCAACTGGCAATTAACCAAGCTTCTGCGATCGCGCCTCAGCGTCCCGGACGCTTACAAGCCCAAACTTTAATTGCTCATTGGCGCAAGCAAATTCAACAGATTGAAGACAGAACGGCTTTGTTGAGCGCTACACAACTGGCGACGCCAGGAACACTGGAAAGTTTAAAGGCTGCTGTTACCGAGGCGAGTAAAATTAAACAGGGTCAGCCTTTGCGGATAGAAGCACAAACCTACATCGCTCAATGGAATAAAAAAGTCCAAACGATGGAAGATCAGCCGATCTTGGATTTGGCAAAGGGTTTAGCAACTCAGGGAAATCTCAAAGCTGCTGTTGAAGCTGCCCAAAAAATTAGCCCCGGACGGGCTTTATATCCAGAAGCACAGGCGGCGCTGACTGAATGGGTGACACAAATTCAAACTACTGAAGATATGCCTATTCTTGACGCGGCGGTTGCTCTGGCGGCTGAAGGGCGGTTGACTGGTGCGATTAATAAGGCTTCTGAGATTCGTTACGGTAGGGCGCTGTATAGGGAAGCTCAAGGCGCGATCGCTCGCTGGGATGCGGAACGAAATGCGATTTGGGAGGCAAGACGAAGGGCTGCTGAGGCTGCGGCTTCACCAACAGAAGACTTTTCTGAAAGTGATTCCCAATCCCAGGATAATAACTGAAAATATCCATCTTTGCCCTGAAGATGGATATTTTGTACAGCTTAACCCTGCTGCAATCTCTTGATCATAGCGTCCCATGTCCCACGTCCCATCACGCCATCAGGAGTTATGTTTACTGATTCCTGAAAGACTTTGACGGCGGCTTGTGTCTCTGGCCCATAGATGCCATCAATTGGGCCGTTATAGAGTCCTTGTTGTGTCAGTACACTTTGAACTTCTATAACTGTTGCTCCTCGGCTACCATAGCTCAGCAGTGGAGCTGTCTGAGGAATGTAACCTGTGATGGGACTAGATATGCCGGGTGTAGCACTTTCAATAGGCGCAGTTGGCCCCTCATTTCGCCCAGTTGGATCTATTGGATTTTGAGCATAAGGAGTTGAATTTCGATTCAACTCCATTGGTCTTTCATTATTACTAGGATTAATATCAGTTGGAGCCTCATTCATCATCCCTGGATTTATCTCCGGGTAACGTGTCTGAGCATTTGCACGTCCACCGTTAAATAATAGCGGTGATAGAGAAATGGCAGAAAAAATACCCAGTGCCATGAGACTTGATTTGACAATTTTGATTGCCATAATCTGAATATCTCCTTGAGAGAATACAACGGAATAAATTCGGTTTCGGCTTTCTATATGTATTCCAGATTACGAAAAATATTGCATTTAAACGTGGCTCTCAAGTTATAAATTACACTGAGAACAAATATAACCATAGATATACGTTAGGAGAATAAATTTACGCTTTCTGCTTTTTTTATGTGCTACCGCTCTTAGCTCAAACCAAGACTCCATCAAGGTTATCAGCTTTGAACAACATTTATTTACTAGATGATGTTGTAGAAAAAGCACGATTGAATATTATTTGAATAATTTAGGTATAAACAACAATTCTTTTAATAAATGGAGATAAATTTCCCTTAAATATAGGAATCATGTTTAAATTAGGAAAATTCTCGGACAGAAACCTAGTTTCGGGTATTCCCGGTAAATTTATACTGATTTGCCTCGAGCCGCTTAGCACTTTAGCCGATTCTCCCTGTAAATGAGTAATCTGTTATAGCAGGGGATTGCGGCGTGAATAAGGAGGTTTTTGATGAGCGATCGCCAACTGGATGCCCAACGAGCGGCTCGCCCGTTTAAACTGATCTTGATCGATAATGACCCAATCTTCCGGCTTGGTCTACGGATGGCGCTAGAGCCGTTTCCCGCCCTGCAAGTCGTCGCCCAATCAGATTCTGACGCAGCCGCCTTGGAGACGCTCGTCAGTAGCACTGGGACAGAAAACGCCCCGGACTTGGTAGTGTTAGAACTAGGTTTAGGTTCCTCTGGGTCGGATCGGTTGCCTGGGTTGCAGCTGTGTGGGGAATTAAAGACGCAGTATCCCAACTTGCCAGTATTTCTCCTGACTTGGGTTCAGGAACCAGCCCAGCTTGCAGCAGCAAAAGCTACAGGTGTGGATGGCTATTGCCTCAAAGGAACCGAAATCTCGGTAATAGCACAAGCTTTGTGTCAGGTAGCCTCTGGCGAAGCATATTGGTCAGAACTTGTACAGACGCAAAATATCCTGTCTGTAAGGGGTTCAGGTGTCACACAGAAAAATCGTTCATTATTGTTGCTGCAAATGCGGCAGTCTGGACTAGGGCAAATTGAGGAAGCGATCGCTCAAGTAGCAGCCGAAATCCAAAATCCCAATCTTTCCAATCTAGACTGGTTCATTTTAACCGGAAGGCTGCGAGAACTGCGAGCATCGCGTTGGCTAGTGAATCAGCTATTGCCAGTGGTAGGAAGTCCAGAGGCGACTAGGAAGACCAAGGAGAATCTTTTTTTCACCCCCGTCCCAGCCCGTAGCACAGATGTCCCGCCTGTGAATCCCCAGCCCTCAGCACTCAGTCCTCAGCCTTCAGCACTCAGCGCTACTTTAAGCAAGATCCAGTATGGCGTGCAGAACTTGACTGGCGCTCCCTTGGAAATTGATATCCTGCGAGATGAGAAAAAACGGGAATTGCTTTATCTGATTCTGGATAAATTGCAGGATGTCTTAGATGAACTGCGCTTGTCTCAGGTGCCGCCGGAAGCGATCGCGCAAAAGCGTTCTCTTATTTTATGCGATCTGTGGCAGCAGTCTACTACTGATTTCTTTGGCAAATATTACACGCTGCAAATTGGCAATTTAGAAGTAGACATTGTTAATACTTTGCTGCGAGATGTACTAATTGTTCAAACATCTATTTTGGATAAAATTCCTTTCCTGGTGGAGATGATTACGCATCTACTGTTTCAGACTCCACTTACAATCGAGAATGCTGTTTATCCCTATGGAACACCAGAAGCAAGGCAACATATAGAATTTATTTTAGAAAATTTAGTAATTCAAATTGCAAATAGTGTAGTGCAACCACTTCTAAATTATTTTGCCGAGGTGGAAGCGATTAAACAAGGTTTTTATACCCGTCGCTTGATTTCATCGCGGGAAATTGCCCGTTTTCGTAATGAGTTGAGTTGGAAGTATCGTCGAGAAATTTATATTGAGGAGCCAAAAGCAATTTTTGAAAGCCGATATATTTTATTGACTTTGAGTGGTGTCGGCATCAGAAAAATCTCTATTTATGCGCCTCGCGCATTTGAGTTAGAACAACTAACAGGCTTGCAACTAGCAGTTACGCTGCTGCTAGAAACACGGGATGCGATCGCGCCTCGTATCCGAGCAACCGTTGCTTTTTTAGGCAGCGGCGTAGTCTATATTTTAACACAAGTAATTGGGCGAGCCATTGGTTTAGTAGGTCGCGGTGTTATCCAAGGGATCGGTACTACTTTGCAGGAAACCCGCTTTGGAAAAAATAGTCAAAAACAAAAGTAGGAATAGCTTAAACAATGTAAAGTTAAATGCCACAAGCAGGTAATTCCTCCTTTTGGTGTGCTTCACAGAAAAATAGGCGCTGTAAACTGTAACGATGTTGAGTAAATAAGTTGCGGGAGATGCCACTATTTCCCTTTTTTAAAAAATCCGTCCTGCCACTGGTAATTTTGCTAACAGCAGGTTACGTAGGTAATTATTTCAGCCTACCACTCTTTTTTGGAGTAGATTTTCTATTTGGTAGCATTGCCGTTTTGATTGTGGTGCGTCTGTTCGGAACCCTGTGGGGTACTATAGCCGCTATCATTGCTGGAACTTACACAATTTTATTTTGGAATCATCCTTATGGAGCAATTATTGCTACCGGCGAAGCTTTATTTGTAGGCTTGCTGTTGCGGCGCAAGAACCAGAATATGGTTCTACTGGATGGGATTTATTGGGCGTTGATTGGAATGCCTTTAGTATGGATATTCTACGGCACCATTATGGATATGCCTGCCATACCAACCAGTTTAATTATGTTAAAGCAGGCTGTAAACGGCATTTTTAATGCTTTAGTCTCCAGCCTAATTATTACCTGCTTGCCAATTCATAAATGGGTAAAAAGCCGTAAAGTAAAACAGGCTCTTTCCCTGAGGCAGATTTTATTAAATTTATTAGTAGCGTTTGTTTTTTTTTTCAACAATTTCGCTGATGGTTTTGGAAAACCAGCGCGTAATTAACAACAGAACCCATATAATTCAAGCTGAACTGACAGCAACTTCTCAACAGGTAGCTGCTGAATTGATATTTTGGCACAAGGAAAATCTGAATGCACTTAGCGCTTTAGCAAAGTTCGCTGCTAAGTCGGATATAGCACCTTCAGACCGATTGCAGGAAAATACAGAAATTCTACAGCAAACATCTCCAAATTTTAACAACATATATTTGGTTAATGAGGCAGGTAGCATCATTGCTGCTTCCCCAATCACAGATAAGGAGAAACCTTTAAAGATTGGCGTAAATGTCAGCGATAATTACATCTTTAACGCCATAAAAAAAGCTGTGCAACCTGTAATGAGCGAAGTTTATGCTAATAGTGACTTGTTGATTCCTCAGATTGATTTAGGCGTACCCGTGCTTGAAGAAAATCGCTTTCGTGGGATTGCGTTTGCTTCGCTGGATTTACCAGACATCAGCCAATTGCTCAAAAACAATATTATTGCTCAGGATATACAAGTTACTCTAGTTGATACTAGAGGTTTTATTATTGCCAGCACTCAGTCGGAACGAGTGGTAATGGAACGCTTCGACCGCAGGAGAGGTGGAGAGATAAAGGAAATTAATGGCGCTATATATCAGTGGCTACCACCTAAAGAAAACTTACCTCCTATAATGCAGCGGAGAAACTCTTTTTACGTCGAAGAGATTCCCATTGGCGGGAATATTCCGTGGACTTTGGTGGTAGAAATACCCGCCGCCAAACAAGTAAATTACCTGGAGAGCATTTATATTATTGCTCTAGCGCTCATGATATTAATTGCGATAGTGGCGCTGATCCTGGCGGTTTTTCTAAGTCGCGGATTAGTCAGCCCATTGTTGCAATTGGCAGGGGTGACTACTGACTTGCCAAATCGACTCTGGGAGCGAGAAGCAATTAATTGGCCCAACAGCCAAGTGGCGGAGATAAGTTCTCTAGTTCACAACTTCAAGTTTATGGCGATCGCACTCCAAGAAAAATTTCAAGAAATCAAACAAGCTAACGAAACTTTAGAACAACGGGTTCAAAAACGTACCCGGCAACTGTTAGAAACTAACGGAAAGCTGGAAAATGAAATCGTAGAGCGCCAGCAAGCACAGGAGGAGCTTTACCGTCGCCAGCAGGAATTCAAAGCACTGCTGGAAAATGCGCCGGATGCGATTATGCGTTTAGATAGGGAAATGCGTTATGTTTACGTGAATCCAGCAGTGGAGCGGATAAGTGGAATGCCATCAAACGCATTCATCGGCAAGTCTCCCCCGGAACTAGGCTCGCCGGAAGAGTTGTCGCAATTGTGGGAGAAAACGCTGCGAAAAGTCTTTGAAACAGGTGAAGAACAAGCGATTGAATTCGAGACTGAGACGGTAAACGGACTCTGCACTTTTCAATCGCGTGTGGTGCCAGAGTTAAATAAGGAAGGCGCGATCGCATCCGCTTTAGTTGTAAGTCGCAACATTACAGACCGCAAGCAGGCGGAAGAAAAAATCCGCACCATGAACGGCGAACTAGAACAGCGAGTCATCGAACGCACGGCGCAACTGGAAGCTGCTAACCACATCAAGGATGATTTGCTCTTCCGCGAACAAGCTGCACGCGCCGACGCAGAGGCGGCGAACCGCATGAAGGACGATTTCCTGGCAACGGTTTCCCATGAACTCCGCACGCCGCTTAACTCAATGCTGGGTTGGGCTAAATTGCTCCGTTCGCGCAAGTTTGACGAAGTAACCACGGCTAAGGCTTTGGAAACTATCGAACGCAATGCTAAATCTCAGGCGCAACTGATTGACGATATTCTGGATGTCTCGCGAATTATTCGGGGTAAGTTTAGCCTGAATATTCGCCCGATTGAACTGATACCACTGATTAATCTGGCGCTTGATACCGTGCGTCCCCCTGCTGAGTCCAAATCGGTTCGGCTTGAGAGTCTACTCGATCCCTCGGTGGGTGCAGTGTTGGGCAATAGTGATCGCTTACAGCAAATAATCTGGAATCTACTCTCTAATGCGATTAAGTTCACCCCTGAAGGCGGGAAGGTGGAGATTCGGTTGTCAGTTGTCAGGGAAGAGTTGTCAGGTTCTAACAGCCTTCCAACGCCAATGAACAACTATGCTCAAATCACAGTTAGCGACACGGGGAAAGGTATTAGCCCTGACTTTTTACCCTACGTTTTTGAGCGGTTCCGCCAAGCCGATAGTTCAATTACAAGATCGCACGGCGGACTAGGTTTAGGTCTTGCTATTGTCCGCCACTTGGTGGAATTGCACGGTGGAACCGTTCGCGCCAGCAGCCTCGGCGAAGGCAAAGGATCGACTTTCACGGTGATATTGCCACTCATCGATAGGGGATTAGGGACGCAGAAAGACTCACGCCCTACCCCAATCACCAATCACCAATCCTCAATCTCCCTCCTCGGTTTGCGGGTGCTGCTTGTGGATGACGAGGCGGACACTCGCGAGGTTATTAAGGTAGCGCTAGAGGAGTGGGGAGCCGAAGTGACGGCAGTGGAATCAGCGAGCGCAGCCTTCCAGACACTAGAAGATTCGCAGCCAGATGTCTTGGTGAGCGACATTGGGATGCCGGAAGAGGATGGTTATGCTCTAATTCGTAAAATCAGGATGCGCGACTCCCACGCTGGGGGTGAAATTCCTGCTGTGGCCCTGACGGCTTACGCCAGCGATCGCGATCACGATCGCACTTTTGCTATGGCAGCTGGCTTTCAGAGGCATATCCCTAAGCCTGTTGAGCCATCTAAGTTAGTGGATGCGATCGCGCAACTTGCCAGACGAAGTTCATAGGTAAAAGGCAAAACAACTAATTGCTAATTATTTTTTATTACTATTAGGGATTAGCCTTCTTCTGTCTTGCCATTCGCCTAATTATTACTCAACCAATTACGCAAATCATCGACAGTTGAAAAATCCAGTAAAGCCTCTGCCAAATTTTCTAATTGTGCCACTGGTAACTGAGAAATCTGTTGTTGAAATTCCGGATCAAGTGTACCAAACCGACGAGTCAGCAGACGCAAGACAAGTTCCTGTTTTCCCCGCTCAATTCCTTGCTCGATTCCTTGCTCCATCCAACTTGTGACAATTTCCATAACTTCCTCCCGTTCGACTGGTTCAATCCTAACAATCTCGGCTTGAAACTGCCGTTCTTCCTCTGCATTCAGCCGCAGATAGGTGTCCACAAACCCAGAAATCAACTGCATCCTTGCGGGATCTAAACGCAGTGTCGCCAGCAAACGCAGACATTCTAACTTGACTCTAATTCTATCTTTTCGGGCGATTCGCATCTTAGACATTAATGCAGCGGCTACTGGGTTAGGTTGCTGCAAAAAATCTCGCCAGTTGAGTCGATTTAGCTGGATGACAGCATGGTTAAAATCTAACACTACTTTGTCAGGAAACTCGACTCGATGAAAATTTGGCTGCTCCTCCAGAGGGTAATCGAAAGAAAATATTACGACTGGGTACACAGGTAAGCGATGTTTTTCATACAAACGAGCGAAGTAAAAAAACATCCGTTCGCTAAAATCTGTTTGTGATTGAGATTGGTTCTTGACATGAATGAGAAAACATGACTCTTTACCCCTAAAGTGGCATTTTGCCACTAAATCGACTTCGCGGCGATCGCCTGATGTCACATCTGTAAATATTTCCTGCGGCAAAAAGGTGATGGGTTCTCGTTCTAAGTATGCAGAGACTTCGGGGAAGAATAATTCGATAAATTCCCAGAAAAAGGTAGAAATTAATTCTTTGAATAAGCGATCATGGTCTATCATCAAATGAAGCTAATGGCTAATCGTAATAAAAAACCATTAAAAATTATTGTAGTTGAGGCAGCTCAACCAGCATAACATAAGTATTTGTTGGGTTTCGCTATTGCACACTCCCAACCTACTCTTACTAATTGCTAATGGTAAGAAAACCCCATTAACCATTAGCAATTATTTATTTTTTGATCGCAGTTAATTTTTTAAACATGGCTTCTCGTGCCTGCGTTGCTAAAGTATCATCCAACGGTTCCAAAGACACTGGGGTTTGATACTTTTCTAATAATGCTGTCTGAATCAACCAATCAGCGATGAAGGGATTTTTAGGTAAAAGCGGGCCGTGAGAGTAGGTAGCGATCGCATTCCGATAAAACGCCCCTTCCGTCCCATCTTCCCCATTGTTACCGTAACCGCTAACCACACGTCCCAACGGTTCCACATTCCCCAGATAAGTTCTACCGCCGTGATTTTCAAAACCAATTATTACTGGCGCAGCGCCCAGCATCTTTTGCAAATCCTGCGCCAACCGTGTCGCCGTCACCTCAAAAACCACATTACCGATACAGCGATGCGCGTCTGGGCCGGGATGCTTACTTTCCATATCCAACAAACCCAATCCCTCAATCCGCTGACCTAACGCTGGTTCATAGAAGTGTCCCAACAACTGCGGCGAGCCACAAGTAAACACCCCTGGTGTCCCAGCTTCAATCTTCTCGCGGATAGCCTCCGCCTTCGCCCCCCGCAAATCGCGCATCACGATTTCTTGCTGTCGGTCTTGTGCGCCGCCACCAACCAACACATCCACCTTGTGAAATTCTTCTGGCGGCGTATCCTGCGCCAAAGACAACACATTCACCCGAATTCCCCGCCATTCGGCGCGTTGGCGCAAGCATATCACATTGCCGCGATCGCCATAGGTACTCATCAACGACGGATAAAGCCAACCAATAGTTAATTCCATCTACTCCCTCTATTCCTTCTTTTTCTCTGCGTCCTCTGCGCCTAGAGCGGTTTTTAAAATCACAAAATCTGCCGCCCAGTCAAAATCCCGCGCACTTCCAACATCGCCGAATAAGTAGGTAAAATGTGCAAAGTTTCCCCTGTCGGAGTGTGTTCTAAAGCTGTAGCGATCGCATCCTGCAAATCTTCCTTTACAATCAACTTGCAGACATTTCCCTCAGCTTGACTATAGCGGATACGCAGCGCCATATCATAGACGCGATCGCCACTCACCACCACAGTTCCCCCCTTCTCCACCAACTTTTCCGTATCCACATCCCAAATCCACGATACATCTGTACCGTCGGGCGTGCGATCGTTCAAGACCATTAGTGTTGTAGAGGAACCACCATTACTTCTTTGCTGATTAACTGCGCGAATAGTTTCATTCAACGCCACGGGATTTTTTGATAACAAAATCCGCACCTTTTTCCCCGCGACTTCTAATTCCTCAGACCGTCCAAAAGCTGCGTGGAAGTTTTTAATTGTATCTAGAAGAGTATCTGCATCAACCCCAATTTCTTGAGCTGCTAATACAGCCGCCAGCGTATTATATTTGTTGTAAATGCCGATTAAAATCTGAGGCCATTTTCGGCTGTCAATTGCCAGCTTGCTTTTCTCAAAACCACAACTGGGACAGTGAAAATCGCCTTGATGAGATAAGTAGACACCCTGATAATCGAGAGAATGACCGCACCGAGGACAATAAATAGAATCTACCGCGTGAGGAATTTCGTCAAGATAGGCTTCTGGTTCGCTAAGCCCAAAAGATAAAACCCGTTGCGGCAACTGCTGACCCAAATAAGATAACGTCGGGTCATCACCATTTAAGATTACCACAGTTTCTTTTGGAAGTTGCGCGATCGCCTCTTTCCAACGCTGGCTTATCGTATCAACTTCACCGTACCTATCCAGCTGATCCCGAAACAGATTTAAACATAAAATAAATTTCGGTTGAATAGAAGGCAGAACCTTGGGCAGAATATTTTCATCCACCTCCAAAATCGCATAATCAGCGCTCAACTGACCGATTAAGTTAGTGTTTGCCAACAGTGCTGTCATTAATCCATTTACCAGATTAGCACCAGCAGCATTGTGGGCAATTCGCCATCCCTGACGTTCCAGCATCGTTCGCAACAGCAGCGATGTCGTCGTCTTCCCATTCGTCCCTGCAATGAAAATAACCCCGTGTTTCACCTGACGAGACAGCAGCTGCAACAGATTCGGATGCAGGCGACGGGCAATTTCCCCAGGTAATACACTAGCAGCCCCCAGCCGCAGCGATCGCACCAGCGCCGTTACCGTCTTCGCCACCGCCACCGCCACGCCTAGCCGAAATCTATCGAAAAATGATATCCTCACACCACACTCCTACCAAGACGCGATTTATCACGTTTCTACAAGCGTCTTTACTGCTTATTTACTGAGCTGTTGTTGGCTCGTCAGCATTTTACCTTAACAAGAGCCTACATCCACTTATTTTCCAGAAAAAGCTTCTGTGTTTGGATTCCGTAGTCGCAAGATTTCTTCGGTAAAGTCTAGCTAAAAATCGCTCTTCGTCGCTTTTAAATTTAAGTGTTTTTCACCCATTTTTATGAGAATTTCTTTTTTAAACCCCTAGACTTATCTTGGTTTTTCCGGATATAATTTATCTTGACAAGGAAGAACTACGCTGCAATATTTTTTATAAAAATATTTTCATTATTGAACTAAGAGGACGAAGCGAGAAGCCGTATAGTAACGAGTGATACATTTTACCTTTTTTAAAAACGCCTGACGACTAAAGCCTGTGGGCATAATATATGCGCGATCGCTTATTTTTTGCCCAGAATTGCACAAATCAAAGTCTCTCGTTCTCGACCTCTCAATTGAAGGTTTTTGACGGGTCGGGCGTAATAGCGATCGCGCACATATCCATAAGTTTCGCCAGTAACTAACAGGCGATACGGATTGCCTTCTTTGACATCCTTGTTCATCGCCTCTAGTCGGGCAGCAATATTAACAGTATCTCCCAGCACTGAGTAATTTAAACGTCGAGAACCGCCCACACTACCAGCGATAATTAGACCAGTGTGAATGCCAATGCCAAATTCAATTTTTGGCTTTTTTTGAGCCAGCAGGTGTTTGTTAAGCTGTTGCAGCCGTTCGTGCATGGCTAAACTAGCAGCGATCGCATTCAAAGCATCTTGCTGAATTTCTTCCGGCTTCGTGTGAGGAAAGGGAATACCAAAAACTGCCATAATTGCATCCCCAATATATTTATCTATAACGCCGCCGTTGTTCATAATGCAATCGCTCATTGCATCCAAATACTCGTTTAGCCAAATTAGCAACTCGCGGGGTGTTAGTTTCTCCGAAATGGTAGTGAAACCCCGAATATCCATAAATAAAACCGTTGCTACCATTTCTTGAGCTTTTAACTCACCTTTATGAAAAATTTCAGTTTTCCGCTGCCAAATTAAACTAGCAGTCTCCGGAGCCATATATTTCTCAAACAGACTCATTAGCTGTTGCTTTTCCTGCTGTTCTCGCAATTGTAAAATCACCCCTGATAACACCATTGTCCCAATTGGCGCGGCGATGGAAATCCAGACATTAGCGAAGGTGAATAATAATAGTGCAGTTGCATACCAAACTATCAATAATAAAAATGCGATCGCAATTCTTCCTTTTGACCCTTGGGTGGAAAATAACCAACTGGAAACAGGGCCAACCAACAGCAACAACAGCACCGTTCCCCACTTGGGTACAGTAGAAAGCAGCCTGTTATTCAGCAAATTATCGATTACAGCTGCATGAATATAGACTCCAGCAGTCGGAGGATTTTGATTTAAAGGTGTCAGCAGGGGGTCGGAAGCTGTAGCGGTGATACCAACTAAAACCAACTTACCTGCAAAAGCATTTTTAGGAAATCTCCCAGCCACAACATCCACAAACGAATAAGTTGGTAAAGATTGGGTTTTTTGGGCCCAATTAAGCAAGACAGGCTGAAATTCAACAGAGCGATCGCTTACGGGTATTGCGCTATTGTTATTATAAACTTGCAGCATTGCCACCCCTAGCGATGGAATTTCACGCACAAATAGCGTCGCCTGACGGCTGATACCATCTGTATCAGGTTTGTGTAAAATATGCCCTTGTGCAGCAGCAGCTTCTACTAAATTTGGTACGATTGGTAAAGGTTTACCCTTGTCATCCCAAACCCTCGCCAAAACTACATTTCCCTTAGCAAACATAGCGTCAGCAAATTGGTTATCCTCTGAACTTTCTTCAGCAAATAGAATATCAAAACCAATTACAGCTGGTGGAGATGCTGATAACGCTTGCAATAGGTGTGCATAGCGATCGCGTTTCCAGGGAAATCGCCCATACTCCCGCAAACTGGTTTCATCAATTGCAATTACCGCCACCCGTTCATCCCACTTTGGCGATAGCAAAATTCCCCTATCGCGAATTTGAAACAGTGTATTGTACCCCAGATTTTCTAGCGGTTTCCATCCCTCCAGTTGCCACATTGTCACGGAAATTACACCAGCAATAACTCCTGGCAATAAAGAATTTAACACCGAAATTTTAATAGTCATTAGTTATTAATCATTAGCCAGTTGCTAAGTGCTAATTCTTCAAAAGCCATTAGCCAAGGAATACTCACTATTGACTCCTGATTCCCGAAGTTTTGCACTTAAGTTATAATATTTCTCCTCTCCCAAGGGGCTACGAATCACTAGCCGCAAATTAGAATTGGCTGGCGCAGGAAGTATTGCATCAATTTTACCTTTTTGATTTATCTCTATGGGACGGTTATTAAGAAATGCCACATTTAGCGGATCGACTATACAAATCAACCGGATTTGGTTATTGTTGATTGCTGACAAACTTTCCAATTTGTATTTTAATTTATCCTTCGTCAACCGGGGTGAGGTTGGCGGTGAACCAGGAAAAACAACAGAAGAGTAACCACCATTTATTATCACAGTTTGCCCTTTAGCTGTGGTGGCTACGGCACCTTCAAGCGTAGAAATTCCTGTTTTCCCTTTGGGATCAACCGCAACGCCAAACACGGTGCCGCGAACGCCAGCAACACCAGATGGAGAGCTAATTTCCAAGCGCGAATTAGGGTTTTTTAAGGTTCGTGCTTGTATCCTTGCCTGCCCTTTAGGCACCCCCAGGACAGTCACCCTGCCGCCCTTGGCAGCCAGAGAAAGATTTTTAACTTGTAAAATGGAATTTTCTGAAACATTAATAGTAGCGATCGCAGTGTCTACAGCTAAAACAGCGCTAGAGTTTGCTCCCGTAGCAATTTGCTGCCCAGATGTTGTCAAGCGATCGCCTACTTTTGCCTGTCTTCCTTGGTAAGTTACTTTCCCGCGAATCTGCCTCACTTCCACAAAGCGGCTCGAAGGCAATTGAAGATCCTTAGCCAGCAAGGGTAAGGCTACTAATAAAATACCCGTTAATACCAATGCTAACAGTCGGAAAGTTCTAGCTGGGTGCAATTTCATAGGGCAGAAGATTATTAAATCCAAAATAATTTGGCTATGTAGCTATATTATTTATCGCCTTTTAGTGGGGAATTTATGCAAAAATATTATTGTTTAGACTAGATATTATATCCCCAATAAGTTCCGTTTTAGATTTAGCTGCGGAGATCATAGGTTTAAATAGCACAAGCATTTAATCAAAATATCTTTTTACCCTGAATGCAGTAAATTATAATAGCCCGTTTTCGTTTCCGCAGTTGAATGGTACGGACGGCGCGACCATGATAGTTTCCACAGCAACGTTGATATGAATATTCGTCTTTTACATTTTCGATTCGGTATTCTGGCAGCTTATCGCCGTTCGTGGCGGCATCTTTTTGACCGCTACTTGTTGAGGCTAATTGTTTGTTTTGGTTTGCTGCTGCTGCTGGGAACCCCCTCAGCCTTAGCAGGCATCAACGACGATTACTTTGACGGCAATATCTTTGCTCTCTACGCTGGCAATGGCTCACTGGTGCCGCCGAAAGCGACTTTGGCAGACTCTTTCTCCCGGAAAAAACCTGCGCTGTTGGTGTTCTTCGTAGACGATAGCAGCGATTGCAAGCAGTATGCGATCGTCGTCAACCGCTTACAAGCTTTTTATGGTCGGGCGGCAGATATTATGCCCATCAACGTAGATGCTATTCCAGAAAAATCCACCTTTACAGCTACCGAACCCGGCTATTACTATGAAGGTGTCGTCCCTCAGACAGTGTTGCTCAACCAGAAAGGTAAGGTTGTGCTGAACGAGAAGGGCAAGGTCGAATATGAGAAGGTAGATGATGTCTTGCGGGAGGTGTTTGACTTGTTGCCTCGTTCCGAATCAGCAGAACTGAAGCGGCGAACATTCAATGAGTTTAATACCGAATTAACCAAATAATTGTATTTTGGGCCGCTCGCATTAGTGTCAACTTCAGCTCTGGCGAATAGAATTCGCAGCTATACAAACTCTCGTCCGTCTGCGCGGAGTATCAGAATATCAAGGCTTTTGAACTCCGCCTGCGCGGGTTGAGCAAAGCCGCATAGGCTTCGCCTCCGGTCTGTGTAGCTGCGGTTTTAACCGCCCAGCTGACGTTAATTTGATACTGACTTGTTGACCTATTTCAAGCCAAGCGACGCTAAACTATCTGTAACCGCGACCAGATGGTGTTCTGATGCCAAAAGTCTACACCACCGAGGAGCTAATCAAAATCTTGGCTACGGAGCGCCGCGCCTGTCTCAATGGGCAGCGCCTTAATTTAGCTGCCAAGACTTCTGGAGTTAACCCATTGATTGACAAGTTTCTCAAGCCGGAGGGCATCCAAAAATTCACAGCTTATCAAGACTTTAAAGCCGCAGTTCATCGCTATCAGAGGGAACACAACGTTTCCGGCATTGTCTGGCGACAGCTAACACTCAAGGACAAGACTCTACGAATTCCAGAAGTAGATGCTCAGCTAATTGCTCTTCCGAGTGATATAGAGACGCTGAAAGCTGCTAAAAATTCAATAATGTTATTTTGGCATGAAGCAACAGCCGAGATGGAGTTGTACCTGAGCGTTAATAACGGCAAAGACCACCGGATGATTATGGCACCAGATGTGGACAGAATTTCTTGTGGCACCGAATGGGCAAGCCTTTGGAAGTGGGAGAAGTCAGATTTTTTAGAAATTGTCTTGCAACTCGGTTGGGGAAAGCCAGAGGAAGCTGCTTATAAACGGGGGTGGCCCCATTCAGGAAGCGAGTATATTCATGCAGTGAATCCTGGGAATAGTCCTATTTGTTAAGGATGGTGGCAATACCGTTCGCTAAAAAATAATTTTTCAGCCGGTTTCTACACATATATCAACATTTGTGCAGCGATCACATAAGTCAGAAATATGTTCCCAAATATTTTTTACTCAATTCTCTGGGTGATTATATAGCGATCGCGCGCCCAATCCTGTTCTAAACTATAAGCTTATAGGGTGCTTTGACCGAATGCGATCGCATTTTTACTCTTTTCCATAGTGCTATTGTCCGTCAGTCTCAACAAATTTCAAAAGCCAGCTCTTGTTAATCCATCTTCTCTAGACCTGCCAGTGGGATGCTACTGCATACAGCTTCAAGCTCATCCTTTACTTGATTAACAGTTTTAATTGCTCCAACTTTCACTAGCCTTGTTAGGATACAATTGTCGGCTGAGTAAGAACTGCCACATGCTGCCTCTTGATAAGCGAGGAAATAGTCTACACTCCAAGGACTCGCTTCTGGGGGCGGCTAATACACCTGCCTCCATAACAACCTTATTACCACCCTCCTACACGAGCCTCTTATGGAAACTAGAGAATACACAGAAGATATAGATTTTAAAAAATACTGGCTTATCCTCAAACGGCGTTGGCTACCCGCCACCACCGTCTTTGTATTTACAGTTTCACTAGCTACCGCATTTGCGTTCTTAAAAAAGCCCACCTATGAAGCCGAAGGTAGGCTTTTGTTTAAGAAGCAAAATACGACTTCTGCCTTAGTCACAGAAGCAGGAGCAAAAATCGGGCAGTTGGAACCGCTAAACGTTCTGAATACCCCTCTCGATACTGAAGCAGAGATAGTCCGTTCTGAGCCTCTAATACAAGAGACGATAAATTCCCTAAAGCTGAAAGACAAAAAGGGAGACCCCCTAAAAACTATCGATTTCCTAAAACAGCTGACGGTAAAAGGTATCAAAGGAACCGATGTTTTGCAGATATCCTTTAAAAGCAAAGATCCCCAAGAAGCTGCAAAGATAGTCAACAAAGTTATGACCCTTTATCGCGAGAAGAACATACTTAATAACCGCGCTCAAGCAGCGGCGGCTCGCGAATTTATTACTAAGCAGCTACCCAAAACTGAAGCTAATGTTCGTCAAGCAGAAGCAGCTTTGCGTAATTTCAAAGAACAGAATAACATTGTAGCTTTAGAAGAAGAAGGAAGCTCAGCTGTAAAAGCGATCGCAGAGCTAGACAGCAAAAAAGCTCAGACTCAGGCTGAACTTGAAGATGCAAGTGCTAGAGTCGCCGCCTTCCAAAATAAGATCGGGCTGAATTCACAGCGGGCTATGAGACTAAACTCGCTCAGTCAATCTCCCGCAGTTCAGCAAGTGTTGATAGAACTCCAAAAAATTGAAGGGGAGTTGACAGTTGAGCGCACCCGCCTTCAGGATGAAAATCCCAGAATAATTAACCTGGAAAGTAAACAAGCAGCATTAAAAGCTTTACTACAGGAACGGGTAGGTCAGGTTGTTGGCAGTAACCAACAAGTATCCGGAGAAAATTTACAAATTGGTGAACTTGAACAAAAACTAACCGCCGAATTAGTCAATGCAGAGGTGCAACGGTTAGGCTTGGCTAATCAAGTCAGTTTTCTATCTCGCGCTCAGTCGGCATACAGGCAAAGGGCTAACATTTTACCCAGATTGCAACAGGGCCAGCGGGATTTGCAACGGCAAGTAGAAGCCGCGCAATCAACCTATCAAATTCTCTTGAAAAATCTTCAAGAGGTACAAATTGCGGAAAATCAAAATGTAGGCAACGCTAGTTTAATTGCCGCCGCTACAGTTCCAGAAAAGCCCGTAGGTACTCGCAAGATAATAATCCTAGCTGCCGGAATTGTGGCAGGCAGTCTACTTTATGTAATCACTGCTTTCCTTGTAGACCTGAAAGATCCAACTATCAAAACCGCCAAAGAGGTGCGGGAGTTATTTAAGTATACCGTCCTGGGAATGGTTCCTTCTTTGAAGAAAAAAGTAACTTTTCGCAGTAAGAAACTAGAAAGAATTGTTCCGCAGCTTCCCGTTAGAGATAATCCACATTCGGTTATCAGTGAAGCTTACCGAATGCTTCAGGCAAACTTGAAGTTTCTCAGTCCAGATCAAGAGCTGAAAGTCATTGCGGTGACAAGTTCTGTTTCTAAGGAAGGCAAGTCTACGGTTTGTGCCAACTTGGCTATGGCTATGGCTCAACTGGGAAGACGAGTTTTATTAATAGATGCGGATCTGCACCATCCCATGCAGCATCACATCTGGGACTTGACTAATGCAATTGGTCTGAGCGATGTCATCGTTAATCAAGCTGAGTTTGGAATGGCTGTGCGAGAAGTGATGGATAACCTCGATGTGCTTCCTTCTGGGGTGATTCCTCCTAATCCATTGGCTCTTGTTGACTCAAAGCGGATGGCTGCATTAATTGACAATTTTTCTAAAGACTACGATTTTATAATCCTTGATACGCCTCCAATCGTTCTGGTAGCGGATGCTCTAGCCGTGGGCAAAATGACTGATGGTATTTTATTGGTAGTCCGGCCAGGCGTGGTTGATACTGTCAGTGCTGCTGCTTGTAAGCAATTTTTGGTGCAATCAGGTCAGAAAGTTTTAGGTTTGGTAGTCAATGGTGTGATTGTGGAAAACGAACCTGATAGTTATTTCCACCATGCCAAGGCATACTACAAGGAAGATGCCAGTACGCCAAAAATGCTGACAGCTAAGGCTCCCAAAAATAGCGATCGCTTTTAAATCGGCATTCGTCGATACTTCTAGATCGAACCTTAAGCGTACTGTTGTAGAAACGTTCTCTACGCTTATGGGAAATCATCTTATCCTAACCCTATTAGGCTAGGGGCAGTGGAAATTTTTTTTACAGGAGAGGGGCGGCTCCCCTTTCCTGGCGGTGAAGGCAGCTAAGTTATACAGTTGCTTCAATGCCCTTACGTACATAGCCTCTCCTGATAGGGAAAGTAGGCAAATTGGCTCTTGCAGGCTGCTACTGCGGGTAAGCAAAAACACAATTATTTTTTAATGTTCCTGATTAAAAAATAATTGTGTTTTTATTTAGGGTATGTCAAATTACACTTTGTAAATACAGACTTCATTAGCAGTTTATATCTGTTGGCTCGGAAGATTAATTGTAAAGTACACAAGTACAATTTATACAAAATTGAGCTTGTCAAGTAGTTATATGTAGGAATAAAGTCAGCCCACAACTGTGCCAAGGAATATTTTGCAATTTACTACTTTTGATAGTAGTAGTAACGGGTTCAATTGTAGGATAATTTCAGGCTCCCTATAAGCCTAGGAATGGCTAGGCTAGGGTGTTTCGGCTTGGGGACAAAATTATTGCCTAGTGCTAGATCCAGTAGATATTTTGGATAAAAAAGATATTAAAACTCATTATTATGAAGTTGCCATGAAGTCAAGTATGGGATTTGAGAATTCTCTGTGAAATATGGCAAATTCAATTTACTTGGATAGTGTTTTACAGTAATCTACGTAATAACGCTGAAGAGAATCTCAGATTCTCAAGTAAGCTAAGCAGTAATGCTGAAGGAAATTTACTAACAGGCTGCTAAATTAACCTTTGTTGCTACGAAAAAACTACCAGCACACCTAGCTATATATAGGTTTTATAGTTATGCGTAAACCTGTTTTGACTATCTTCTACCAGTTCAATCCCAGTGGCATTAGCATCGGGGGTATTCAAACAGTCATACGCACCTTTGTCAAATACGCTCCTAGCGAGTTTGAAATCCGGCTGGTAGGAACGGAAAATGATCCATCCCAACCCATAGGAGTATGGCGAGATTCGCAAGTGGCAGGCAGAGAAATCCGCTTTATGCCTTTGTTTTTTATAGAAAACGATAACTTTAAAAAATTAGTACCAACCAGTATTAAATATACGGCTGCCCTTTTGGGCCGTAACTTGAGTTCAGATTTCATGCACTTTCACAGATTGGAACCGACCCTAGCAACTCTTAAATGGGCTGGTGAGAAAACTCTTTTTATTCACAATGATATTCAAAAGCAGGTAAATTCTACAGACAAGAAAAATGCTATTTTATGGCAACGTTTTCCAGCAGCGTATTTTGCTGTCGAACACTATCTTATAAGTCAGTTTTCCCAAATCTTGTCGTGCAACACCGATTCGGTGCAACATTACCAGCAGCGTTACCCAGACATAGCAGAGCGCGTTTCCTACGTCAAAAACACAGTAGATAACGAAATTTGCTACCCATTAACTGAGGATGAACGGGAACAAGCTAGGCGAAGCTTAGCACAGCAAATGGGTTTAGCCCAGGATACGCGCTTTATTCTATTTGCTGGTCGCCTTCACGCCCAAAAAGATCCCGTACTGCTAATCCGCTCCATTGCTGCCCTGAACGATGCAAATGTTCACCTGCTCATAGCGGGTGATGGAGACTTAAAGGATGAGCTAAATTCTGAGATTTCCCGCTTTGGATTGACCGAACAGGTAACACTGCTGGGACCATTAGCCCAGAAAGAACTTGCACAGTTGCAGCGGATATGCAGTGTCTTCGTACTAACTAGCGTCTATGAAGGTCTTCCTATGGTCGCTCTCGAAGCACTTGCCAGCGGTACCCCATTGGTGACAACCAATTGCGGCGAAACTCCCAACCTACTCACTGCTAACAGTGGAGTGGTATGCGAGGAGCGAACGCCAGCCGCAGTTGCAGATGCCTTGCGTAAGGTACTGCACAACGGTGGAGATTATCCACTTGAGGCGTGCGTTAAAGCTGCCAAACCTTACAGTGCCAAGACTGTTGTGGGTGATATCTACAGCGATATGCTAAGCCGCTGGGAACAGGGGAATTTATCTACTAGCCAGATTAATCATAAAAGCTTTACCGGGGTTTAACAATGAAAATTGCCGTAATTGGAGCGAAAGGATTGCCTGCCAAACAAGGTGGCATTGAGCATCACTGTGAAGAAATTTACTCGCGGGTAGTTGAACAGGGTCACGAAGTAGATTTGTTTGCTCGTTCCTCATACACCGGAAATGTTTCACTAAGTCACTATAACGTTCATGGTGTGAAGGTTGTTTCTATACCCAGCTTGAATGTCAAGGGAATGGATGCTCTGTTGAGTTCGGCGCTGGGAGCGATCGCTTCTAATGCAAAGCGTTATGATATCGTTCACTTCCACGCTTTAGGGCCATCTCTCTTTACCTGGCTACCAAAATTTGCCTCTTCAGCAAAAGTCGTTGTTACCTGTCATGGCTTAGATTGGCAACGTGCCAAATGGAACAAAGCTTCTAGCGACCTAATCCGTCGTGGGGAACGCGCTGCTGTCCGCTTCTCTGATGAGATGATAGTCGTTTCAGAGGAACTGCGCTCATACTTTAAGCAAACTTACGGTAAAGAGACAATTTATATTCCTAACGCACCCTCAAATATGGGTGATTCAGACCCTACTTTTACTTATGGAACTTCGCTAGGTCTGGAACAGGGACGCTATATTCTATTTTTAGGTAGACTGGTGCCGGAAAAGTGTCCCGACTTACTCATCAAAGCCTTTCAAAACCTTCAGCAAGAAGGATGGAAACTCGTCATGGTCGGCGGTACCAGCGATACCAATGAGTTCACCTCAGAGATAACCGACATGGCGGCGAATAACAAAAACATAATATTCACAGGTGAACTTAGAGGGCCTCGTCTAGCAGAAATCCTTCGGGGCGCGGGATTGTTTGTACTTCCTTCTGAGTTGGAGGGATTACCTCTATCGATGTTGGAAGCAATGCAGGAAGGTGTCCCCGTACTCGGTAGTGATATTCCCGTGCATCAGCAATTGATCGGCAAAGAACGGGGGATGCTTTTCCAGGTGAAAAATGTAGACTCCTGCCTCCGCAGCTTGGAATGGGCAATCAATCACCAGCAGGAACTGGCGGTAATGGCTAAAAACGCCCAGAATTATGTACAAACAAACTATACCTGGAACCAGATTACTGCCGAAACCTTGAAGTTGTACAACACACTCACCGCCCCTGTTCCAAAACCAAAACCAAACCCATTTCCAGTTTCAGACCGTCCTGTCAAGGCTTAAGAGTGCTGTTGCATCTCTAAATTGTCAATATAACTTAATATTTCCCGTCAGGGGATAGGGGCGCGCAAATAACTGTACGCCCCTACTATTTTTTGTGTTTGAATTTTTTTTACCGACAATAGCCAGTGACACTCACTGCACCAATGTTATAAGCGCGACACCCATACTTACACTCAATTACGGCTGTACTAGCACCATTAATTTACAAATCTTAGCTCTTAGGATAAAGTAATAACCAAAATTTGAATTGATGAGTAAAAAATTATACTTACATATATCCACGTAGGTTTTCCAATTTATAAGGGCGTTCTTTACAATTAATTCAAAAAATTCACTGATGCCTACGCCACGTACTGTTTTATATGCTAGAGAGGTAAAGAAAGCTACTCAGAAAAATGAACACCTTTATCAATAAACTAATTTCTACGAGCGTAATGTTGATCTTCACGGCTGCTGGTTTCGTAGTGTTAGCATTTTCGGTAGTCTTGATGATGGTTGAATCGCTCGTCTCGCAAGTGTTGTCAGCAGTAAAAGCACTACAAAACAATTCTTTAACAGAAGGTGTGACTAGGGCGCAACAACCGTCTTCGGTTAAAGGCTAATGCCTTGGTACTTGGCGGATAAATTTGGCAAGTATTCAGGGGCGAATTGCGTGTACGGGCCCGGAAGATAAAGCAGCCTGCTCCTTGGAATCCTCTGGAGTTCCGTAGTAGATTCCCCTGCCATTGGTGCCAATGAAGACTAAGCCAAACTTCTGCCAACTCGCCTCCATCACATTTGGCTCGCCACCGATGGGATTTTGCTTAGAACTGATGCTTATCCAAGTTTTGCCTTTGTCGAGAGAACGGAAAATTCCCTCGCCCATACCAGAAATTTTTCCATACAAATAAAGCGCCGGAGTTGTACTTCCTGTCTGCGGTTTCCCGAAAGTAAACAAATGCGCCTTTTCTACTGAAGGCAGTTTAGAAAACGTTTTGCCACCGTCTGTGGAATGGAATAAACCTTCCCAGTCTAAGCTGAGCCAGACTTCATCTTTCGCATCTGGAACTGTTTTCAGCGCATAGGAATAATAGTCACTATTAATATTGGGAATTGATGAGTTAACAACGCTGAAGGATGCACCTCCGTCAGTGCTGCGGTAAACTTTACCGTCGCTGTAATAGTAAAAAGTATTGCCATCTACTTTATCCGCCACCAAGGGCTGACCCCAATACCACGGGCCTTCTGGGCCATTAGGTAGTCCTGACACTGCACTCCATGAAGCGCCGCCATCAGTGGTGCGTAGGGGTGGAGCTTTACTTACAGCTACAACGAACAAATTTGGGTTAGTTGCGGATATAGCTACGCGCAGTGGCATTGATGCCGGAAATGACCCAAACCGCTTCCATGTTAATCCGCCATCTGTTGAAGTTGCTCCTGTATAAGTTGAGTTCCACCTCGAACCGCCAACGCGGACGATACGCAAAGGGTCGCTTTGGGAGTAGGCGATCGCATAGGTGTCGCGATTGGCGTTACTTATGGGAGAAATACCTTCAAACCTTTTGGCGGGAAAGGCGTTCAGTCCATTGTTGTGATAGAAACCGTCTACATCGGCTACCCCGCTCAACAAGACAGCGCCTTTGGGAGGTGCAGCGATCGCAAAAGCAACTACTTCTTCGTGTCCTTGCTCATAGTTAGTCCAAACGGCCGGATTGGCGTCGATATTCTCTGTCTGCCAAATTCCAAACCCGTCAGTTAACCATACTTTCCCTGGAACTTTTGGGTCAAACTCAATAGCGGAAGTCCACAAGGAAAACATGGAGTCGTCCCACCAAGGAACGGTATGCTTTACCGATGCCTTTTTCTCTGTCCAAGTGGCACCACCATCTGAGGTTCTGTAAATTTTAGTAGAGGTAGATTGACCCAAGGCTACCAGTACGTCGTTGGGATTATTCGGGTTAACACCCAAGGCATTAAAAGCTGCTGGTTTGTTTTCTGGGGTGATGTTGCTCCAAGTTCCCTTTTCATACTTGCTAACCCCTGCCATGTGGGTTACGTACAGAATACTGTTGTTAGCAACAGCCATTCGCTGTGCTTGTGCTGGACTTCCCGCTATTTTGCTCCACGTAATACCCGTGTCAGTAGATTGGTAAATACCGTCTCCGTAAATATTGGCATAGACTAAACCTGGTACTTGGTTGTCAAATACAATGCCCAAGATGCCAACGCCTTTGGTAAAAGTTGGAGATAAAGTTGTGACTTTTGCCCATGTCGCGCCTGCATTCTCCGACTTCCACAGCCCATCGTGTCGCGAACCAAAGAAAATAATGTTGGAGTTGGCTGGATTGACAGCTAGCCTTTTTCCCGCCCAACGATGCTCGTCGTTGCTGTCCATCCCTAAGTCTATGTTTAGTTTAGTCCAGTTTTTACCTTGATCTGTGGACTTAAAGATTGACCCTTTGGGCTGCCACTGGGAGTATTTACCTGCGGCCATGTAGACGATATTTGGGTTATTGGGATCTGTCGCGATCGCTTCTCCCCCGTAATATGTTTTCTCTTGCATTGAGAAGCTGTCATTTAATGGAATCCAGGTTTTATCTTTGGCATTCCAGCGATAAAAGCCACCAACGTCGGTTCTGATATAAACCAGATCCTTTTGCGCGTTGTGGGTGTAGACACCTGTAACAAACCCTCCGCCTCCTATCGACACGTTAGCCCAGCGATACCCATTTGCCCCGGCGTAGGAAGTTGGCGCAATCGGTGCGGACACAAGGTCTGCTCCTACAATCGGCTGTTGGTTGCTACTTGCAGTACACCCAAGCATAATGCCAATAAAAACAGGAGCCACAGCCCGATGGAGAAGTTGTAATATCATGATTGACTAAATACTGGTAAGATTACAGCCATTTTCCAGAGAATAATTCAGTTATTTACTCATACATTTCAAGTTTTAACGAAAAATTATCAAGCCTTCCATAGCTCAATGCCAAATCTGTAAATATTTAAGTGTCTTTATAAAAGCTTTAAACTTCTAGGGAAAATTCTCACGAACGCACACTGTTGTCTGTGGTAAATTAATTTTGTTTGCGTAGCAAGAGATTGGCACCCAATTACAATAACTTTAACTGCTGCTGAGATATTTTTGCCAGTCTGTACTAGCATTATTGGCAATTGACTAATTTATTCAATGAAATATGCTGACGGTCTGTAGAAGGCAGTCTGCTGATCCAGTAGCGATGAACCAAGGCAAACTGAGGAGAAAAATGTGCTGGAGCTGAGCCACCTGCTCAAAAAAATGATGAGCATTGTACCGATCCCTAATCTTCCGCCGCTAAAGACTCCCAAGCTGCGATCGCTATCTATAAATCTCTTTTTCTGGAAGTCTTCATTTGTAGAGCCTCAAAGTTTTTCCCGTAATATTTGCTACTTTGAGGGACGACAAGCATGAGCTTAAAAACTCAAGTCATGCGGGGAGGAATCTACCTGGTATTGCGTCAGGGACTGGGAGTATTCATCAGTCTGGCGGGAGTGATGCTAGTTACCAAGGTGATCGGTCCAGAAAACTACGGTCTGTACGCTGCCGCTGTCAGTATATTTTTGTACCTCCAGATGCTCAGTCAACTAGGTATTGAAGTTTATCTGGTGCGGCGAGAAGGGGAAGAAGAACTAGGAGTATACCACCAAGCTTTCACCCTGCTGCTATTGCAAGCGTTGGCCGGAATGCTTTTAGCTTTTTTGGCGCTTCCCTTAATAGAAAGCTGGGTGAACATCAAAGGGTTTCGCCCGGTAGCGCAAGTCTTGTTTCTGGGGCTTCCCGTCGTTCTCCTCAATCAAGTACCGATGGCCCGGCTAGAGCGCAATCTAGATTACAAGCGGGTAGCTTTAATTGAACTTCTCGGTCAGTTATTTTACTACGTGATAGCCTTTCCATTGGCTTTTCGGGGAGCCGGAGTGTGGGCGCTGGTGGCTGGATGGTGGCTACAGCAAGCTCAAACTCTAGCACTACTCTACTGGAGTGCAGGCTATCGTCCCCGCTTTGCCTGGAACTGGGATTTAGTTAAGCAGATGTGGGGGTACGGCATGAGCTTCTCAGCGTCAATTTGGGTCTGGCAACTGCGTACCCTAATCAACCCCTTGCTAGTAGGTAGGTTCGCCGGGGCCGAAGCGGTGGGATACGTGGCTTTAGCCATCCGCATTATCGAGATTCTTGGTTTTGTCAAGGCAGCAACCTGGCGAATTTCTATCGCTACCCTCTCCCGCTTGCAGGGGGACAAAGAACGCCTAGTAAGAGCTGTAACTGAAGGCATGGGTTTACAGATATTAGCAGTGGGGCCGCTGTTAGTCGGAGTTAGTTGGGTTAGTCCTTGGCTAATTCCTCTAGTATTTGGCGATCGCTGGCTTCCGGTAGTACAAGTTTATCCTTTTATCGCCTTGGGCTACCTGACCAACTCCCTGTTTAATATGCACTCCTCCGCCCTCTACGTTCTGCGGCGAAACTGGGAAGTTACAGCCTTTCACATCGTACACATGGCTCTTTTTGCGGGAGCAGCATTTTTGCTTTTACCCCGCCTGGGATTAATCGGATACGGTTGGGCTGAGATAGTGGCTCTGACGAGTTACGTTGTAATTCACTTCTATTTGGTGCGGGATATTGGCAACCCAGACTATCGGCTGACTGGCTTGTGGTGGGGTGCTTTTGCTGCGGCTCTGTTTGCTTATCAGTTAGGATGGTGGGCGGCGCTGGGATTAGTAGTGGTGGCTTTGTTGCCCAGTACGCACCAAAAGCTGAGAGATTACATTAAAAGTATCAGGGGAGCAAAGTCTGAAAGGGCGTCTTGAAGTTAGCGCGATTGTAGCTACGGTCTCTCAATGTTAAAAGTTATACCATTGGATTTTGGAATTGCAACAGTTAAAGTTCTGAAATCCTTTGCATGCAAGGGTTTCCCAATCGACGATGGTATTAGCGGCTCATCAGAAAATTCAGATTAATTTTCCTTCCCTATGTCACCAGCTCAAACTGTAAATCCCCTCCTAAGCTTCTTTGAAAAAAGATTCGCCATTCTTACCCTGGTAGTCTTCACAGGTGTTTTGAATTTTGCCAGCTATTACAATGTGTCTGAGGGCGTACCAGGATACGGCTTTTACGTTTCGTCTTCCTTTGACCGTCTGGTGTCGCTGCTGCAATATGGGATTTATGCGACAACTTTATTTTTTATTGTTGCCCGGTTCAAAAGTGTTGTTCGCCCTGCTCTGAGAGACCCATTCTTATTAGTTCTAATAGGAATTATTGTTACTTCATTTTTTTGGTCTGATTTCCCAAGTATATCGAGAAAAGCTGGTATATTTGCATTAACAACAACCTTATTTGGATTGTATCTTGCTTCCCGCTTTAGCTTAAAAGAGCAGTTAAAAATAATAGCGTGGGCGTTGGGTATAGTCGCAGTATTTAGTTTATTGTATACCCTCGGTTTGCGGGGATCGGGAATAGAAAATGGGACTCACTCGGGAGCTTGGCGAGGACCATTGTTGCACAAAAATCTCTTTGCTCGGCTGATGCTTGTATGTGCGTTTCCTCCATTACTAGCTGCTCTTGATCTTCGCAACAAGTACCGCTACCTTGTGTTTGGTGTTGCTGGTCTGACAATTGCTCTAATTATACTTTCAACTTCTAAAACTGCTCTGGTTATCTTTCTTACTTTGATACTTCTGTTACCTCTGTATAGAGCTTTGCGATGGAGCGATAACCTGGCAATTCCCTTCTTTATCACTGCAATATTAGTAGGTGGAAGTATGGCTACATTTACTGTAGCTAGTTGGGACAATTTGCTGTTTAGTTTAGGGAAAGATCCTACCCTCAGCGGTCGTACAGAGATTTGGGAAGCTGTCATGCATAAAATTTGGGAGCGTCCTTGGTTAGGTTACGGGTATCAGGCGTTTTGGATAGAGGGAGGAGAGTCAGATTATGTGTGGCGCGTACTTCGCTACAGGGTGTATCAGGCTCACAATGGTTTTTACAATATAGGAGTAGAAATTGGTTTGTTAGGAGCGTTGTTTTTTGTGCTTAGTGTGGTTTTTGCTTATATACGAGCAATCAAATACGTGCGTACAAGTACAACTTCGGAATCTCTATGGCCTCTAATTTACTTAACGTTCTTGCCTATGTATAATTACACCGAGAGTACGATTGTCGAACCAAACTCTATTTATTGGGTTTTGTTTGTTTCAATCACTTTCTCTTTGAGAAATGTCCAAGGGGTAAAGGTTAGGAAAGAAAGCGAAAGATTAAGTGAAAAAACTGTTAGCCCAACAGGTATAGAAAGCTTTCCTTAATGTTCCACCGTACCTAGGCTTAATCTGGGTTCAGTCGAGAGGGAAGCTAAGCAAAAAACTTGCGGAGAATGTGAGGCAGAGCCTGGCAGCAAGTATTTCCAGACCGCAACCCAGCAAGAGATAACAAGATATAGGGTAAGTTTGTTACATATTTCGTCCGACAAATTACTTTACACTACCTATCAAAACCTAAAGGAATGATTTCATGAATACCCAAATGAAGTTATCAGAAAATACGCAACAATTGCTCAATTGTCCAGTTTGCCAGTCAAAGTTAGAATTGGTCAAAGAGGAATTTGGATGTACAAATTCTGAGTGTAAAGCTCATTTTCCTGTGGTTGATGGAATACCTGTTTTAATTAATGAGTCTTCGAGTATCTTTTCTTTTAGCGATTTTTTAAATCGTCAAGATACAACTTTCAATTTTCAATCCCAGTCAAAATTGAAAAAGGTTGTTGCCAATCTGCTCCCGGATATTCATGCCAATATCAAGGGAAAAGCTAATTACAATCAGTTTTTAAAGCTGGTAATGCAGCTGAATAAAAAGCCTAAGATTTTGGTAGTTGGTGGGGGTATAGTGGGAGATGGAATGGAAGCTGTTTTTTCCAATCCAGATTTGGAAATTGTTAGCACTGATGTTTCTTTTGGCCCTTGTACAGCATTAATCTGTGACGCTCACGACATACCCTTTGCTGATAACTCGTTTGATGGGGTAATTGTACAAGCTGTACTTGAACACGTTCTAGATCCGAACCGATGTGTAGAAGAAATTTATCGGGTACTTAAAAAAGGTGGAGTAGTTTACGCAGAAACTCCCTTTATGCAACAAGTACATATGGGACGATATGATTTTACTCGCTTCACCCATTTAGGACATCGCCGTTTGTTCCGAAAGTTTGAAGAAGCTTCTAGTGGCGCAGTGTGTGGCCCGGGAATGGCATTAGCTTGGTCATATCAATACTTTCTTTTGAGTTTTGTGAAGTCTGATGCGGCAAAATCTGCGGTAAAAGCTTTTACCAGGTTGACATCCTTTTGGCTAAAATATTTAGATTATTTTTTAATTGATAAGCCTGGTACATTTGATGCAGCATCAGGATATTATTTTATCGGGACAAAGAGCGATCGCGTTCTTTCTGACCGAGAATTGCTTAAACTCTACAAAGGTATACAATAGAGTTTTTGCTCATTAAGATTGTTAATAATTTATTGCCGGATTTAAGATGTCTAATGTGGCAATTTTTCTCACCTCCCTCGAAGGTGGTGGCGTTGAGAGAGTGCTAGTTAACTTGACTCGTGGTTTTATCGAGCAAGGTTTAAGCGTAGACTTAGTTTTAGTTAAGGTTGAAGGGCCTTTTCTGCCTCTGGTTCCGTCAGAAGTAAACATCATAGACTTGCAGGGTAAGCGGCTAATAACCAGTCTTCCCGCGCTGGTACGCTATCTAAAAGAAAACAAACCGCAAGCTTTACTTTCGGCTTTGGAAGATACAAACTTAGTGGCTTTATGGAGTCGAAAAATAGGTGGCGTATCTACTCGAATGGTAGTTAGCGTGCATAATACTCTTTCCATAGAGTCCCAAAATTCAACTCAACTTAAAAGGCGAATTTCACCTTATTTGGCACGCTGGTTTTACCCGTGGGCTGATGCAGTTGTTACAGTATCTCAAGGGGCGGCGGATGATTTAATAAAATTGGGTTTGTCTAAGGAACTGGTTAAAGTAATCTACAACCCAGTTGTTACCCCGGAACTTTTTAAAAAAGTTGCTGAACCTGTGGATCATCCTTGGTTTGCACCGGGTTCGCCTCCGGTGATTTTAGGTGTGGGACGCTTGGAAAAGCAGAAAGATTTTCCAATGCTAATTCGCGCTTTTGCACTTGTGCAGCAGCAGCGTCCGGCAAAGTTGATGATTTTGGGTGAGGGAAAAGAACGTCCACAACTTGAGGCTTTGGTGCAGGAACTAGGTTTAACGGAAGTTGTAGCTTTACCTGGTTTTGTGGCGAATCCCTATGCTTATATGGCTGCATCGGATGTGTTCGTTCTTTCATCTTTATTTGAGGGGTTACCTACTGTATTAATTGAGGCGATGGCTGGAGGAACCAGGGTAGTTTCTACCGATTGCGAGAGTGGCCCTGCTGAGATTTTAGAACACGGTCGCTATGGAAAATTAGTACCTGTGGGAGATGTCAAGGGTATGGCAGAGGCTATTATTAAGAGTTTAGAGGAGCCTCGAAATTCTGAAGCTTTACGGCAAAAGGCTGCGGAATATTCGCTAGAAAATGCTTTAACAGGGTATCGGCAGGTGTTGAATGTTAGCTAACGCTATTTTCTTCCTTTGCTTGTGCTTTAATTAGAGGAATTTATTAGGTTGGGTTGAGGAACAAGCCCCAGTAAGGAACGTTGGGTTTCGTTGCTCAACCCAACCTACAAATTCAGTAATTTTTGAGCGGGAAGAAAGTAAAATAACGACTGGTGAATTTTAAAAAATTTGAAGGGCTAAAGCATGAACGGTAATCCTAAAGTTAGCATTCTCATTAATAACTACAACTATGCTCGTTTCCTGTCGGAGGCGATTGACAGCGCTCTTAATCAAAGTTATTCTCACAGTGAAGTAATCGTAGTAGATGACGGTTCTACCGATAATTCACGGGAAATTATTGCCAGTTACGGAGATAAAATTACCCCAGTGCTAAAGGAAAATGGGGGACAAGCTTCGGCTTTTAATGCTGGTTTTGCAGCGAGTAGTGGAGATATTATTTGCTTTTTAGACGCTGATGATATCTATGTGCCAGAAAAAGCGGCAGAAGTTGTAGAGGCGTTTAGCGATCGCGCAGATTTAGAATGGTGTTTTCACTCGCTTAAGTGGGTGGATGCTGAGGGTAAACCTACCGTTAGTGAAAATGGTAATGAAGGTGGATCTATTAGCAAGAATGGGGCTGAAAATCCCAAACGCGAGTACGATCTGAGAGAACACATCAAAAAGGGGAAACTAAAGGATAAATTAGACAATCTTCCTTCTACGACAGGACTTTGCTTTAGGCGATCGCTTCTACAACAAATTTTACCAATGCCTGAAGCCAAGAGAATTGGACTTAATGATGGTTATTTGGAATTTACGGCAATAGGACTGGGTAAAGGTCTGATTTTTGATAAAGAATTAGCTCTTTATAGAGTACATGGCTCCAACGCTTATTCGATGAGGAAGGATAAGCAAAAGGTGCAAGCGAGAATAATTGTTCTTACAGCCTATTGGATAAAAAAGAAATTCCCATCGTTTTCTAAATTTACCAATAACTTGTTAGCAACAGGTTTGGGTATGTATGGGCGTTCTGGAGGAGTTGAAGAAGAATGTCAGGAATTTGTCAAAAGTTATTTGTCTTCGGTGACGCTACCAGAAAAAATGGAAATTTATATGAGGGCGCTTTACAATTATCTGAAAAATACTAAATTTTAAAAAATTAATAATAATAGATATAGCAGCATCCGGTAAGTCGCTCTCACGACGAGAGTGCGATAAACGAAAAAATATTCGTTTAGGACTGCTGTATAACAAAAATTGAGAATTGAGCAATAGTGAATCTACCAAGCTCAATTAATAAGACAGGGAAAGCAAGATGAAACGATTTATAACAGTGCTAGTTTCTCTAACCGGGCTGGTTTTTTATGCAGTCCTGGCGGAGGTGCCAAGGGCGGCTAAAGCCCAGGATGACCCGTGTTTTATGGTGGCTCCGGGAGGCAGAACCGTCAACTTAGGTCATCTGTGCGGCGGCGACTCGGCTAGCAAACGGGCGTTTCAAGCCCCAATCAAACGCCGATTAGGTGGTACACCCGTAATTGATGTGACATTTAATGGCGGGCAAACTTACGAGATGATTCTAGATACCGGGGCTAGCGGGACGATGATTACCCGCCGCATGGCATCGGCCTTGCGGGTAGTGCCAGTGACAACGGTTAAAGCTGATACTGCCAGTGCGGTAGGAGTAGAATTTCCTGTAGGATACGTGCAATCGATGTCTGTAGATGGTGCTGTTGCCAATAAAGTGCTAGTAGCGATCGCAGGTGCAGATCAAGACATTGGACTTTTAGGGCATGACTTCTTTGGCAATTACGATGTCACCGTGAAACGGGATGTGGTGGTGTTTCAACTGCGCTGAGGTTGTCGGGAAAGATAAAAATACTCATCCTGTGGCGGAAGCGGCGCTAAATCCTAACTGCCAGCACGACACCGCGATAGCCCAATCTTCCTGAGTGTGAACAATTAGCACCCGGATTTTTGATTCAAAAGTGGCGATATCGCGATCGCGCGGCGATGCGGCATTTTCTTGGGGATCTAGTTGCAAACCCAGAAATTCAAAAGCTGCACAGGCTTGCTCTCTTACCGCCGCCGCATTTTCACCGACACCGCCAGTAAACACCAGTGCATCTAAGCCGCCTAAACTTGCAAGCATGGCACCGATGTGCTTGCGGAGTGAATGCACGTAAATATCAAATGCCAAAGTTGCGCGTGGGTTTTCTTGAGCGATCGCACTCAGGATATGGCGCATATCCCCGGATAAGCCGGAAATCCCCTTTAACCCAGAAAGCGAATTGAGTATTTTGTCAAGCTTTTCGGCATCCATCCCTGACTGACGCAATAAATGGATTAAAATCCCAGGATCGACAGAACCTGAACGACTGCCCATCATCAACCCTTCCAGGGGAGTAAACCCCATCGTGGTATCGATGCTATAACCGTTAAGAATTGCCGCCAGGGAACAACCATTTCCTAGATGACAGGTAATCAGGCGCAGAGAATCGAGGTTTCTCCCCAGAATTTGTGCAGTGCGTTGAGCGCAGTATTGATGGCTGATACCGTGGAAACCATACCGCCGAATACCTTGTTCTAACCACTCGTAAAGACCAGGATATACATAAGCTGCGGGCGGTAGTTGGCTGTGAAAAGCTGTGTCAAACACAGCAACTTGGGGAACGGAATTACCCAGAATTTGCTCTATAGCTTCAATTCCCTCAAGATTGACTGGGTTATGGATGGGGGCATATTCCGCAAGACGAGCGATCGCGTCTTTGACTTCGGCTGTAATCAAAGTGGGGAGGCGATATTCTTCTCCCCCATGCACCACCCGATGACCGACAATATCAATATCTGTAGGGTTATCTAGCACCTGAGTATCGCCACACCAGAGAGTTTCCAACATAGAAGCGATCGCTTTTAACCGATCATCTAGCGGCAACTTGTCCTCAAAAACCGCACCTCCTCCAGTTTTCACCTCAATCAAAGCCATCCCAGGCTGCTTCGTCCAGTCAATCTGCGCCTCCCACAAAGGAGTTAAAGGTTCCTGTGGCAAAGAGTCCCCTAACTCATACAAGCAACTCTTCTGGCTGCTAGATCCCGCATTCAAAACTAATATCTTCATTTTTTCGTTCCCAGGCTGAGCCTAGGAATGCGTATTTGGAGGCTCAGCCTCCTGTATCTAAACAAGAGGCTGAGCTTGGAAGGCGTTCCCAGGCTGAGCTTGGGAACGTCTTAAACAGTTTCTCTTAGCCCCTCAAGCGGGGAGGGATTGGGGTTCCTCTAATAAGGCCATTTCCAATCGCGAATTTCCGGCATATCCTCGCCGTGCGTAGTGATGTAATGCTTATGCTCAATCAACTTATCGCGCAGCATTTGTTTTACATAAGCCGCCGCATATCCCAGTTCTGGCACCCGATCGATGACATCCCCCGCCAGGTGGAAGCGATCCAAATCGTTGAGAACCACCATATCAAACGGCGTAGTCGTCGTGCCTTCTTCCTTGTAACCCCGGACGTGGAGGTTATTGTGATTCGTCCGGCGGTAGGTGAGACGATGGATCAGCCAAGGATAGCCGTGATAGGCAAAGATGACAGGCTTATCAGTGGTGAAGATGGTGTCAAAGTCTTTATCAGACAAACCGTGAGGATGCTCACTGTTTGGCTGAAGCGTCATCAAGTCAACCACATTCACCACCCGCACCTTCAGATCGGGGCAGTGCTGACGGAGAATGTCAACTGCTGCCAAAGTTTCTAAAGTAGGAACATCTCCAGCGCACGCCATCACTACATCTGGTTGGCTACCTTTATCGTTACTCGCCCATTCCCAGATACCAATACCTACCGTACAGTGCTTGATTGCCGCATCCATATCAAGGTACTGCAAAGCGGGTTGTTTCCCGGCGACGATGACATTGACATAGTTGCGACTGCGTAAACAATGGTCTGTCACCGACAACAGGGTATTAGCATCGGGGGGTAGGTAAACCCGGATGATTTCTGCCTTCTTATTGACAACGTGATCGATAAAGCCGGGGTCTTGGTGGGAAAAACCATTGTGATCCTGCCGCCAGACGTGGCTTGTTAGCAAGTAGTTGAGGGAAGCGATGGGTCGCCGCCAGGGAATGTGGCGAGTAGTTTTGAGCCACTTGGCGTGTTGATTGAACATCGAGTCGATGATGTGGATAAACGCCTCGTAGCAGGAGAATAACCCGTGGCGACCAGTTAGGAGATATCCTTCCAACCAGCCTTGGCACATATGTTCGCTTAAGACTTCCATCACGCGACCATCGGGGGAAACGTTGCCGTCGATGGGGAGAATTTCGGCGGTAGATACTCGGTCTGTGACTTCAAATACAGAACTGAGGCGGTTTGATGCCGTTTCGTCTGGCCCGAATAACCGAAAGTTCCGGCGTTCGCCGTTGAGTGTCATGATGTCCCGCAAGAACATTCCCATGACGCGGGTAGCTTCGGTGGTAACGGTGCCGGGTTTGGGGACATCGACAGCGTAATTCCGGAAGTCTGGCATCTTCAGGTCTTTTAGCAACAAGCCACCGTTAGCGTGGGGGTTCGTACCCATACGGCGATCGCCTAATGGTGCCAGTTCTTTAAGTTCGGGAATTAGCGTTCCGTTTTCATCGAAGAGTTCTTCGGGTTTGTAACTCTTCATCCAATCTTCGAGCATTTTCAGCTGCTCTGGCTTGTTCACCAAGTCTGATAATGGGACTTGATGCGATCGCCAGTAATTTTCTACGGGTTTACCATCTACTTCTTTTGGCCCCGTCCAGCCTTTGGGAGTCCGCATGACAATCATCGGCCATTGGGGGCGCTTGCTGAACCCATTGCTTCGGGCATCTTGTTGGATGTCTTTAATTTCTGTGATCGCACTCTCCAGGGTTTGCGCCATCAACTGGTGAACATCTTCAACAGGGTACGACCCCTCAACGAAATAAGGCTTGTAGCCGTAGCCAACGAACAGGTGTTCTAGTTCCTCATCACTCAGTCGCGCTAACACTGTTGGCCCAGCGATCTTATAGCCATTCAGGTGTAAAATCGGCAGCACAGCCCCATCATGGACTGGGTTGAGAAACTTGTTACTGTGCCAACTGGTAGCCAGGGCCCCAGTTTCTGCTTCCCCGTCACCAACAACGGCACAGACAATCAGATCCGGGTTGTCGAAGGCAGCACCGTAAGCGTGGACGAGTGCGTAACCGAGTTCTCCGCCTTCGTGAATTGATCCGGGAGTTTCGGGTGCAACGTGGCTAGGGATACCACCGGGGAAAGAGAACTGTTTGAACAGCGACTTCATGCCCTGAGCATCTTGGGATATGTTGGGGTAGAACTCGCTGTAAGTGCCTTCTAAGTATGTGTTGGCGACTAAACCGGGCCCGCCATGACCAGGCCCAGCAATGTAGATTACCTGAAGGTCATACTTTTTAATCAGGCGATTGAAATGGACGTAGATGAAGTTCAGACCCGGAGTTGTCCCCCAGTGTCCAAGTAGCCTGGGTTTGACCTGTTCTATTGTCAGGGGTTCTTTGAGTAGCGGATTGTCTAATAAATAGATTTGTCCGACGGAAAGGTAGTTAGCAGCACGCCAGTAAGCGTTGATCTTGTGGAGTTCTTCGGCGGTCAGCAGACCTTTTTGGAGTGTGGGAGCGATCGCTTGAACCATAATGATTTTCTACCTTCTGGATCGTGGGAATTAGTTGGTAGCAGTACGAAATGCAACTGACAGCTTCAAATTACTAAATGAAGTTGTCTTGTTGCCATAATTATCTGTGCGACATCCAGATCCGTGCCAATTTGTTAAGAATTGCTTTAACAAGTTGCAAAATTTTATTAGTTTTGTTTCAGAACTATTTCTCTTGACGGATGCAAATAAGGAATATACTAATCCTAAATAATTCGTGACACCCTGTAGGAGAGGCCACTGCTGTGTCCCTACACCAGGGCGAATACTTGTTAACAATTGAAATAGGATTTCTATATTCCATTCGGAATAACTTGATAGTATTAACGGATGAAGTTGTCAGCACCACAGGCAAGTCCTTAATCAGACTTCACTGTTGCGGACGCAAGTGGCAAGATGACGGTAAACGTCGTCCCTACTCCAGCTTCACTTTGTACGGAAATCTGACCTCCATGTGCCTCTACACACTTTTTAACAATCGCTAGACCAAGACCATTGCCAGGAATTGTGCTGACATTTCTAGCGCGATTGAAAGGTTTAAAAAGTCTTTTTTGGTCTTCTAAAGGAATACCAATCCCCCGATCTTGAATCCGAAAAATGACTGTTTTCTCCTGACCAATCAGTTCAAACCACACTGTACCGTCTTCAGGTGAATACTTAATGGCGTTGGCGAGTAAATTTCCTAACATATGCCGCAGCAAGTTTTCATCCCATAGCGCCTCCCCCAATTCTCCTTGACAGGTGAAAACAATAGTAAAATGCTTTTCACCTGTACTAAGTTGTAACTCTTCGACCAGTTGGCGGCAAAACGGTTCTAAAGCTAACTGAGTAGGTTGATACTGAAGTTTACCTAAATCGGCTTTACCGATTAATAAAACCTCGTTCAATAGCTGATCCATGTTTTTGATCAGAAATGTTGAATGTTAAGAAAACTTCATAAAAATTAGCCCAAAATCATGATATTTTTTGGGCTAAACCTTAATTAATCTTATTAGCTTCCATGATATTTTCATTTCCTCGTCTTG
>NZ_JACJPF010000004.1 GCF_014695915.1 Trichocoleus sp. FACHB-40
TCTTCCCAACGAACAAATTTTATCAATTAATGCTCCGTTAGCTGGATTCCCCATCAATCAGCAAGATGACCTTGTTTCTTTCATTGACGGACTTCTGGAGGCAGAATCCGAGAATTATTTAGGGGAAAACTTTACTGATAAAGCAGTTACCACCCAAAATCTTCAAGAAACATTAAAAATCATTGAAAGTCAAACAGGAGAGAAAGCTGCTGTTGTCTATATGCGTCTCTGTACGGGTGAAGAATGCAAGGCTACTACAAACAAATTGCAACTCGTTTTAGCCACTCCTGACGATGAACCAATTGCCACAACTCCCCCGATAGACCCCAAAGAAAAAAAACTTTGTTCAGAGGTAGATAATTTTCTCGAAGCTATGAATTCTCCTCTAAATAAAAGATATTTACCGATAGCTAAGAAACTTTACCGACAGCTGATTGCCCCCATTGAACCGAAACTCAAAGCCTCAAACATCAAAACCCTAATTTTCGCCAGAAATGATTGCTTACGACGAATTCCCCTCGCTGCCCTGCATGATGGCCAACAATTTCTCGTTGAAAAGTATAGTATCGGCTCCATTCCTAGCGTAAGCTTGACTGATACCAGTTTTTACACCTTAAAAAAATCCCTCGTTCTGGGGATGGGAGCTTCTGTATTTCCCAACTCGAATCATCAGCCTTTACCAGCTGTACCAGTAGAGTTATCCACGATTACACAACATCTATGGCGAGGTGAATCTTTTCTAAATGAACAATTTACACTGGATAATCTACGAAGCCAGCGTCAACAAAAACAGTTTAATATTGTTCACTTAGCAACTCATGCCTTCTTCCAGCCTAATGCCAGTAAAAGTCCTTATATTCAACTATGGGACACTAAGATGGGGTTAGATGAACTCAGACAATTGCAATGGTATGCTCCTCCAATGGTGGAGTTATTAGTGCTAAGTGCTTGTCAAACAGCTTTAGGAGATGAGAATACTGACATGGGGTTTGCCGCCTTGGCGGTGCAAGCAGGTGTCAAGTCAGTGCTGGCAAGTCTTTGGCTAGTGGATGATGCAGGCACCTTGGCATTAATGAGCGGGTTTTACTATCAGCTGAGTCAAGAAGAAGTCACCATCAAAGCTGAAGCATTAAGACAGGCACAACTCGCCATGCTACGTGGTGAAGTTCGCATTGAATCGGGTCAGCTAATTGGAGTTGGTACGAAAGTGTCCCTACCACCAGAAGTAAAAAACAGAACAGAGCGAGTTTTATCTCATCCGTATTACTGGGCAGGCTTTACAATGATTGGTAGCCCTTGGTAGGTAGAATTATTACCAAAGACGGAATAAGAAACAGCCTGCCAAAGTTTGGCAGGCTGTTATTTTTGCTACATAAAAAAGAGCCTTCTCCAAGAGCGAGTGAACTAACTCTGCTACAGCCAGGGGTGTTTTAGGTTTGGTCAGCTGAATGAACCTGACGGCGTTGGCGAATCTGATTACTACTAAGAATTAAGCCGACTGCTGCTAAACTTAAGACCCCAGATGGTTCAGGAACTGAAATTGTTTCTCCCTTGATAGCAACGATATCATTATCACATTCGGGAGCCAAGTGAGCAATAAAACTACCTGTAGGCAACAAAGAGCGGTCAAAACTAAATCCAATAGTATAAGAGCTATTGGCTCCAAAATGACCGAAATCCAGACCTAGCTTACCAAAAAACTCTCCTTCAAGGAGATTGAGTTCACCTATCTTCGTCCCAGAAGCGATGATGTTTTGAATTTGTTGGTTCTGCTCAAAGTAGAGGTCATTCGCTGCTAAATCACCTATTGATGGTGTTCCACCATGTTGTTGTACGACTTGATTATGGTTGCTCAAGCTGCCAAATTCATTATTGTTTTCCTTAGCAACATCCTTGAGAGTCACATAACTATAGATACCAGAAGAGGAAACTCCAGATTCATTCTGCTCATCAAAACGAATTCCCAATAAGTTACCTTGAGCGTTGGCAGCGCTTAAATTTTCTTCAGTAAAATTGAAGATGAGATCGCCCCACCGAGTATAACCATCCTGAGCATGAGAAGACACGCCTCCCACCGGGAGATTAGTGCTGATTGCTACAAAAACGCTATCCTTCGTTTCTTTGATCGCCAGACCATAAATTTCATAATCCGTGCCACCTACTTGCAAAGGAGTTCCCTGAGTACTGTCATTAAAAGAATCAATGGCATAGCTCCAGTTATTGTATAGGATTCCTGCATGAGCAGATCTTCCTGTGATAGATATCAGACCCAAAGTTGTAGCAATTAGTGCACATTGCCGTAGAGCAATTTTGTAGTTTTTCATGACCAATGATCTTCTGATAAATGGAAGGTAAATCTCAACGAAACCGTATCCTTTCTCAACAAATGGCACTCATGCTAACTCTCGTATTAATCAGCTGTGGCTCAAATTAGTTTTTTCTGTTGCCATTTGTGTTTCAACAAGGAACAAACACCAAAAGCACTTACAGCCAGTAAACCAAAAGCAGATGAGGGTTCGGGGACAGACGTTGCAGGAACAGATGAAATTACACCAACAGCATCTATGTCAGAACCTGGAGTATTTGTACCTGTATTACCGAAATTTGGATCATCGCTCAGACGCATGTAAGAAAATAAATCCCCCTGAGTCCATCCAAATGCATCTATATCAATCCCACTGGTAGAACCAGAAATTTTACCGACGCT
>NZ_JACJPF010000040.1 GCF_014695915.1 Trichocoleus sp. FACHB-40
AGCGTTTGAACTCTCGATTCGATAACTTTTTTGTTTGCTCGTATCGCATGGGTAAATGGCTTCAAACTACAAAGTCTTTCATCTTACCATAAAATAATTTTGCAAGAGGTCTAATATACAAGCAATCGCTCAAAATTGAATCAAATGCCTAAATTACTTCAAGATTTGTTGACACTAGCTAATATGTTCTCGATATCGGATAGCTGCACCGCACCTGAGAAAGTTTCGCCATTTATCACAAAAAAGGGTGTGCCAGAAAGCCCCAAAGATTCAGCAAGTTGAATATCTTCTTGGATGGCGGTATCCGCAAGAATGCGATCGTCCTCAAACTTCTCCAAATCAAGATTCAACTTTTGGGCAATATCCTGATACAAACCCTCACCCAATTTGTCTTGTTGGGTAAAGAGCGCGTCTTCGTACTCCCAGAATTTTCCCTGCTGACTTGCAGCCCAAGCAGCTTTAGCAGCTAACATGGCTTCAGGATGAATTGGAGTCAGGGGAAAATGCTTGTACACTAAAGCGATTTCGCCTGGATGCTTTTCTATCAATTGCTTCAGTGTTTTATGAGCTTCGGCACAATATGGACATTGAAAATCTGAGAACTCAATCAGCACAACCTTGGAATCAATTGCCCCAGTAGTGGGAGATTCTCCAATCACCGCTTTAGTATTAGTTTTTAAATCTTGCAAAAATGCTTGCTGTGCTTGCTGAACCTGCTGTTGTTGCTGCTGTTGGTATGCCTGAACAGATTCCAGAATTACTTCTGGGTGCTTGCGAATAATCTGTAAAACTTGCTCTTCCAATCGCGGACTGGTTTGGCTAGCTGCTTGCGCTGGCGTTGACCAGCCGAACAATGCTAGACACAATAACAACATTGCTAGTTTCAATGCTTTCTTAGCCGCCATTAGGAAGAAAGTAGGGGCGATCGCCCAAAGTTGAACTCGACGCATAAATTACCTGGCTGATGTTGCTAACACGATCCAGTATGCTCGACTTGCGGGGTGGCGGAACAATGAGAAGGACGCGATCGCTTCCCAATAAAAATACTGATACCAAGCGCGATCGCCGGTTAATTCCCATAATTTTCCGCAATCTCGCCCCCAAACCCTCCCGAAGCGGGAAAGCGGGGATGCGTTCAATATTTACGGCTAATCAACTGTAAAATCCGCACGGCAAAAGCATTTCGCCTGTCTCAGTAGGGAATCATAGCAACAAGAAAGCGATCGCGTCTTTGGCGTAACCTATACTAAAAATCTAGACGGTGAATCGAAACGAGGTCATGGCATGGCATCCATCCGCGAGTTGCATAAACAACTCATTCGCAAAGAACGCTCAGCTGTAGAAATTACCCAAGAAGCTTTAGACCGTATTCAGGCGCTAGAGCCGAAATTGCATAGTTTTTTGTGCGTAACAGCAGATAGAGCATTGCAACAGGCTCGTGCAGTGGATGCCAAAATCGCCGCTGGGGAAGAAATTGGGCCGCTGGCGGGGATTCCTATTGGCATCAAGGACAATATGTGTACGCAGGGGATTCCCACTACCTGCGCCTCGAAGATGTTGGAAAATTTTGTCCCGCCTTACGAGTCAACGGTGACGCAAAAACTGGCTGATGCTGGTGCTGTCATGGTGGGAAAAACCAATCTCGATGAGTTCGCGATGGGTAGTTCTACGGAAAACTCAGCCTATCAAGTCACGGCTAACCCTTGGGATTTGGATCGCGTGCCGGGAGGGTCTTCTGGCGGTTCAGCGGCGGCGGTGGCGGCAAAAGAGTGTGTTGTAGCTATCGGTTCTGATACAGGTGGCTCTATCCGTCAACCAGCGTCTTTCTGTGGCGTTGTCGGGATGAAACCTACTTATGGGTTAGTTTCCCGTTATGGGTTGGTGGCTTTTGCTTCTTCTTTGGATCAGGTTGGCCCGTTTGGACGCACAGTAGAAGATACAGCGATTTTATTGAGAGCGATCGCAGGTTACGATCCCAAAGACTCTACCAGTCTCAAAGTCGAAATCCCAGATTACGCCAAAGCTCTCAGACCAAACTTTAAACCCAGAGGTCAGTTGCGAGTTGGTTTTATTAAAGAAACCTTTGGCGAAGGTTTAGACTCAACTGTGTGGCAAGCTGTTACCAAAGCTATTGAGCAACTGCAAAATTTGGGAGCGGAAATTCAAGAAATTTCCTGTCCCCGCTTCCGCTACGGTTTGCCCACCTATTATGTTATTGCTCCTTCTGAAGCATCCGCTAATCTCGCCCGGTACGATGGAGTGAAGTACGGCTTCCGCACACCAAATGCCGACAATCTTCTATCGATGTATACCCAAACTCGCGCCGCTGGTTTCGGGAAGGAAGTCAAGCGCCGGATCATGTTGGGTACTTATGCTCTCTCAGCGGGTTACTACGACGCCTATTATCTCAAAGCCCAAAAAGTCCGCACCTTGATTAAACAAGACTTTCTGCGGGCTTTTGAAAAAGTTGATATTTTAGTATGTCCCACTGCTCCTACAACTGCTTTCAAAGTAGGAGAAAACACAGAAGATCCGTTGGGTATGTATTTGAATGACCTGATGACTATCCCGCTAAATCTTGCTGGGTTGCCTGGTTTGAGTTTACCCTGCGGTTTTGATGAAAAGGGATTGCCGATTGGAGTGCAATTGATTAGCAATGTTTTGCGAGAAGATTTACTTTTGCAAGTAGCATATGCCTATGAGCAATCTACTGATTGGCATCTACGCACGCCGCAACTAGATTAGGTATCTTTCTCGTTCCCAGGCTCTAGCCTGGGAACGCAATTCTAGAGGCTCTCGCTCAAAGTATAAACGAGTTAAGAATAAGAACCCACCCTTATTTTAAATAGACGATTATAGGAGACTCTGCCTCCTGTAATCATTCCCAAGCTCAGCTTAGGAACGAGGAAACCAATTAGTAATTAGTAAAATAATATGTCTTTCGTAGGTTTACATATTCACAGTGATTACAGTTTGCTTGATGGTGCTAGTCAGCTACCCGAATTAGTAAATCAAGCAATAAAATTGGGAATGCCTGCGATCGCTCTCACCGATCACGGCGTTATGTATGGCGCAATTGAACTAATAAAAGTTTGTCGCGGTAAGACAATTAAGCCAATTATTGGCAATGAAATGTATGTAGTAAATGGCGATATTAAAGAACAAAGGCGAGGTAGAAAAAAATATCACCAAGTCGTATTAGCTAAAAATACTCAAGGCTACAAAAACTTAGTTAAATTAACAACAATTTCTCATTTAGAAGGCGTTCAAGGCAAAGGAATATTTTCGCGTCCTTGCGTTAACAAAGAACTTTTAAAAGAGTATCGGGAAGGTTTAATTGTCACCAGCGCTTGTTTAGGCGGCGAAATTCCCCAAGCAATTCTCCAAGAGAAGCCAGATATCGCTCGCCGAGTTGCTAAAGAGTACAAAGATGTTTTTGGTGAAGACTTTTATTTAGAAATTCAAGATCACGGTTCTCAGGAAGACCGACTTGTTAACGTTGAAATTGTCAAAATTGCACGGGAACTAGATATTAAAATTATTGCTACGAATGATTCGCATTTTATCTCCTGCAACGACGTAGAAGCGCACGACGCGCTGTTATGTATTCAGACGGGGAAATTAATTTCCGAAGACAATCGGATGCGCTACAGCGGGACTGAGTATCTTAAGTCTGCTGAAGAGATGAAACAACTATTTCGAGATCATCTACCAGATGATGTAATTGAGGAAGCGATCGCAAATACCCTGGAAGTCGCTGATAAAATCCAGCAATACAAAATTTTCGACGAGCCACGCCTTCCCGACTATCCCATCCCATCAGGTTATACAATTGACACCTATTTAGAAGAGACTGCTAGAGAAGGACTGCGAGAAAGATTTAAAGTTCGTTCTTATTTAGACCTTGGTTTAGTTTATCGAGAACGGCTGGATTATGAATTAAAAATGATTCAGCAAATGGGTTTTTCTACTTACTTTTTAGTAGTTTGGGATTACATCAAATATGCCAGAGATCATGGCATTCCCGTAGGGCCAGGACGTGGTTCTGCTGCTGGTTCTCTCGTAGCTTACGCCTTAAAAATTACTAATATTGACCCAGTACATCATGGGCTGCTATTCGAGCGATTTCTAAATCCAGAACGGAAATCTATGCCTGATATTGACACAGATTTCTGCATTGAAAGACGGGATGACGTAATTCAGTACGTTACCGAAAAGTATGGAAAAGAGCGAGTAGCACAAATTATTACCTTCAACCGTTTAACATCTAAAGCAGTTTTAAAAGATGTCGCCAGAGTGTTAAATATTCCCTATGGGGAAGCAGACAAAATGGCGAAATTAATCCCGGTGGTGCGAGGAAAGCCAACCAAACTCAAAGTAATGATTGGTGACGATTCACCCGCAGCAGAGTTTAGAGAAAAGTACCTATCAGACGAAACAGTTCGCCATTGGGTTGATATGGCGATGCGGATTGAAGGTACAAACAAAACCTTTGGCGTACACGCCGCTGGTGTAGTTATTTCCAAGCAAGCGCTAGATGAAATTGTACCGCTGCAAAAGAATAATGACGGCTTTGTAATTACCCAGTATTTCATGGAGGATTTGGAATCGCTAGGATTGTTAAAAATGGATTTTCTGGGGTTGAGAAACTTAACGATTATCCAAAATACGATTGATTTGATTAAGAAGCATCGAAATATCGATATAGATCCTGATGATGTAACATCTGAGGAAAGAAAAGCTTATAAAATTTTATCAAAAGGCGAACTTAATAAACGGCCAAAAGGAGTTGATAGTACCTATAAAAAGTTAGAAGAAGGTGATTTAGAAGGTATTTTTCAGCTAGAGTCGTCGGGAATGCGCCAGATAGTGCGCGACCTGAAACCCTCGAATATAGAAGATATTTCCTCAATTCTAGCTCTATATAGACCGGGGCCATTAGACGCTGGACTAATTCCTTTGTTTATTAATCGTAAACATGGAAGAGAAGAAATTGTCTATGCAAATCAGTTATTAAAACCAATTCTTGAGGAAACGTATGGTGTTCTTGTTTATCAAGAGCAAATCATGAAGATGGCTCAAGATTTGGCTGGATATTCTTTAGGTCAAGCTGACTTATTACGCCGCGCAATGGGTAAGAAAAAAGCTGATGAGATGGAGAAGCAGCGGCAACTTTTTATTGATGGAGCTACGAAAAACGGGATTGTAAGCACATTGGCTGAAGATTTATTTGAACAGATGGTGAAGTTCGCCGAGTACTGTTTTAACAAATCCCACTCAACTGCTTATGCTTATGTTACTTATCAAACTGCTTTTTTAAAGGCAAATTATCCGGTTGAATATATGGCGGCGTTGCTGACGGCTAACAGTGGCGATACCGATAAGGTACAGAAATATGTTGCTAACTGTTTGGCTATGGGAATTAAGGTGGAACAACCGGATATTAATCGCTCTCTTGTAGATTTTACGCCGTCGCAAGGAAAGATTTTGTTTGGGTTGTCTGCGGTGAAGAGTTTAGGTTTGGGAGCGATTGAGTGTATTTTGGCAGAACGAGATCAGGGGGGAAATTTTAAGTCACTGGCTGATTTATGCGATCGCGTCAACCTCCATGCTGTCAAAAAAAGCTCCTTAGAAGCTTTGATCCAATGCGGTGCTTTTGATAGTATCGAAACGAATCGAAACCAATTAATCCATGACCTCCCCTTAGTAGTAGATTGGGCGCAATCCCGCGCCAAAGACCGAGAAATCGGTCAGGGAAATCTGTTTGACTTTTTTGGGGGGACGACCTCCACTCAAGACAAGGCTAGTCCTGCTTTTGAATCTGCTCCCAAAGCGCCTCCGGTGAAAGATTTTTCCAAAACAGAGAAGTTGCAGATGGAAAAACAACTACTGGGCTTCTATGTTACTGACCATCCTCTTAAATCTGTAGAAAAATTAGCCGAGGGGTTAGATCCTGCCCCTATCAATCTCAGCCAACTGGAAAATGCGCGGGCGAAGTCAAAGGTCACTGTTATTGTAATGCTCACAGAAGTCAAGCAGGTGACTACTAAAAAGAATGAGCGCATGGCGATTCTACAAATGGAAGACATAACAGGTCAAACCTCAGCTGTAGTCTTTCCCCAAACTTATGAAATAATCAATTCATTATTAGTAACAGATACGCCTCTAATTATTTTTGGCAAAGCGGATCGGCGAGAAGATCAGATGCAAGTGATTGTGGAAGAAATTAGGCTGATTACAGCCGAGCAATTGGTAATAGCGGAAGTAACAGCGCCGCCAGTAGAAGAGGAACCTGAATTCCAGCCCCAGGAAACAACTTTTTCTGAAAAACCAAAGAATCACCATGAGGATAATGTGAGAATTGATGCTGAGCATTTGGTGATGGTGGAACTGACACCTGAGCGAATTAATGATGAGGCAAAACTTAAGCACCTGCTAATTCTTTTGGAAGAACATTCAGGCGACAAGAGTAAAGCAAAAGTTCCGGTGATTGGAGTTGTGGCGGGTGAATACGAGCGCAAGTTTGTGCGCCTGGGACAAGCATTCTGGGTGCAAAATCACAAACGTACTGTAGATGCTCTTAGATCCGCTGGTTTTACTGCCCGCGTTAAGGCTGTGACGAGTGGAGAATACTCGTCCTATGACTATTAAATTTTCTCGTCATCCACAAGAGGAAATAAAACGGCCAGGGATTCCATTGATTTTAGTTGACTGCGTTCTCCTTCAGTTCCTTGGGAGATTTGTAGCCAGCTTGCTCCGCTATTTTCCTGCTTGGAAAACAGATATCGGGCTTGATTTTGTCGTAATTTTTCGCCTTTGTCCCGGTGTAGACTTTACCTCGTTTTTTGGTATTTCTCCCCTTAATCGGCGCATTACTTGGGCAATTATTTCCTTGAGGCGAAACACCTAATTTTTCAGATGTAGCTTTACCAGATGAACTAGGGGAAGCTTTATTTTCATCTACCGAAGGAGAAGGCGAAGCAGTTTCAGAAGTAGGTGAGTTGGGAGAATTATTAGTTACAGGTACGTTAGCTTCTTGAGTACAACTAGAAAGAGTTAAGCCGAGTAAAAGCACTATGGATGGAATCCATTGACAATGATAATTTTTCAAGTTCATTAACTTTCTCGGAAAGCTTAAAAAAGGATATTGTAACCTCTAAAAGTTAATTTTTTATAGTAAGTATAGTCTACCCTACAAAATATAACTTTGCTAAGTCTGAGTTGGCGGTTTTTTGGGTTTTGGAGAGCCTAGAAACTGAGATTTTAATTCTTCCAATTCCAGATCAACTTGGCTTTTTGATTGTGCAGGATTAGGGGATGAAGGTTTTTGGGGAGTAGATTTTTGATTTTCGTTCTTAGAGGTGCTAGCTTCCAGAAACTGCGATCGCATCTCTGCCAATTCGTCATCAACTAGGCTTTTAGACTTGCTAGCCGAGGGTTTGATAACGGGCGTTGTCCCTGGCTGTGGATGAACAGGCTTTGCGGGTGTCGCAACTGTTGGTGTTGTTGCTTGCTTCTGCTCTTGATTCAAGTCTTTTAGCACTTCTGCTGCTGATTGATAGCGCCGACTGACAGCAGTTTGCAGCATTTTGTCTAGAATTTTACCTAAAAAACCGCTGACTTTAAAAGTCAAGAATTGTCGCCAAACCCAGGCATCTTCGTTGATATCATATAAGTCAAACGGAGACATCTGAGTTAATAAATGAATGCAGGTAACTCCTAAACTATAAATATCGCTGACAAAGGTAGCTTTGCCTCTAGCTTGTTCTGGTGCTACATATTCGGGGCTGCCAATGCTGGTTCCTGTTTGCAGTAGGGCGGCACCAGTGGCAAATTTAGAAGCCCCAAAATCGACAATAACCAGACGTGTGTCTCGACTTCTCCTAATAATATTTTCTGGCTTAATATCCCGATGAATTACCTGATGATTGTGGACAAATTGCAGCACAGGTAATAGATCGTTTAACAATTGGAGAATCTGAGTTTCATTAAATGCACCGACCTTTGATAGTTCTTCAGCTAAATTTTGCCCGTCGATAAATTCTTGCACCAAATACTGCCGATCGTCTTGGGTAAAATATGCCAGCAGTTCTGGAATCTGGGGATGTTTGCCTAGTTCATCCAGTCGCACCGCTTCTTGATTAAATAACTCAACTGCCTTTTGAACGGTGCTGGTGCCTTGGGCTTGGGGATAAAATTGCTTAATAACGCAGGGTGGTTTTGAGGGTTTGTCTTCATCCACTGCCAAAAAAGTTCTGCCAAAGCCTCCCTGTCCAATTGGTTTGATAGCACGGTAGCGCTCTTTGAGCAGCAATTTGGTGCCACAGGTGATACAAAACTTTGTATCATTAGGATTCTGGGGATTTGGGCAAGTGGGATTGAGGCAATAGCTCATAATGGGAAGCAATCAGCGGATGACTCTATATTAAGTCTTCCCTATGTTTTCCCGTAAGAAAAAGCGCCCAAAAGACTAAATAAAGCTACACAAATAAAGCCCACAGACGCGGGTTGAAGAAAATGACAAATCTTATAGTGTCTCTTCCGATTCTTCGGACGAGTTGGCATCAGGCCACAGCAGGCGCATAGCAATCAAGGCAAATCCAATTGCCGCGATCGCTTTCAAAATCCGCGCCGGAAACAGCACCGATACGCCTTCTCCTGCCAGAACTCCCAGTAAACTAGCTAACAGCAGTGCTGTGACTGTCCCAAAAAATACAGCGCGGGGAGATTTGGAACTGCCAGAGAGCGCGATCGCTGCAAATTGGCTTTTATCTCCTATCTCTGCCAAAAATACCGTAATAAAACTAATTCCTAAAAGGTGCCAATCCATAACTATTTCTTATTGTTTAATTTATCCTCGTTACTAGGCTGAGCCTGGTAACGCTGTTTTGGAGGTGCCTACTTCAATAATTAATGCAACTACACCAGTGAAAACAAGCCTCACTATAAGCATTCCCAGAATCTGCCTGGGAGCGAAAAAGCTTTAAAAATGCACTACGTCCCAGAACAGCATCGCAGAAACGCACAGCAAACAAACTCCAGCTGCCGTATCCAGGGTTTTCGGCGAGAACTTGGTTGCCAGAGCGCGCCCCAACAATACCCCTAGTAAACTTGTAGCGATGAGTGCCGCTGCTGCACCTGCAAAAACTAGCCCAGGTGACTGAGATTCCGCACTCATCAGCAGAGTTGCTATCTGGGTTTTGTCTCCCATTTCTGCCAAAAATATCGTCAAGAACGTCGAACTGAAAGCTTTCCAGGGCAAACCTTCCAGCTTAGATGCTGCTGGCTTCTGGTAAGACTGGCGCGTTTGTGCAGGTTTCGCTGGTTCAATAGGACGCTCCAAAGTAGGCAAGCTGGGAGGCAATGTCGATAGTTTCACTCTTTAGTTCTGCTTAACGCTGCATAGTTTTCATATTCTTTTCATTTTCTCAGATGTGTGTCGGAATATCAAGCTTTTGAAATTACAAAGCCTTCTCAGAAGCCAACTTCGCTGTTAAAGCGGATCATTTCTAAAGAGCGATCGCCATAGACGCCTTCAATCTGCTCGCGACAACATTCAATCGCAAAGTCGTTCAACTCCTCTGGTTCAACACCATACAAATCCTCGAAAACATCTGACTGTACTCGACAGAAGCGAGGACGGTCTGTATAGATGCGGCATTCTCGCGCCGTATGGTCAAAATTCACGCACCATCCTCCTTCCCCCACCATGCTCAGATAAAGCTGTAACTCATCTGGGGTAAGATACTCATCCAAGTCTGGTCGGTCTGCTGGGTCAAGATGACAGCAGGCTCCACATTGCTTAACACAGCCCCAAGTCGCCATTGTTCAAAATCTTTCAAAAAGTTCTCGTTCCTTGAGCTTAACGGTTTTTCCTTGGCAGCTGTTCAAGACGGCTACCCGCAATTCCTCTCGTTTATTATACTTTTGTAAACTTGCTTTAATAAAGGAGCGATCGCTAGGTAAGATTAGATGGCAAAATTTCCAGCTTTGCCAGTTAAATCTATACGTAGTAAATACCCTCATCAAAGGCAGGAAACATGGAATTTTTCAGCTCTTTAGGCAACCTCAACTGGGAAGTAATTGCTCAGCTCACCTTTGTGGCACTAATCATGCTTGCTGGGCCAGCGGTCATTTTCGTGCTGGCATTTCGCAACGGCGACCTCTAAATTTCCAGCGTTTGTAACCAAAGTGAATCTTAAACGCAAAGGATCGCTAAGGGAAGCGCAAAGGTACGCAGAGGGTGATTAAAACTTTGCGCTCCTTTGTGAATCCCTTAGCGTCTTTTGTGTTTAAAGGTCTTGACTTTTTAGATAAGTTATGTACTTCTTCCGGGTAGGTTCAAAGCTTTGAGAGCCGCCTTAATTAGATGAAAATATTTCGGTTCGGTAACATCCACCTGGGCGGAATCTGCGGCTGTTGTCCCTAAAACCCCGGTTCTTTGTCCTTGCTGAATAGCTAGAACTTTACCTTGATTATTTTTAATTTTTAATTCTTTTAAAGACTCGTTCAGACTACAGGTGTAATGACGTTGGTTGTAGTAAAATTCGGCTTGAGGCTGTGGCGAAGCCAGTGAGGAGATTTTGGGAAGTCGGACACCTACTAATTCCAGCTCAATTGTGGTGTTGCCATTCCAGAAATTTTCTTTTAATTTGTAGGCGATATCCACTCGCGGCGGCAAAGGAAAGTAATCGCCCCAACGCCACGCGATCGCTTTAATTTTGTAAACTGGGTCATCCTGCAACACTGTCAGTTTAACGTGACCTTTCCCCACAATTTTTTGCTCCATAACTCGAACATTAGGAGTCCAGAAAATCGGGTCGGAGTTTTCGATACCGCAGGGGTGAAGGCTATCCATCTGCTGATATAAACTGAGATTAATTTGCTCCAGGCTAGCCTGGGCATCAATCTTCAGCAACGGCTTTAAATGTTCAGGTTTGAGGCATTGGTTAGCAAAAATGCACAACCGTTCTCGAAATGCTTCTAAATTCTCCGCTGGCATAGAAAAGCCGCCTGCTGCCTTGTGTCCGCCAAATTTCCCCAATAAATCTTGACAATACTGCAAAGCTTCAAACACATGAAATTCAGGAATTCCCCGCGCTGAACCCCGAATGTGTTGCTCATCCTCATAAGTCCCGATAAACACCGGAACGCCGTAGCGTTCAACTAATCTGGAAGCAACAATTCCAATCACGCCATGATGCCAATCTGGTTGAACAACAACCAAAACCCGGTCTTGCTTTAGAGAACTTGCATGGAATGTCTCTACATAAGCAATAGCTTCTTGTTCAATTTCCTCGCATAGTTGCTGACGAAGTTTGTTAATTTGTTCGCACTGCATCGCCCTTTCCAGCGCCAGCCCCATATCATCAGTTGTCAGCAACTCAATTACGGTTAGGGGGTCAGCAATGCGTCCTACAGCATTAATTCGGGGGCCAAGGCGAAAACCAATATCCTCCGGCTTTAGGGATTTTGCATTTTGGAATCCCCCCTTTTTTACGAGAGGATCGGATTTGGGATTTTCTGGTTCGCTGTTTTCCGTTCCCTGTTGTACCCCAGACATTTGAATCAATGCTTGAACCCCTGCTAGTTGCGAATGCGGCAACTGTTGCAAACCTCGCTTTACCCAGCGACGATTAACACCAGTTAAAGGCGCTAAATCCGCAATGGTTCCTAGAGTAAATAGCTCTAAAAGTGGCTTTACTAAGCCTTTAGCTTGACCCAGTTGTTGAGCAAGCGTTACTGCCAAAATATAGGCAACTCCAACACCAGCAACACCCCGATAAGGCGAAGATTCGGCAATTAGTTTCGGGTTGAGGATGGCATCAGCTGGCGGCAGTTTTTCTGGGATATCGTGATGGTCGGTGACAATGACTTTTACACCCAGTTGTCGCGCTCTATCAATAGGATCAAACGCTGAAATGCCATTATCTACAGTTAAAATTAGCCCAACACCTTCTCGGTGAAATTCTTCTACAATTCGCCTATTAATGCCATAGCCTTCACTCATGCGGCTGGGAATGGCATAATCTACCTGTGCGCCTAACCACCGCAGCGCCCGGAGTAACAAAGCAGTGCTAGTCATGCCATCAGCATCGTAGTCACCACAAATAGCAATTTTTTCACTGGATGCGATCGCATCTTTCAACAGTTCCACACTAATTGCTAAATCTGGAAAATCCTCCAATGGTGAAGGCAAAACCTGCGATTCTGGTTCCAGAAATGCTTGCACCTCTTGGTACGTTTCCATCCCCCGATTGATCAACACCTGACCCAACAAAGGTGAAAGTCCCGTTGCTTGCGCCAGATGTTGAGCTTGTGCTTCAATGCTGGGAAATATCTGCCACCGATGATTAGGCAATCGGTGAGAACGAGAGGATGGATCTGATGATGGTCGGTCTTGCACAGGTGTCTTAATTTAAGCAATCCGGCTGTGGCCATCCTATCAGCTTTGAGCTAAAAAACCGCAACCCGACCGTCGTCTTTAAGATAAACTGTGCGATCGCCTGGAGGACGACCACCGGGACGCACTTCTATCCGCAAAGTTCTCGCATTCGGTTTCCCAATGTTCACCCGCAATGGCAAACCAGTAGCATCCCACAACAAAACTGATAAATTTGGGTCGGTACTACCTCCCCTAGCAAAAGATACCGCTTGTCCGGGATTAAGAGGAATCGGGTCAGTCCCCAACACCCTCTGCATCTGAACCAAACTTGATGTTAGATTAACAACCTCAAAGGTAATGCGTTGTCCCGGTATGAACTGAATCGGCGGCGGCGGACATTTATCAGCACAGGTTCCGGCTGCTGCTGGGTTGATTTTTCCTGCATCCCCAAGCAGTAGACTAGCTGCAACTAAGACGAGTGTAGGTAGAAGTTTAGACATGAAAACTTAAATTTTACACACTCCATACTATCTCGCGTCGCGTCTGTCTGCAGGGAGCATCCCGGTTTTGTAAAACTACTATCAAGAGAGGATAATAGGTAGAGCGTCAACAGAAGTGTGAACTGCATTCGTAGGAGGAGCGGCTATGACCCCTGAACAAAAGGA